>CAJVXP010000026.1 GCA_913009685.1 uncultured Bacteroidota bacterium
TTACCAAATCCATCGAACGGGCTCAAAGGAAAGTAGAAGAGAACAACTTTGGCATCAGAAAGCGTTTGCTGGAATATGATGACATTATGAACTCACAACGGGAGGTTATCTATAAAAAACGCCGGCACGCCCTCTTTGGCGACCGTCTTGCAGTAGATATTTCCAACATGATGTTTGACCTCTGTGAGCAGATTGTTACTGAGAATCAGGAGAATAGTGACTTTAAGACTTTTGAGATGCAGCTCCTGAGGGTGCTCTCTACCGAATCGGTGGTTAATGAAAAAGAGTTTCTGTCGATGCCTCCTGAAGAGATTACCGAAAAGCTTTTTACAAAGGTTTATAAATCATATCAGCAAAAGCGCGAACGCCTTATCCTGCAGACTTTTCCCGTAGTAAAGGATGTGTACGAAAACCAGTCACAATACGAAAATATTGCCATTCCTTTTTACGATGGGAAAAAACAGGTTCAGATTATCGCTAACCTGAAAAAAGCCGTCGAATCGGAGGGAAAAGAAATTGCCCTTGCTTTTGAAAAAGGGATCGTCCTCTCTACTATTGACGACGCATGGAAAGAGCAACTACGCGAAATGGACGACCTGAAACAGTCTGTCCAGAACGCTTCTTACGAGCAAAAAGACCCGTTGTTGATTTATAAGTTTGAGTCGTTTAACCTTTTCAAACAGATGATCGAAAAAATCAACAACGAAGTGGTCTCATACCTTATCAGAGGAGATATTTACAATCCGAACCAGCAGGCATTCAGAGAAGCTAAAATCGACCGTGGTATTGACCGCTCGAAGATCCGGGAAGAACGTGGAGACTTGCTCTCGCAAGCGTATGCCGACACTCAGCAACACGGGAAGCCACAGCCTGTTAAAGTAGCCAAAAAGGTTGGGCGTAACGATCCCTGCCCCTGTGGCAGCGGAAAGAAATATAAAAACTGTTGTGGAAGAAATGCTTAACTTTGTACGATAACAATATTTTTCGCAATGAAAAGCTATACCAAACTCTTTTTGATTTCACTGATAGGTATTGTTATGCTTTCTTCAGCTGATTGTAATAAACACCCCGCAGGCTCTAAAATTCCTTTGTACAGCTATCTTGAACCTATTATTAATCCCCCTGATACGTTTCAAATTGCCTATAATTTAAGTGTTTATGGCGATAAAATTGCTCACGTTTCCTTTCAGGATAATGCTGTGTGGCTTGTGGAGAAGCTGGGGGTGGGGAAAGCTGTTTTTAAAGCCGTAAGCTATGATTCAACTATCGTTGTTATTGACAGCCAGGATACCCTGGCCATGAAAGGCGGAAAAACTTACGCTTTTATTGCCAACAACAATAACTACACCGACATTAACAATTATTTTGTGCAGTTTACAAAGCTGTCGATGAGTTATGATAGCTATGAACCGAAGTTTAAGCAGGGGGAAAAGAAATAGCTGAAAGAGTAGAATAGCTTATTGCTTGTCCCCTGTTGCCGGTTCTGCGTATAGTATGAGGATGGGATGTGTGTGAGCCTGCGCTGAAGCTACGGCTCTCAGAAGCGAATAAGCCATCTCTCATCCAATTAGCCTGGTCATCAGTTGTTCTCGGATTTTCAAAAATTTATTTTATCTTTTTTCATCAGGCTCTGTCGGGTGAATAAATTTTTTTCTACATTTACCCCCATAAAGTCAGATACTTGAAAAAAGATTCACACATAGCACTTCTTTCAGGAACTTCAGGGCGTAATCCACTGGGTTATAGCGTTGTTATGTCTGCTTTTACCACCTCTACAACCTCAACCCCTTAGGGGGTTACATCTTTCATATTATCCCATGGGGGAACATTATCCCCGCTTATTTAACAAAACAGACATCCGTATGCGCTGTGTTGCCTGTTTATTCCTATTTAAAAAAAAGAAAAAAATGAAAGTCTTAAAATTCGGAGGCAGCTCAGTAGCCAACGCCGAAAACATAAAAAAAGTTATTGAAATCGTCATCAGAGAAAAAAATAACTGCCAATTGACCGTGGTGGCATCTGCCCTGGGCAAAGTTACTGACCAGCTTGAAGAAAGTGGTAAAATAGCAAGTCTTGGTGATGAGCGATACAAACAAATCCTGAAAGATATTGAAAGCGTCCATCTCAGCGTCATTGACACACTTTTCCCGCTGAAATACCAAAGTGAAATCAAAGCCGGGATAAAAATGATGATGAACGAACTGGAAGATATCTGTCTCGGTATTTTCCTGTTACAGGAAATAAATCCAAAAACAGATGATCTGTTGTTGTCTTTCGGCGAACGGCTTTCGGGGCTGGTGCTTTCCAAAGCCCTGAATTATTATGGTGTCCGGATCCGTTTGCTCGATGCGCGCGAAATCATCCTCACCGACGAAACTTTCGGACATGCACAGGTAAATTTTGAGGAAACCGGGAAACGCTTTCAGCGACAGATAAACAACGTAAAAGAGCATGTTTTTGTTTCGGGATTTATTGCCTCTTCGGCAAATGGCAAACCGACAACGCTGGGCCGCGGTGGTTCCGATTACACAGCAGCTGTCCTGGCGGCTTCCGTTGATGCTTCCGCATTGGAAATCTGGACAGATGTGGATGGCGTGATGACTGCCGATCCGGCTTTTGTGGAAAGTGCACTTCCCCTGAAAAAACTGTCGTACAGTGAGCTTATGGAGATGTCTCATTTTGGCGCCAGGGTGGTTTTCCCGCCGAGTATCCAGCCTGTTATGAAAAAAGATATTCCGGTTTGGATAAAAAATACCTTTCATCCCGATGCTCCCGGAACACTCATCGACCGCAACGGAACGCCTCATGGAAGCCTGGTAAAAGGACTCTCTCACATTGAAAGTATTGCTTTGCTGACACTTTCCGGCGGTGGATTAGTGGGTGTAACCGGAATTGCCGCCCGCCTTTTCTCGTGCCTGTCGCAGCAAAAAGTCAATGTCATATTTATTACTCAGGCTTCATCCGAACACTCCATTACGCTGGCCATCGACCCCTCGGATGTGGGGGAAGCCCGAAAAGCTATCGAACAGGAGTTTGAATCGGAAAGAAAACTGGCCATCGTTGATGCTTTGCAGGTCGAACAGGAACTTTCCATTATTGCGCTGGTGGGCGACAACATGAAATCATCGCTGGGACTGAGCGGGAGAGCTTTTGATGCCCTCGGAAAAAATGGCGTGAACATTCGTGCCATTGCCCAGGGTTCCTCCGAACGAAACGTATCCTTCGTGGTACTGAAAAAAGATGTTACCAAAGCGCTCAACGTGTTGCACGAACGGTTTTTTCTTGCCCGTTATAAAAAAGTACATGTTTTTATGGTGGGTGTTGGAAATGTGGGCGGAACGCTTTTGCAACAACTTAACGACCAGTACGATTATTTGAAAAAGGAATACGCACTGAAAATAAAGGTGATAGCACTGGCCAATAGTCACCGGATGCTTTTCGATGAACGCTCTATCGATTTTAAGAACCGTGAAGAAAGGTTGCTGTCTGAAGGGGAGCCTATGGACCCGGAATTGTTTCTCCGGAAAATGAAAGCACTTAACCTGCGAAACTCTATTTTTGTGGATAATACCGCGAGTGCCGAAATTGCCGGACTTTACGAAACGGTACTTAAAAACAGTATCAGTGTCGTTGCTTCTAACAAAATAGCCTCTTCCGCCTCTTATGTGACTTATAAACTATTGAATGATACTGCTTTAGCTATGAAGAAGAAATATCTGTACGAAACAAATGTGGGCGCCGGATTGCCTGTGCTGAAAACCATTGGCGACATGATAAAAAGCGGCGACAAGATTCTGCGAATCAAAGCGGTGTTGTCGGGCAGTCTGAATTTCATTTTTAATCATTTTACGGAAGGTGTTGCGTTTTCGGATGTGGTGGCACAGGCCCGGCTGGAAGGCTATACCGAACCCGACCCGCGCATTGACCTGAGCGGAAAAGATGTGATGCGGAAGATTCTTATCCTGGCCCGCGAAAGCGGGTATCCGCTGGAACCGGAAGAGGTGGTAATCAATCCGTTTATGCCCGAAAGCTTGATGAACCTGCCTTCTGTTGAGGCGTTTACGGAAGCGTTGAGCCGATATGACGACTATTTTGAAAAATTACGGAAAGAGGCAGCCGGGGCAGGGAAAAAATTGAGGTATGTGGCCGAATTCGATAACGGAAAAGCTATGGTGGGTCTGCAAATGGCTGATGCTTCGCAACCTTATTTCCAACTCGATGGAAAAGACAATATAGTGCTTATCTATTCGCAACGTTACAACGAACAGCCATTAGTCATTAAAGGGGCAGGGGCAGGGGCGGCCGTAACGGCCTCCGGCGTTTTTGCAGACATTATTTCTATTGTAAATCAATAAACTGACGAACATGAATGAACTTAAAATTTTTTCTCCGGCTACGGTTGCCAATGTCTCCTGTGCTTTTGATATTCTGGGTTTTGCTGTGGAGAAGGCCGGCGACCGGATGACTTTCCGGAAAACAGCTGAAAAAGGTATCCGCATTGTGATGAAAAACTACCGGGAACTCCCCACCGAGCCGGAGAAGAATGTGGCAGGGGTGGTGGCGTTGGCCATGGTCGAAAAGAGGCAGCCCGGTTTTGGCATCCTCATCGAAATGGAAAAAGGTATTCTTCCGGGAAGCGGCATGGGATCCAGCGGCGCCAGCGCCGGCGGCGCAGCTTTTGGTGTCAACAAACTGCTGGACGAACCGTTTGGAAAAACAGAACTGGTACAGTTTGCCATGCTGGGCGAAGCATTGGCTTCGGGGGTAGCGCACGCCGATAATGTGGCGCCCAATTTGTTTGGCGGTTTTACGCTGGTACGCAGCACCCGGCCCCTTGATGTGATTCCCCTGCATACCCCGGAAAGGCTCTCGGTGAGCCTGATTCACCCGTTGATTGAAGTGAAAACCAAAAACGCACGGAATATCCTGAAGAAATCACTTCTGTTAAAAGATGCCGTGATCCAGTGGGGCAATGTGGCCGGACTTGTCAGCGGACTTTTTATGGAAGATTTCGACCTGATAGCCCGCTCGATGCATGATGGTATTGTGGAGCCCGTCCGCTCATTACTTATTCCGATGTTTGATGAACTCAAACAGGCTGCTCTGGATGCGGGCGCTCTCGGATGTAGTATTTCCGGATCGGGGCCTTCTGTTTTTGCCCTTTCGGCCGATTTGGCTACAGCCGGAGAGGTAACCGAAGCCATGCGGAAAATTTATGCAGAAACGGATGTTCCGTTCGAAACGTACACCTCCGGTATTAACAAAAAGGGTATCCGTATTCTGAATGAAATAAATGATTGAAGAACTTTAAAAACAGGCTAAAATGAAGTATTACAGTACAAACCATAAATCGGAAAATGTATCTTTTAAAGAAGCTGTGCTAAAAAGTATGGCCGGAGACAAAGGATTGTATTTCCCGGAGAAAATTCCGGCTCTGCCCGGCTCTTTTTTTAATGCACTTCCCGGAATGTCGCTGAGCGAAATCGGCTTTCATTTCCTGAAACCTTATGTCACCGGCGCATTATCGGATGCCGAACTGAATGCCATCATGAAAGATGTTTTTTCTTTTGATATTCCGCTGGTTGAAGTGGAACCGGACAAATATGCTTTAGAGCTTTTCCACGGACCTACCCTGGCTTTTAAGGATGTGGGTGCACGGACGCTGGCGCGTTTTCTGTCCAAATTCTCAACAACCCATAAAACAACCATTTTGGTGGCTACTTCGGGCGATACGGGCAGTGCCGTAGCACGGGGTTTCTTCGATATGCCCAATATCGATGTAGTGGTATTGTATCCGAAAAACAAAGTCAGCAAACTTCAGGAAAAACAATTTACCACTTTGGGGAAAAACATCACAGCATTGGAGGTGAACGGAAACTTTGATGACTGTCAGCGGATGGTAAAAGCTGCTTTCGCTGATGAGGAATTGAAAAGGCGGATGCATTTGTCCTCTGCCAATTCCATCAACATTGCGCGGTTGCTGCCCCAGGCTATTTACTATTTTTACGCTTACGGCCAGCTTAAAAACAGAGAGAAACCGGTGGTTATTTCCGTTCCGACCGGAAACCTCGGTAACCTTACTGCCGGTTTGCTGGCCAAAAAATCAGGCCTTCCCGTGGAGCGTTTTGTGGCTGCTGCCAACCGGAACAATGTCTTTCAGGAATATCTCGAAACCGGCACGTTCCGGCCACGGGCTTCAGTTTCCACGCTTTCCAATGCCATGGATGTAGGGAATCCAAGTAATCTCATCCGTATTCAGGAACTTTATGACCTCTCGTTTGAAGCAGCACGGAAGGATATCAGTCCGTACCATTTCTCGGATGAGGAGACCTGCCGGACTATAGCAGCCGTTTACAAACGATCTCAATATATTTTAGACCCGCATGGCGCAGTAGCTTACCTCGGATTGTCTTCTTACATGAAAGAAAAAAATGTTTCGGGAATATTTCTGGAAACGGCACATCCGGCAAAATTTTATCAAACTGTGGAACAGGAAATTCCTGTGAAAGTGGAGATACCCCAGCGGCTGGCAGAAAGTCTGGGACGACCCAAACAAACTGTGGAAATCGGCTGTCAGCCGGAAGATTTAAAAAATTTCCTTTTGGAACGATAACCGGGACGGGGGAATTGTATCCTGAACCTGCCCGAAAAGAAATGCTGCGTATCCAAAAGTTTTTTTACAGATTTATTTTTACATTTGTCATCTTGTTAAATCTGTGGGAAACGGAATAAATTTCATGAGAAAAAATTCGAAATTATCTTTCCTGATTTTATGGTCATTGGCTGTTTTTGTAGTCTGGCCTTTCCAGTCGGCGAAAAGCCAGCTTCTATGTACCATTACATCGAGCGCTCCCTCGCCTGTGTGCTATAATGCTGATTTTATGTTGTCTGTACAGGCTCAGAATGGTCTGAAATATAAATGGTCAACCGGCGATACCACAGCTTCTATTACAGTAAAAATAACACAGCCCACTGATTTTACGGTTACTGTTACTGATCCTGCATTGGGAGCTGTATGTACTAGTCAGCCTTTTCACATGGAGGTGCGGCCAAAAATAAATATCAGCTTTAAACAATTACAGCTTACCTGTACCGATGCCAGCCTGGATATTGGCAATACGGCGCAGGTGAAAGCTACCGCTTCCGGAGGATATGCTCCGGCGGAGTATCAATATTTCTGGGATGTGAAGCCCATTCAGATATCTCCCGGCGATCGTTCCATCGCCATCGGTTTGAGTGCACATCAATATTATTCTATCAGAGTAACCGACCCGAATGGCTGTGCAGCCGCCGGCACGTTTTATGCCCGCGCTTATCCCAATCCGGTTGTGAAAATCAAGGCGTCTCCTGATACGGCTTATATTCAAAATCCACACATCACTTTCTCCTTCGAGAACCTCTCAAAAGATACCATCCAAATTTCAAACAGTTATTGGGAATTTGATAAAGACCAGGCCTCGTATCCCCAGGCGGAGGTTATGCATACTTTTGATAAAGTGGGTACTTATGCCGCTTTTTTAACGGTTTATAATCAACAGGGTTGTGATACTTTGTACACACATCAGGTAGATATTCTTCCCGTGGATTTGTTTATTCCCAATGTGTTTACGCCCAACGGCGATGGCTATAACGATTATTTTGTTATCAAGGCAAAAGATGCATCACAGGGGACTCAAAACGGACTTAAATCGGCAGCTGCCACAGATTACAAGCCGTTGAATGCTTATTATGAAAAGACCCGGCTGGTCATTTTTAACCGTTTTGGAAGAAAAGTTTTCGAATCGGATAATTACCATAATGACTGGGATGGCGGGAACTTGCCGGATGGTACTTACTTTTATGTGTTAAAATGTCAGGGATTTAAAGATAAAAAGGTAGTCTATAAAGGTTCTGTTACTATCTTTGCAAGCAAAAAAGGAAGGTAATATGAATATGAAAAAGATTCTGTTTGTTTTTTCTTTGGCAGGGTTAATGGTTTTGGCCGCCTGCCACAATCAAAATGCAAAAAGCCAGCCTGTGCAGTCAAATGTTTCGAAGCAGGTTGCTGCTGCTGCCCCTGTTATGACTTTTTCCGAACCTGTCCACGATTTTGGAAAGATGGTTCAGGGCGAAATTGTCAAATACAGTTTCCATTTTAAAAATACAGGTAAATCCGATTTGAAAATAGCAAAGGTAAGCACAAGTTGCGGTTGTACCGTGGGAAAATATCCTCACAAACCGGTAAAACCAGGCGAGGAGGCAAATATAGAGGTGATATTTAACAGCGCTTACAAAATGGGCTATCAAGATAAAAGTATCATGTTGCTGGCCAACACCATACCCGAAAGAACGATTTTACGCATTAAAGCAAATGTGGTGCCACAGCAGGGTAAATGATAAACATGATTTCCTGTGATTTGGGCATGTAAACTGCCTGCTGCGTCAGGATAAATTAAGTAACAACCGATAAGAACAAACAAATTATTATAAATATAAACAATTAATTTACTTAAAGATGAACACATTATTTATATTATTACAAGCTTCAAAAGGAGAAGGCTCTTCCTGGATGCAATTATTGCCGTTATTTTTGATTTTGGCGGTATTCTATTTCTTTTTTATTATGCCACAAACCAAAAAGAGCAAAGCCCAGAAAAAATTCCGGGAAAATTTGAAAAAAGGAGATAAAGTTGTTACCATCGGTGGTATTCACGGAAAACTTGCAGAGGTTAAAGAAAAAACTGTTGTTTTAGAAGTGGGTACGGGTGGTTTGAAGATGACGGTTGAAAAATCGGCTGTTGCCATGGATAACGAAACTATTGGCCAGAAATAGCCGGTACGCTTATTTCTTCTACGAGCCTTCTTTTTCCCTTTGCGGGAAAGGGAAGGTTTTTTTTCATAGCAGCAGCTAAAAATAAATAATAGCTGAAGTCCAATGAAGTCAGAAGTCAGAAGTCAGAAGTCAGAAGCCAGAAGTCAGAAGCCGGAAGGAAACAGCATCTTGAATATTGTATCTTATATGCAATGGCCGGTATAAACAACAGATTTATCAGCTATTGTATTGATGAAAAAACTTCCGTCTTCCGTCGGCCTTCTGACTTTTCCAAAAGGGATGCCTTTGGCACTGCCAAAACAATTTACCCGCTAAAATGGTAGAAGAACTTTAACTTTTAAGCAACTTCATTGTGTACAGATGCCGTAAAACCGCTTACGAAGGAGAACATCCTCCGACAGCGCTAAAAGATTTTTTTTAAATTTGTGCAAATTTTAAAATATAATATTATGGGAACAAAAGTTCATACAACATGGGCCGGTAAAATGGCATTTGAAGCCAAAGTCGGTGGTTTTAACTTTATGATTGATGCAACGGAAGCTGTGGGTGGCGAGGGTCGTGGTCCTCAGCCCAAACCGCTGTCACTGGTTTCTTTGGCCGGATGTACGGCAATGGATGTAATTTCTATTCTCGGTAAAATGCGCGTAGTTCCCGATTATTTTGATGTGGAGGTCGAAGGAGAATTAACCGATGTGTATCCCAAATATTACCATACCATCAATATCAGGTATATTTTCAAAGGGAAAGACCTTCCCCTGGAGAAACTTGAAAAAGCAGCAAATCTTTCACAAGACCGTTATTGCGGTGTAACGGAAATGTTGCGCAGGGCAGCAAAGATAAACCATGAGATTGTTATTCTCGATTAAGAGAAAAAAAGAATGTATTAAGCCCGGGCTTCGTCCCGGGTTTTTTTATGCAATAATTCTTCGGATGAACCTGAGTTTGTGGGTGTACTTCTTTAAGTTTTCGTTAAAAATTCCTTCGTGGTCGATGGCGTCGATACGCACCTGCCCTGAAGAGTGAATAATTTGATGGTTGTTGAGCAAAATACCCACATGCATGATGCATCCCTCTTCATTTTCAAAAAATGCCAGATCAGCTATTTTTGCTTCTTCGATAAAACTAATGATAACACCCTGTTCTGCCTGTTGTGAGCTGTCGCGCAAGAGGTTATATCCGCACATGCGATAAACGATTTGCGTAAAACCCGAGCAGTCGTTACCGAAATAGGAACGCCCACCCCAGAGATAAGGACTTCCAAGATATCTCTTTGCTGTTTCAATCACAACATCCTGTTTTTGTTTTCCCCGCAGGAGCCGAACGTTTTTCGGTAGTGAATAATCGGTATCTCCCATAAAGAAAACATTTTTTTCGAAAGCCGGCAACCTGTTTCCCATAATCAATGACAGGCTGTCCCCGTTTTTATCATGGGCATCAACAAATTTCTCAGATAGAAAAACAGCTTCTTCTTTCTCCATGCGCTCAAAAAATGCTGCGGAAAGGAATGCCAGTTGTTTTTCGTCAACCCAACCCGGGTAGTTGTCGTGAATTGTTTCCATCAGAACCCAATCTTTATTACGCTCCCTGACTTGTACCAAATCACCGAAAAGCAGTTGATTAATCATCTGGCTTTTGTCCGAAGGCTTTTCGCGAACAGGAACCAGCGGGAGAATACAAATGGCTTTATCCATAATAAATGTTTGTCAATAATGTAGAAATCCAGGTTTTCGTATTTTTGTTGCAATATAAATTAAAATGAAGTCTCTTTTTCCAAAATTACAAGAATATTCATACGATCTGCTCAAAATATTGACTTTTGTGGTGGCCGTTATTATTGTGGTAGCGGTGAGCCCTCGTGAACGGATTTTTAAGTATGAGTTTAGCATCGGTAAACCATGGAAGCACAAGGACCTGTATGCTCCGTTTGATTTCTCTATATTAAAAACCGAAAAGCAGTTATCCAAAGAGAGACAGGAAGTGCTGAAAAATCTTAAACCCTATTTTCAATACAACGACGAGGCTACAAAGGTGGGAAGGTCACGGTTGATTAAAAGTTTTGGTGAAAACTGGCATTTTGCAGGCAGTAAATTAGATTCTTTAGTGAGTCAACAGGATTCCATTACTTATCTCGATGCTTTGTTGTCCGTTTATGATCAGGTGGAGCGGGGAATTATCCGTCTTGATCCTGTTCTCGAAGGGAAAGATAAAACGTTTCAAATCAAGCTCATTAGAAATAATGAGGTAAAAGATTATAATCTGTCACAACTCTATACGGTGAAAGAGGCCGATGACTATGCCCTTAATTATCTTCGCCAGCTCAATAGTGCCGATAGCCTGATGTTGTTCAAGTTGATTGATAATACGCTGGTACAGAACGTCATTTATGATCAGAAAAAGACCGACATGATGCGGCAGGAGCTGCTTTCAAAAATTTCTCCTACCGTGGGGCTGGTACAAAAAGGAGAGTTGATTATTTCGCAAGGCGAACTGGTTACTCCTCAGAAATACCAGCAGCTGATTTCGCTGAAGCGGGAATATGAACAGGAGATCGGAAATTCCGCTGCCTGGAAATATGTATATACCGGCAGGATATTATTGATTTCGTTGCTGTTTTTTATAGAGCTGATGTTCCTAATGTCGTTTATGCCGTCCATTTACAAGGAACTCAGGAAACTGCATCTGTTGGTGGGAACACAGGTGGCGTTGTTGATTATCTCTTTTTACATTTTTTCCCATTATCCTTCGTGGAGCTATATTATTCCATACACTATTCTGCCTGTTATTGGTGCGGTTTTTCTGGACCGCAGGGGAGCTTTGGTGGTCTATCTGATTACGCTCATGCTGCTCGGCTTTTATGCTCCCAATAGTTTTGAATTCCTCTATACACAGTTTACGGCTGGTTTTGTAGCGGTTTTTTCTGTGGGGCAACTTTCTAAACGCTGGCATCTTGTGCGAAACTCCATCCTTATTTTTATTACTTATATGTTGGTGTATTTCAGCATGTTGCTTGTTCAGGAAGCCTCTTTTACTAACATCTCCTTACGCTTTGTTTTAATGCTTGCAGGCAGCTCTTTATTGATTTTACTTGCTTTCCCTCTTATCTTTGTTTACGAGAAAGTGTTTGGTCTGGTTACCCAGCTGACCCTTTTGGAACTTTCCAATACCAACAATACTCTTTTACGTGAATTGGGAGAAAAGGCGCCCGGTACTTTTCAGCATTCTATGCAGGTGGCAAATCTCGCTTCAGAGGTGTTGTTCGTAATTGGAGGTGATGCCCTGCTGGCACGTACCGGCTCACTTTATCATGATATTGGTAAGATGAAACATCCCCTGTTCTTTGTCGAAAATCAACCGGAAGGTTATAATCCGCACGATGAATTGAGTTATGAGGAGAGTGCCCGGATTATTGTGGGGCATGTGCTGACCGGTATCGAGATGGCAAGAAAAGCCCACCTTCCCGAACAGATTATTGACTTTATCAGAACACATCACGGAACACGCAGAGTCGAATATTTTTACCGGCTTGAACGTAAACTCAATCCGGGAATGGAAGTGAATGAAACAGAGTTCCGTTACCACGGCCCGGTTCCATTCTCAAGAGAAACTGCGGTAGTTATGATGGCCGATTCAGCAGAGGCGGCATCCCGTAGCCTTGTCAATCCTACTGAACAGAAAATAAATGATCTTGTGGAGCTTATTGTGAACTCAATGATGGAATCAAACCAGTTTAGTAATGCTCCCATTACGCTGAAAGAGATTACCATTGCTAAAAAAGTACTGAAGAAAAAGCTGCTTAATGTCCATCATATACGCATAGCTTATCCTGATTAGGATATTAGTCGTAAATTGTTTAAGGGATTGCTACGAAATAACCTAACGGTTTCGGCTTGTTCTTTTACGCTTTTTCTTCGTTGCAAAAGTTTTAAATTCACCCTGTGAAATATTAGCTTTGCTATTTCACGGGGTAAACAGTGGCTATTCGCAACTTTTACGCCTTGAAAACCCGCAATCTCGTTTAAAACGAGACCCGTCACTTTATTTCGTAACAAACCCTAAAGCAGTTAACCTGTTCGGTATTGAAAATTAGATTTTGGATTTCTAAAATCTAAATCAAAGAAATTTTTGAAAGATAGCTTTTACTTTCCGGTCCGAGATTGAAAAGCAGGTCCGTGACACTCAGGTCGGGCAGGAAACCGTGACGACTTGAGAAAACCTGCATGTATCCGGGAAAGGGATAAGGTAGCGGCTTTTTAGGCGAGAATGTGTTTCGAAGGTCAATAATGCCGGCCGGGTCTTTCTCGAATTTATCGGTAAAACTTATCTGCGGGTGAATTTCCATAATTTCGCATAATTTGAAAATCAACTGCATGTCGAAATCAAAAAGTTTTTCAAAACCATCGTTGAAAAAATCCTTAAATTCATCTTTATAATAAAGAAAATATGGTGAGGCTTCGTAGGCCGACCGGATGGCCCGCCAGTGTTTCAGATACCATTTTTCATCATTATAAATATTCACTTCCGGGGTGAGTGTGTGGTTTCCGTTTGGCTTACTCACCGGAATAGACAGCGGCAGGATACCTCGTTCCGAATAAATCAGACAGCGGTTACGATAGCTCTGTCTTTGATAGGTTTCGTGTCGCTCTATCCGAACAGGATGTTTCAGCAACAGCGAAAACCAGCTTACGGGCGGCAGGTATGCTATCGGAAGAAGAATGGTTTTTTTACTCATCATGTCAGCGGCGGAATAAAACAAAAAAGGCTACAAAACCCTGAGGGATTGCAGCCTTTTTAAGTTCTGGTCAGGCTTACTTTTCGATTTCCTGTTTTTTCAGTAAAACGTCATTAATAGCCTGAATAAGTGTTTCTTTCGGTAAGGCACCTACTGACATCTGTGGCTGACCTTCGGCAGGACAGAACAGCATGGAAGGAATACTGCGGATACCAAATGCAGAAGCCAGTTCCACTTCCTGCTCGGTGTTTACTTTGTAAATATTGATTTTTCCGTCAAATTCAACAGAAAGCTCCTCAAGAATAGGAGCAACGACTTTACAGGGCTGGCACCAGTCAGCATAAAAATCAATAATACAAGGTAATTTGCCTTCAAATTTCCAATCTTTGTTTGCTTCGTAGTTAAATACTTTTTCTAAGAAAGTTTGTTTTGTTAAATGTTCCATTTTAATTATGATATCTGTTATTTAAAGATTTACTGTTTTTTTGTTTCCGGTTTTTTGTGAAGCAGTTGCTCATCGATAATCTGTACGTAGGTGTTGTGAGGCAACAGCCCGACCTGCATCATGGGCTTGCCGTGTCTGGGGATAAACAAAACGGCAGGAATACTTCTGATTCGGAAAACAGAAGCCAGCTGGTTTTCTTTGTCTACATTCACTTTGTAAAATTTTACTTTGCCATCATATTTTTTTGCCATCTCAGCCATGATGGGAGCAACACGTTTACAGGGACCGCACCAATCGGCATAAAAGTCAATGACAGAAGGCTCATCTCCTTCATAAATCCACTCTTTAGGATGTTTTTCAAAGTTCCATACTTTTTTCAAAAAAGCGGCGTAAGTAAGATGCTCAGGCGTAACGCTAATTGCAATATTGTCTTTTCGTGTAATAGCAATGTTGTCGCCCTCCTGATTCCCCTTGATACTGTTACAGCTTTGAACCAAAAAGCCGGTTATAAGAATAATAATTGGAATGATTCTCCTCATATTTATTTATAAAGTGTCTTAATTAATGCGCTGCAAAGGTAAAATAAAATAACATCGGTCGTGGCGATAATAAAAAAGTTTATTCGTTAAAAATTTGAAAAAGGCAACAAGGTCTCCCATACTTTCACCTTGCTTTGTCAGCCCACTCCGCATCCCTTTCACCAAGGGCGACCGGTATGGGTGCGACCTCATTGTTATATCGAAATCAGGTTAATACGTTCTGTGAATTTTTATCATTTGAGCCTCCTTAAGTCTAAATCAACGGTTATTTTTATTGCGTATAAAATAGCGCTCAGTATATGATAGAGGTTTTTTTACCTGGAACTTTCATACTTTTGCTGTCGTTAATAATAACATGTTCTTAAATTTTCGATAAAGCCATATTTATGCATGCTTTGGTATTTATAAAACAAGTTCCCGATGCTTCGCAGGTAAGAGTGAACTACGAAACAGGAACGCTGATTCGGGAAGGTGTTCCTGCCATCCTGAATCCTTTTGAGGCTCATGCCGTTGAAGAAGCGGTAAAATTAAGGGAAAAACACGGTGGAAAAGTAACCGTTTTAACCATGGGCCCTCCTCAGGCAACGGAGGCATTAAAAGAGTGCTTATCACGAGGCGCAGACAAGGCTTATCTTTTGTCCGATCGTGTTTTTGCCGGTTCCGATACGCTGGCCACTTCCTATGCACTTTTCGAAGGCGCCAAAAAAATTATTGAGATGGAAGGGGAAGTTGACCTTTTCTTTGCCGGCAAACAGGCCATAGATGGAGATACTGCCCAGACAGGACCCGGTATTGCCACCCGGTTTGACATACCTTTGGTAACCTATTTGATTAAATTGGATGATGTCAACTTTGAAAAAAAACGGGCTGTTGCCACAAGGTTAACCGAATTCGGACAGGAGACCCTGCAGGTTCCGCTGCCGGCATTTTTTACGGTGGAGGAGAGTTTGAACGAACTTTCTCATTCCCCGTTGCCGTGGTTAATCAAGGCTGCACAGTCAAAAATTGAAAGGTTGTCCAGCGAAAACGTTAACCTCGACAGGGAACAATGTGGTTTGAGACATTCTCCTACCAAGGTTAAAAAAGCGTTTACTCCTGAAAAAAGACAAAGAGGAGAAACCCTCACCGGTTCCGTTGAGGAGATGGTTCAAAAAACATCTGATATCCTAATACCGTTTTTGAAAAAAGATTTATAGCATGGGCAAAACGATTGATTTAACCAAAAAAGACCACGAAATATCCCATTATAAGAATATTTGGGTGTTTGTAGAACAAACCGATGGGGTAGCTCATTCGGTTTCTTTTGAACTGTTATCCAAAGCGCGGGAACTGGCAAAACAGCTTGATTGTCAGGTGGGCGCTGTTTCTATTGGGAGGTCTGTTTCCCATCTTGCTGAAGAAGTTTTCCGATTTGGTGCAGACAAGTTCTATATTGTTGAAGATGAAATCTTTAAAGATTACCGAACCGAACCCTTTCGCGATGCACTTTCGAAGCTCGTTATCCGGTATAAACCGGAGATATTTCTTATTGGTGCCACCACGCAGGGGCGCGATCTTTCGGGATCGGTAGCCACGGAACTTAGAACCGGATTAACCGCGGATACTACAAAACAGGAAATAGATCCCGAAACAGGCATGCTGATGATGACCCGCCCTACCTTTGGCGGAAGCTTGATGGCTACCATTGTTTGTCCAAAAGACCGACCGCAAATGTCAACGGTAAGACCCGGTGTCTTTAAGGCCATTCCTGTAGAGCTTCCCAAAGAGGGAGAAATAATAAGGGGAAAAACGAATTTGACAGAAGCCCTGATTGTAAAAAAGATACTAAAAAAAGTTGTTTCTTCCGAAGGCAATATAAACCTGGGTTTTTATGATGTTATTGTAGCCGGCGGAAAGGGAATGGGAAACAAGGATAATTTTAATATGATAAAGGAACTGGCAGAACTGCTCGGTGGTGCGTGGGCAGGCTCCCGGAAAGCTGTTGAATTGGGATATGCACCTCAGTCCCGGCAGGTGGGGCAAACCGGTCAAACAGTTCATCCAAAATTATATATTGCCTGTGGTATTTCGGGCGCTATCCAGCATTTGGTCGGCATGCAAACCTCCGATGTAATTATTTCTGTTAATACCGATCAAAATGCGCCTGTTTTCGATGTCTCTACTTATTGTATTGTGGAAGATGCCATAAAGTTTGTTCCCAGGCTGATTGCGGAATTAAAAGAACAAAAACTAACACCAGTTAAAAATGAGCAGTAAGTTAAAATATGATGTGATAGTTGTGGGGGCAGGCCCCGCAGGCCTTTCAGCAGCCATTGTGCTTGCCAAAGCCGGAGTTCGGGTTATTGTTATAGAAAGAGGACGGCTTCCCGGCTCAAAAAATGTGATGGGGGGTGTCTTTTACAGCGACTGTATGAAGGATGTTCTTGACGATTTCCCCGGCAATGCTCCTGTTGAAAGGCATGTCATTGACCAAAGAATCTGGATTCTCGATCAGGGTTCTTCTGTGGGATTTAACCATAAAAACGAATCTTTTAATAAAAAACCTTACAATTGTCATACTATTTTCAGGGCTCAATTTGATCGATGGCTTGCCGGTGAAGCTGAAAAAGCAGGAGCTTTAATTATAAATAGTACCGTGGTGAAAGAGGCTCTGGTGGAAAACGGAAAAGTGATTGGTGTGAAAACCGATCGCCCTCAGGGTGATGTGTTCGCCAATTGTGTTATTGCTGCTGATGGTGTAAATTCACTTTTTGCAAAGTCGTTGGGCCTCCGGAAGAAAATTAAACCTGATTCTGTGGCCATTGCTGTGAAAGAGGTCATTGGCCTGGATGAAAAAGTTATCAATGACCGGTTTAATGTGAAAAATGATGAGGGGGTTACCATTGAAATGACAGGAAGTTATTTTAATGGCGAAGCCATGGCTTTTCTTTATACCAATAAAAAGTCTGTATCGCTCGGCGTGGGGATGGTGCTAAAAGATGTAATTAATAATAAGGTCAACCCTAACGATCTTATCGAGCATTTAAAGAAGCATCCTTCCGTAGCTCCTCTCATCGAAGGGGGAGAGACCAAAGAGTTTTTGGCCCATTTGATTCCCGAAGGAGGCTATAAAGCAATGCCAAAGCTTGTGGGTAACGGAGTAATGCTGGCCGGCGATGCTGCCATGATGGTGGATGCCATCCACCGAGAAGGATCAAATCTTGCCATTACTTCAGGAAAACTTGCTGCCGAAACGTATCTTGAAGTTTCGCAGCAGGGAGGCGACTTCTCGGAAAAAAGCTTGTCGCTGTATGTGAAAAAGCTCCGGGATAGTTTTGTCCTGAAGGATCTTAAAAAATATAAAGGAGTTCCCGATTTGCTCCAAACCAATAAACATCTGTTGCTGCAATATCCTAAACTGCTGAATCAGGCGGCCTTTGAAATGTTGAATGTCGATGGTGTTTCCAAAAAAGATAAGGAAAAATTAATCTGGAAAACCGTGAAAAAGGAAATAGGAATCGGTAACCTTGTGAAAGATCTGTTTAAACTATGGAGGAATATGGTATGAGATTAGAAGATAAATTGTATTTGAATGGCTATAAAACAGATGAAACAGGCGGTTCGCACCTTGTGATAAAAGATGCATCGGTTTGTGAGTCGTGTGAATTGAAACAATGCCTGTATGTATGTGCCTGTGCTGTTTACGAACAAAATGAAAACACCGGCCGGATTGAAATAAATTATGAGGCTTGTGTAGAATGTGGTACCTGCCGTATAGCCTGTGATAACATCGATTGGCGTTATCCACGCGGAGGATTTGGAATTGCCTATAAATTCGGTTGAAAAATATTCGGCGATATACTTTTTTTTTTCGGCAAATTTTAATTGAGAACCATTTTCAAATTTAAGGGGACTTCTAATAATTACTTCGCATCAAGATTTTCAGAGTTTTTTATAGACGATGAAAATTTTTGATGCACTATCGGGATAATGTAAGAAAATTTGAAGAAGTATATGAAAAACTCTGGAAACCCTACGGGAACAAATGTGATAAACAATCTGACAGCGTTAAAATTTTTCTCAATAGCTACGGCTATTCAGAAAAATTTATGCCTTGCATCTTGTTCATCACATTTGTTTCTTGAAAGAAAGGAATTATTAGAAGTCCCCTTAACCCAAATACCTGAGGTTGTCCCGAAATGGTTTAATCACCATCATCATCTTTTCCTGCAAACCGGGCAGGATACGGTTCCGGCTTTTTTACTGAAGACCAGATGATTCTGTTGAGCAGGTCGTCGTTACCTGCATCAATACCCATTTGTGCTATTTTCAGGGAAGCGAGGGCAAAGCGTTTTTGTTTCCCCTTTAAAGCCCGCAGTTGAGGGTTCATCTCATTCAATGGAATGCGGTTTTTCAATACCTTGTATGGTGAATAGTCGGCTTTTGCCGAAAAGATATCCCGCATGGGTTTTGCCGAAGCATCCATGATGTTCATGGGCGGCAATCCCAGAATCTGTTCAATGGTTCGTATCATGGAAGTCTGGTTATAAGCCGTGGAAATCACTTTTCCTCCTTTGGAATAAGGACTAATGACCATGCCCACGGTACGGTATGCCGACACGTGGTCCCATCCGCTTTGCGAATCGTCTTCGGTAACAAAGATCACCGTGTTTTTCCAAAACCTGCTTTTACTCACGGCCTCCACAATCTGCCCCAGCGCATAATCGTTGTCAGCAACCATGGCACGCGGTGTGGGATGGCCGGGAGCGGTTCCGGCGGTATGGTCGTCAGGCAGCGCAATGATGCTCAGATCAGGGAATTCATCTCCTTTCATTTTTTCAAAGGCTTTCAGTTCACCGATAAAAGCTTTTGCCCGCAATTGATCCGGGATGTTGTGGCTGTCGTAGCCGGGATAAGTTTGGGATAAAATGCTCCGGACGCGGGCAATGGTAGTGATGTTGGTAAAATGAAAAGGTTTCCCCGCAAGGAAATTTTCATAAATGCCCGTCCATTTTTCTCCGCTTTTCCATTCCGGTTTGCAGGCTTCACCGTAAATTCTTACACTTTTCCCGTGGTCCAGTGCATTATCCCAGATAAAACCGGTTTTGGGATAAGCCATCGCATCGTACAGCACATGGGTATAACTCCGGTACCAGGCGCGCACATTTTTCTCAATGTAATCGGTTACGATGGAAGCGTCTGTCCACAAATGTCCTTCGGCAGAACATTTCCCGGATGCCTTGTAGTTGTCGAGCAGTACATATTCGCTCACCAGTTTGTGGGCATTGGGCGTTACATTTTCGCCGAAAGTACAAAGTGCCGCATCGCCATTTCCTTTTTTAATGTCGCCGAGTACCTGGTCGTAGGTTCTGTTTTCTTTTATAATGTAAATTACATGCCTGAAGACAGAAGGCTCGCCGATACGAGCAGGAACGGGAACAGGTTTTATGTTTTTACGCGGCAGCAGCTTTAGCAATGCCAGCCGTGCCAGCCGGTTGTTGTGCACTACCTGCTGTGTATAAATTTCCAGTTTTTCTTTGCCGGGAACAGGAATGATGGAGACCGAAGCCAGCATGCGGTGAGTGTTGAAAGCGCCGGCCGTAGGCGTCTTTTTGCCGTTTACCGGGATAAAAGTCTGAAAAGCCGGGTTCTTTTTGCTTTTTACAGTTAAACGTGCTCCGATTCCTTCAATGTCAGCCACGTAAAGAAGGGTGTCATGCTGTAGGGCAATGCCACCGGGATAAGCGGCTGTCGGAATAAATCCCAGGAGTTTACTGCTGCCGGCAGAAGCCTGATGACTTGCTTTTTGTCCCAGAGCAATAACCGCAAGGGCGTTGTCCATGCCATTGGCCACATAAAGCCGTTTGCCGTCGGCCGTGAGGGCCAGCCCGTTGGGAGAGTCCCCGAAATAGGGATTTTTACCCTGGTTTAGCCTGACTGAAATGGTTTCGGTAACCTTGTCTGTTTCGGTGTTGATGACACTAATGTTATCGTCGTTGCCGTTGGCTACAAACACGAATTGTTCATCGGGGCCAACAATGATCTTGTTGGGATGCAGGCCTGTTTTTATTTGCCGGAGTGTTTTGCCGCTTTGCGGGTTCAGTACGCTTACCGTTCCGGAAGAGACTGTACCAAAACGGTCCACCCGGGCTTTCTCCCAGGGAATTCCTGCAGTTTGTTTGTCGCCGGCTGCCGGCACCGAACCCGACCAGTTGGAAACATACAATTTACCTTTGGCCATGGTAATGCCGTAAGGCGCCAGTCCCACCGGCTGCCGCCAGATTATTCCGCCGGAACCGAGGTTTAGTTTCACCACCTCATCGTTACCATTGAGAACGAGGTAAGCCACGGCTTTTCCGTTTTCTTTCCGGATAACCATTTCGTTGGGAATGGATGCGCTGACACCTTTTTTTGGTTGGAAATGATAAGTTTTCACTATTTTAGCGGTATTATCGTCCCATTTGGCCTTCATTAATTTATTGCGACTGCCCCACAAAACGAACTGTTTTCCCTTGTCCTGAAACCAGGTGATACCCGAGTAGGTGTTCATGGTATTTCCTTTGTCATATTTTCGCATGATGAGCCGGTAAAGGATTTTGTTGTCGGCGGTACGGACAAAAACCACGCAGTAACGGCCTTCCACAGCAAGTGTTTTTCCATTGGGCGAAAGCGCTACATCCAACGCATGGTTTTCCAGTGCCGAATCGCCAAAAAAGAGCTGCGTTCCGGCTGGCGTCAGCAGTTTGTTGTAGGGCATAGAAAGGACGCTATCTGCTGACCCGGATACCGTTGACACGCTTTTATTGTTGTTGGTCTTTGATTGACAGCCAAATAACAATGCGGTCAAAAGAATTGTTCCGAAAAGGATAAATTTTTTCATGGAAATGTCTTTAGTTTGCAATGTTATCGATTTTTGCCTTTTGATGCAACTTTCGGATGTTAAGTTTATGTTTTTTTCAGCAGAGAGAAGAGAAGAAAGATCAGCCTCTTACGGTTTTTCAGCCTTTGGATGACATGAATAGGGAAGTACACCGCAGTCAGGATTTATTTCGCTTTTGCAGTGAAGTCTTTACGGTAAGTTCTGGCAAAAACGGCCAGCTCCGGCTCTTCAAACAACGTGTCCTGTGGCAGGATGCCTGTTTTTACAAATTCCCGGGCAATTTGCTTTTGCTCCGTTTTGGCTTTTGCCGGATTTTCAGACAATTGCAGATAGCGTAAAGCTTCGGTAAAGTTTTTATTCCGTATGAAATAATGAACCGTTTTTATAACGAGAGATTCCGAATGCTGGCTTTGAATGAATTGATATAATCCGGTAAACGGCAAATCAAACTTTTCCAAATGACCCGACTGGTATTGTTGTTCCAGTTTGACAAAATCGGGTAAAACGGCGGCAAATCCTTTTTCAAAAAGCTGCAACGTGAGCCGGTGGTATTCATCTGCAAACCGGAATAGGTTTTCGTAGGTATTGAAAGCGCCGTTCATCTGACTTCTGTCCCAATGGCAGGAGCCGGCTCCGGCATACAACTTCTTTGCCTTAAGAAAATAGCTTTTGGCAGCAGCCATTTGGTAAGCTTTCACCTCCTGATTGATTTGTGTGAAAAGCCGGGCAATTTTCTCCTGTTTCCATTGGCAACCGGCCATTTTAATTTTAACAGAAAGGGCATCGAGTGTGTTTTTAATTTCATTGTTTTCAGAAACCCGGTAACGCAGGCTGAGGCTCTGTGCTAACCGGAAAATAGAATCGGCTTTTTGAAAATGCTTTTTCCAGATTTCCAGGTTGGCCTTTTCCATGATGGATAAAATATAGGGAACGGTGGTTTCGGCAATGAGTGTATCCAGCTGCGGGGGACCGGTAAGCGAAAAAGTTCTTTGCAATTCTGTAGCCGAGTTGAGGTAGGCTATCGCCTGAACATTCCGGCTCTGATTATGTAGCCGTGCACCCTCCGAGATGGTTTGTTGAAAAATGGCGGTGGCTGTTTCGGTAACATCTTTATTTTGTGTTAGCTTTGAGTTGTACGGACAAAGTCCGGGGTAATCTTTTGCAATCTGTAACAGCGTATCGCGTGCAGCAATAATATGGTTCTGCTCCAGCAATTTTCGTGAAATATCAAGCCTGTGTTTCAACAACTTTTCGCAGACAGTCGTTCGTAACGAATCGATACCCGGGAGCTTGTTGCAGGCCAGATATGCCGTGTCGAGAAGAGCGCGCGCCTTATGGAAATACCCTTGTTTCAGGCTGGTTTCGGCCATTTGGAGCATTTCGCCGGCATACTGCGAATAACAGGGCGTGATTGCCGGAGGCTTTATTAGGTTGTTGTAAGTTTTCAGGCTTTGAGAAGCTTTTTGTATGTATTTGCTTACCAGCTGATTGTCATTTCTTTCAGCTGCAACTGCTGCCACTTTTAAGTAAGAGGCTGCCAGCCCGTCGCGGGCACCGATAAGACATTTATCGAATTGTGCAATACGTTTTACTCCGGGAAAATGATTCTCGAAATACACGGCGTCGGAGAGAAAGTTCAGTGCGCTGACAAAAGACTGTTGTCTGATTTTCAGTGATGCCACATCAATAAAATATTTATAGATTTCCTGAGGAACCGTAGCCTGTCCCGGCTTGCTGTTTTGGTCGTAATAGGCTGCTGCCTGCCGGACAAAAGCAGCCTCGTTGTTGCCGGCAAATACACGGGCATATTCGTTGAAGCTGGTTGCTACGTAAGGCTGATGCTCGTTTGAAAGGGAAACGGCTTTCAGGGATAGCGCCACATAAGCATGCGTAAATTTTTCCTTATCCGGAAAGCCAGGGGATGAATTTAGCTGCAACATTTGTTGCGACAGGGTTGTCATGCGGATTTGCCGGCGCAGCAATGCTTTGAAAGTTTTGTCAAAATTCAACGGGTCATATTGACCGAGGTGAAGGCGTACTGTAAAATTGTGTTGCTTTACATAATTTCTCAGGCGGGAAAGTGCTACATAGTTCAGAAAAAAACTGGCAGCCGGCGGATGGTTTGCTTCGGAGGTTTCCATCAAGAGCCGGGACATCTCCTGCATGATTTTGTCGTAGCCGTAATAATGATTGATAAGTCCGGCGGTTTGTAAAAACCGGGCATAGGCTTTTTGTGTGCAAACCATCTGCTTTACCTGCATGTCGACCGAAAGTTCTGACAGGGAGACATTTTCGGGAAGCTGTAAAATAATCTCTCCTTTATCTGTAGAAATCTCCCGGTTTAAAGTGCTTATGAGATGGTTGTCCTTTAATAGCAGGAATTCGACGGAGATTTCTTTGGGCAGTAATAGCGTATCCACTTTAAAGCTACGAAAGAAAATATCGCCATTTATATGTTGCCCGTAGCCGGAATAGTGTAGAACGACCTGTCCGTTTGCTGTTTTGGAAAGAGAAAAGTGCATCCCGAAGGTAAGCTGCAGCCGGAGGTTGTTTACATTTTTGTTGTTGTTGGAGGCCAGCAGGTTGAAAACCGATGCCAGCCTGCTTTGTTCGTTCAGTGAGGAATAGGTAACGCCGAGGTTGAATTTTTGGCTCCACGATTGTGCCGTTGCGCTAATGGTGACTAAGCCAAGGAGCAGTGTTAGAAGAATGGGAGAAATATTTTTTTTCAATCTCAATATTTTTTTGCTAAAATAGGGAAATGGTTCGGGAATTTATATTTCATCCTAAGATTGCTTCGTCCCCTCGCTCCTTCGTCCTTTCGCTTCGTCACTCCCTCCCTTCGCAGCCCAAAAATCAGCAAAATAAACAACATAAAAAAAGTTCACATCTTATTGGAGATGTGAACTTTTAGAAAGTGCCCAAGATAGGACTCGAACCTACACGACCTTGCGATCACTAGTCCCTGAAACTAGCGCGTCTACCAATTCCGCCACTTGGGCATTCGGAATATTGAATGACTAATATTGAATGATGAATTAAAAAGGCTGTTCAGCATTAATCATTCAACATTAGTCATTAATCATTCAACATTCATCATTCATCCGGTGCCCAGAACAAGAATCGAACTTGCACTCCCAAAACGGGAACATGGCCCTCAACCATGCGCGTCTACCATTTCCGCCATCTGGGCTTAAGATGGGTGCAAAAATAGTATTATTTCCTTTTTATTTGCAAATAATTGGAGAAATAATTTTTCACCGGGAAATTACCTTTTATGAAGTAGGGAAAAAAAGATTTCTGAGCCGGACGGACAAGATAATTTGCATTGCAGAAAACGGGGAATGTGCTCTTTTCAGAAAAACATTTATATTTGGCACTTAAAACTGGTGATATGGTTCAAATAAAAAAAGTTGAGAGTAAAAAAGATTTAAAAGCATTTATCGGATTTCCTTATAAGCTTTACGCTGATGATGCGATTTACGTCCCCGATTTGAGAATTGTTCAGAAGGAAACGTTAGACAAAAAAAAGAATCCGTTCTTCCATCATGCCGATGCCGATTATTTTATTGCGCTTGATGAAAACGGTAAAGTAACAGGGCGTATTGGCGCTATCACCAATGAGTATTACGTCAAACACTGGAACGAAAATTACGGTTTTTTCGGTTTTTTTGATTCTGTTAACGATAAGGAAGTTTCCGGGGCTCTTTTTGATGCGGCCAAAGGCTGGTTGAAAGAAAAGGGCGTTGATGGTGTTTATGGCCCCATGAATCCCTCCACAAACGATACCTGTGGTACGCTTATAGATGGTTTCGATACGCCGCCTTATGTTATGATGGTTCACAACAAGCCTTACTACGACGAATTGATTCAGGCAGCCGGGTTTGGCAAAAGAATGGATTTGTTTTCCTACCGGTTTAAAGTGGATGCTTTACCCGGGAGATATCTTCAGCTGGCTGATAATATTGAAAAAAGACTGAATGCGGAGGATATTATCATTCGCAAGGTAAATTTTAAGAAAATTAAGGAAGAGGCTCCCAAATTGCAATATGTTTACAACAAAGCATGGGAAAAGAACTGGGGTTTTATTCCCATGGACGACGACGAGTTTAAAGCGCTGACGCAGGAGCTGAAAATGGTTACTTCTCCCGATTTTGTTTACATTGCAGAGGACAAAGGGAAACCGGTGGCTTTTATCGCCGTTTTGCCGGATATAAACCAGATTACAAAAACGATTCGTGATGGACGCCTTTTCCCTTTTAATTTTTTAAAATTAATCAATTTTAAGAAAAAAGTTACCCGTGGCAGAGTGCTTACGCTTGGTTTGGTTGATGGCTACCGCCTCAAAGGAATTGATACGGTTATGTACGCCCGTTGTTTCAAAGCAGCCGAAAAATGGGGCTATAAAGAGGCCGAGGCAAGCTGGATTCTGGAGAATAATACTATGATGAACCGCATTTTGAAAAATATTAATGCGGACCCGTACAAAACATACCGCATCTACTCGCTGGATTTCTAAAGGATTGGTAAATGTTATGGTACAGTACTTTAAAAAAAGGGGCCTGAGTATCATCGACTTACTGAACACGGTATTTATTTTTGTCGTTTTTATTTTTTATCTCGTTTCGTTGCCGCGAAACCCTTATATCTTTTTGCCGGTCATTGTGCTGGGTTTTTCTCTCACGCTGGTATGGCTGGCGGTGTTTTTGCGCAAAAGTCAGAAAGCCGGGACGCCGCAGACCTTTTGGGGAAAACTGGGCAAGGCTTACCTGGACTTCTACCCGCTGATTTTCATGTTTGTGATTTTTGAGAGTTTCTTTATGATTCTTCCCTATTTCAATTCGCATGATTACGACCGCGAGTTGGCACAAATGGATTACCACATGTTTGGTGTTTATCCGACGGTGTGGATAGAGCAATGGGTAAGGCCGTGGCTGACCGATTTGCTCTATTTGGTCTATTTCATTTACTATCCCTTTCCGTTGTTTATCCTGGTTTATTTGTACAGGAAAAGAGAGTTCACTGCCCTCGACCGGAGTGTCTTTATCCTGCTCGTGGTGAATTATGGCGCCTACATTACTTATTTCTTTGTCCCGGCTATGGGACCGCGTTTTTATGAGCCTGTCATGCAGCTGCAAAACAAAGCGTTGAACGGTATTTTTCTGGCTGTGCCCATCAGGGATTTCATCCATATTTTTGAGCCGAACAAGTTCGATGTTTTTCCCAGTCTGCACATTGCCACTTCGTTAACTACCCTGATTATCATGGCCAGATACAACAAAAAAATGTTTCTTATCTTTATCCCATTCATTATAGGGATTCTGGTAGCGGTGATTTACTGCCGCTTTCATTATGTTGTGGATGTATTTGCCGGAATTGTGTGGACGGTCATTGCCGTCAGCCTGTCCGGAAGATATTACGACAAGCGGATAAAAGGCAGGCTGACGCCTTATTGTAAAACTGAAAACAATGTTTAAAGGAATTACATTTGAAAAGCGCGACATTCATGTGTATGTGATACTTCTGAGCGCTCCGGTGTTGCTGACATTGTACCGTTATCACGGTTATCCGCAATTTTTCTACGAATATTTCCCGCAGTTTAAAACACTGGTCAATGGTGATTTGATTGCCCGATTCTGGCAGTTCGGCGTATTCTTTGTGCTGATGTTTATCCTGCCGGTGTTGTACATTAAATTTGGGATGAAAAGCTCGCTGCGGCAGTTTGGCTGGGGCTGGGGCGATGTGAAATATGGTCTGAGATGGCTGATTAGCATACCGCTGTTGGTAGCGCCAATTATTTTTATTGCTTCAAAAATGCCCAGTCTGCGCGTTGAGTATCCTTTGGCCAAGAGCCTTTTGGCAGATCAGGCACATCTGTTTGTTTATGAAACTGCTTACGTCCTGTTTTACTACGTAGCCTGGGAATTTTTCTTCCGTGGTTTTATACTCTTCGGATTGAAAGATCGTTTTGGCGCCGTGAATGCTATCCTTATTGAAACTATCTCCTCCTGTCTCGTGCATATTGACAAGCCTGAAGGCGAAATTATCGGTTCCATTGTGGTGGGAATATTGTTCGGCATGATTGCACTTCGCAGCCGTTCTATCTGGTATGTTTTTGCCATTCATGCTTCCATTGGGGTACTGACCGGCCTGTTTATAATCTATTTTCACTGATGGAAAAAGTACTGGCAACCGGCGCCAATGGTTTTATCGGCAGCAACCTTTGCCGGAGGCTGCTCTCCGAAGGGTATGAAGTTAACGCACTGGTACGGAAAAGTTCCGATTTGCAGTTTATTGAAGGATTGCCGTTAAAACTGTTTTATGGCGATATTACCTTACCGGGGACGCTTAAACCGGCGATGGAAGGGGTTCGAAAAGTTTTTCATGTGGCGGGACTGGCGGCCGACTGGGGTCCGTATTCACTTTTTGAGAAAATTAATTTTCACGGAACAAAGAATGTGGTGCTGGCAGCGGATGCGGCAGGAGTAAAACGTTTTGTGTATGTCAGCACGGTGGCTTTTCACGGTTTCGGAAAGCGAAATGTGACGGAAACTTCTCCGCCGGCAAAAAAGCTTATCCCTTACGCCAAAACCAAGCTCATGGCTGAGGAGTGGTTGTGGGATTTTGCCGGAAAAACTTCAATGGAAATTACGGCTGTCCGTCCGGGAAATGTCTTTGGTGTCAACGACAGGACATTCATTTTCAAATATATCGATGCCCTTTTACAGGGAAAGTTTGCCGAAATAAATCACGGTCGTAGTAAAACCTGTCCTGTTTATGTGGAAAACCTGGCGGACATTATGATGCTGGTTGCCACCGAACCCAAGGCTGTTGGGAACGCTTATCTTGCCACCGATGGACTGGATATCTGCTGGCACGAATTCAACGAAGTGCTGACAAAGCAACTTGGCATTCCGTTACCCAAAACATCGCTTCCTTACGGACCGGCCATGGCTGTCGCCAAGAGTTATTATGCTGTTCACCGGCTGCTGGGGTTGCGAAGCGAACCTTTTTTGACACCTTACCGTATCAACAACGGCGGAAAAGATTATCATTTCAGCATTCAAAAGCTAAAAGATCATTTTGGCTATGTTCCGAAAATCGGGCTGGAAAAGGGGCTCAAAAGAACAGTGGAGAGCTATCGGAGACAGTCACTGTAACAGCGGATGTTTTAGCAAGAACAAAAAGTAGAATTTTTTATTTCCGGCTGTTTACTTCCGCAAATTTTTTAAATTTGTGTCTCTTTAACAGCCATATTTATGTTTACCGAAAAAGACCTTCAACAGATAAAATCCAAAGGTATTTCTCCCGAAACAGTCGAAAAACAGATGGAACGCTTTAAAACCGGGTTTCCTTTTATCCGGCTTGCCGCTCCGGCTGTTCCGGGTAACGGATTGCTCTCGTTTGGAGAAATAGAGGTAAAGGAACTAAAAGCCTTTTTTGATGAAACCAAAGATGATTACGAAATTCTGAAATTTGTTCCGGCCTCCGGTGCTGCCAGCCGTATGTTTAGGAGACTTTTCGCCTTTCGTCAGTCTTTTTCAGGAACCCCGGAGGAAATCGACCGGCTTGAAAAGGAACACGATTTGCAGAGCCCGGGTTATTTCTTTAAAAATCTGGAGAAGTTTGCTTTTTACAATGTGTTGTCTGAGGCCTTACAAAAAGATGGTCTCGACCTGGAAATCCTTCGCCAACAAAAAGATTATAACGTCATTTTGGATTATCTCCTTACGGATAAAGGGCTGAATTACGGCATGTTACCTAAAGCATTGTTGCATTTTCATCTCTATCCGGATGGCCCCCGCCGGGCTTTTGAGGAGCATTTGGCAGAGGCGGCACACTATGCTGCGAACAAAGAAGGGGTGGCACGGGTGCATTTTACTGTCTCCCCCGAACATCAGCAGGAATTTGAGAAAGCGGTGGAATCGGTACGCGGGAAATATGAAAACCATTTTGGCATTCGTTTCGATATCAGCTTCTCGCAACAAAAACCTTCAACGGACACCCTGGCGGTGGACTTGCATAACGAGCCTTTCCACAACGAAGATGGCAGTCTGCTGTTTCGTCCCGGCGGACACGGTGCCCTCATCGAAAATCTGAACGACCTGAAAGGTGAAATCATTTTTGTGAAAAACATCGATAATATTGTCCCCGACCGGCTTCGCGATACGACTTATCTCTACAAAAAAGTGATTGGTGGTTTGCTGTTCCGGCTTCAGGAAAAGACATTTGATTACCTTGATAAACTTGAAGATGCCAACCTCTCGGATGAGGCGTTAGACGAAATAAAAACTTTTGCACATGAGCAACTGAATATTTTTATTCCCGTGGCTTACGAAGGATACGAGAAAATGGAAAAGATTGATTTTCTGTTTGGTAAGCTCAACCGTCCCATGCGGGTAGCCGGAATGGTGAAAAATGAAGGAGAACCCGGCGGCGGGCCGTTTTGGGTGGTCAATGAGCAGGATGAATGGTCGTTGCAGATCGTAGAATCATCTCAGATGAATTTGAAAGATGTGGAGCAACAGAAGATTGTCTCCGGGGCAACGCATTTTAATCCGGTGGACCTGGTTTGCGGCGTACGCGACTACCAGGGAGATCCCTTTGACCTCAGGGAATTTGTAGATCCTCAGACGGGTTTTATTTCCGTTAAGTCGAAAGATGGTCGCGAGTTGAAAGCCCTGGAACTCCCGGGGTTGTGGAACGGAGCAATGGCCGACTGGATAACCCTTTTTGTGGAAGCGCCGCTCGTTACCTTTAATCCGGTGAAAACCATTAACGACCTGCTGCGGCCTCAACATCAACCGGAATAAAGAAGAAATCTTGATTTTGCTGTGATTTAGCAATATTTACGATGAAAAACCCAAATAAAATTCTACTTTTGAAAACAAAAAAATAATGACCGGAAGTTTTGTCTATCTCCAAATTAAACGGATTACCCGTTCTTCGTTTTGGCAAAAGAATCTTGCCATCAACATCATAATCAGTATTTTTTTATTCTTTATGTTGCTGGAAATCTTTGCCGTGGGGCTGTTCCTTGAGGATATTCTCGCCAAGGCGGCAAAAAACGTAACGCCGGAACAACTACTTGACAAAGGGCTGATCTACTATTTTTTGGTTACGTTCATGCTGCGGTTTTTCTTTCAGGAACTGCCCACCATGGAAATTACACCTTTGCTGCACCTGCCGGTGAAAAAGAGCAAAATCAGCTTGTTTTTGAATTACCGCTCGTTGTTGTCGTTCTTCAACTTTCTGCCTTTTTTGTTGTTTTTGCCTTTCGCCGTGCGTTACCTGCCGGCACATTATCCGGCTATGTCAGTTGCTGCCTGGTTCATGGCGCTGTTCTTTTTAGAGATGAGCTCCAACTTTCTGGCTATCCGGGTGAAAAGAAAATCTACCGTTACACCTTCGGTGATTCTGATAATTTTTGGTGTTATGCTGGTTATCGGCTTCCTGGAGAAGTTCCATATTTTTTCGCTGTCTGTAATTTCCGCCTGGTATTTCGGTCGTGTTTTGCAGCAACCGGTTTGGGTGTTGCTTCCGCTGGCAGCTGCCGTATTTTTCTTTTGGGAGAATTTTCGCTACACCAGAAGTCACAGCTATCTTGAGGATTTAAGCCGGAAGAAGCATCGTTCTGAAAAGCTCAGCAGCCATCTCGAGGGACTGGAAAATCGCGGGAAGATCGGCACTTTGATTTTGAAAGAAGTGCGGCTGCTGTTGCGAAACAAACGGTCGAAACAGATGCTGTTTTTTGCTTTACCAATCTTTCTGCTTTACGGACTGTTTTTCTATCCCGATCCTAAAAATCTGAGCCATAATTTCCTGCTTGACTTTGTGGGTGTCTTTATCTCCGGTGGTTTTTTGATTGCTTACGGACAATACATTCTGGCCTGGGAGAGCCGTCATTTCGATTTTATTCTGACCGCAAATATCAAAACGGATGAGTTTTTCAAAGCAAAATACTACCTGATGACCATTCCCACATTGTTGCTTTTCTTTTTGACCATTCCGTATGTGTATTTCGGCACGAAAGTGCTGGCTGTCAATACGGTTATGCTTTTCTATAATCTGGGAATCAATGCACCGTTGCTGTTGTTTCTCGCCTCTTTTAACCGCAAACGTATGGAACTCGACCGTGGCCAGATGATGAACTACCAGGGTGTGGGCATAAATAATTTTATTAACGTTATCCCTTTGTTGGCTGTGCCTGTTTTGCTGGATCTGTTGTTTACCGCTTTTTTCGGCCATATAGCCTCCTTGTGGATTATATTTTTACTGGGCATTACCGGTATTTTCTTTCACCGTCAGCTGATACAAATGGCAGTCAGATTTTTTGTGAAAAACAGATATAAAATTGCAGAAGGATACAGGAGTAGTTAGGATGTGAGATGTTTGGATGTTGGATGTTTGGATGTGAGATGTTGGATGTTGGATGTTTGGATGTGAGATGTTGGATGTGAGATGTTTGGATGTGAGATGTTTGGATGTGAGATGTTGGATGTGAGATGTTTGGATGTGAGATGTTGGATGTGAGATGTTTGGATGTGACAAAGTTTATATTATTAGAATAACGAATGAAAATTTAACATGGGAACCATGATACAAGTAGAAAATCTGAAAAAAATTTACGGCGGGCGAACCGTATTGAATATTCCGGAGATCTCCGTTGAAAAAGGGGAGAGTTTCGGCCTCGTGGGTAACAACGGCGCCGGGAAAACCACCTTCTTCCGGCTGATACTGGATTTAATCCGTGCCGACAACGGTCGTGTACTTTCTCTTGGGAAAGATGTTTCCAAAACAGAGGAGTGGAAGGCCTACACCGGCTCCTATCTTGACGAAGGTTTCCTGATCGACTATCTCACACCCCGGGAGTATTTTCTGTTTGTCGGAAAGCTTAACGGCATGAGTCCGGGTGATGTGGAGCAGTTTTTAAAAGAGATGAAATCATTTTTTGGATTGGATATTCTCGAAGAGAAGAATTATCTTCGACAGCTCTCGAAAGGAAGTCAGAAAAAAGTGGGGATTGCTGCTGCACTCATGATTGAACCTGAAGTACTTCTTTTGGACGAGCCTTTTTCCAATTTGGATCCTACCTCTCAGTTTCAGTTGAAGAAAATACTGAAAGTGCTACAGGAAAAGAAAAACATGTGTATGCTTATTTCATCGCACGACCTGAATCATGTAACGGAGGTTTGTCAGCGCATAGTGGTTTTGCACGAAGGAGAGATTGTGCACGATCTGGAGACCAACGAGAACACCCTGAAAGAGCTGGAAGCTTTCTTCGCCGTGAAAGGGGACTGAGGTTTAGAAGTGAATAACCTATCGCCCTTTCAGGGCTTGTTTTCTGCGATGATTTGAGCCGGCGTTACGCTTTGCTCCACGCCGGTCTGTAACCTTGCGGGGCGTTGCCCCTTCGCAACTTCACAATATCGCCCCTTCGTCCTTTCGCCCCCTCGCCCTTTCTCTTCGTCCCCTCGTCTTTTCGTCCCTTTAGATCGGAAGAGCGTCGTGTAGGGAAAGAGTGTAGATCTCGGTGGTCGCCGTATCATTAACAAAACAAGATCTCCTTCACTAACTCTCTTCATCCTCGCTCTCCTCTTAGATCTCTCCTCCTTCCTATCGTCACCC
>CAJVXP010000027.1 GCA_913009685.1 uncultured Bacteroidota bacterium
GATACGGCGACCACCGAGATCTACACTCTTTCCCTACACGACGCTCTTCCGATCTGACATTACCTGCAATAACCACATTATTGGATTCGGTGGGCACAACATGCCCAACCCAGGTAGTAGTATCGCTCCAATAGCCACCGGAGGATGTCGAGGTGATTTGTCCAAAAGACAACACTGCTGATAACAGCAGCATCCATAACATTGTAAATTTTTTCATTGTAGTAGGTTTTTAGTAAGTATTCATATTTCAGTCTATAAATTTCTATTCTTTCACCAGCTTTACACCATCAAAAACAGCCCCGCTGACATTATAATTTCCTTTCACCAACACTTTACCGCCACCGGTGAATTTTACATTTTGTGCGGTATTGGTCGGGGGCATAAAATCGCCTCTTTTATGGGTATCCGAAAAAGAAAAGGTAACCATTTTGCCCGGTTGTATAATGAATTTGTTTTTCTTATAAAACAAAAGGGTTGTCCCATGAAAAGTCAGGTTACTTCCCGCTAGAATATTGTTTGCGTTTATCGTTTGGATAAAATAGGGTGAAAAAGGCCGGGTTCCCGATAGTGTTTGCTCTGAATTACCGGCCAGGGCAACACCATAGTTTGTCCACACCCCATTGTTAACCACATTTTTATAAAGAAAAAGCTGAAGCCAATTTCCTTTCTCATTATTCCTGATAGTGCCGTTATTTATCAAATCCCCATGAACTTTAAGCACGTAACCGTTCATTTGAGGGGAAAGCGTAGTTAAAACCGCACCTTTTTTAATCGTCAGGTTGCGGCAGGCATCCTCTTTGTTGTTATGGACAACGGTTCCATTAATCACCACATCGGTTTGGGCATTAGGGACTTTACCGCCCACCCAGGTGGATGGATTGCTCCAGTTTCCGCCAGCTGTGGTGGAAGTAATCTGACCATAAGTTAAACTAACTGATACAAAAGCTATGATAAGAAGAATGTGTTTTTTCATTTTATCTTTTATTAACGTTCAATTCTTTTTCCAAAAATTCCTTTTTCAAGGTTGTAGAGTGGTCCAATTTGTTTCTCAGCAGCTACTGTTTGCGCTACCTGGTTCATATAATCCTTCCCTTTTTTCCCGGCACCACTTTCTTTACCTTTATTAAAATCAAATTCGGGATTGATGTAGAGGAATACGAGCAAAGTGGCAGGATTTCCCTTCGTCAGGTTTTGAATGTCGAATGCATCCCCTTTGGCATCCGTTACCTGAAACGCATAAATTTTCCTCTCTAAGAGATGGGAGGTATTATACTTTTTGGGAGGCTTCATGGTTTCCCCTTTTTTAACCAACGATTTCATCAGATTGCCAAAAGTTTCGCTTTCCCAACTACGTTTCATCTTTTTGAAATGCACCATAAATTTTGTCTGGTTATTAAAATATTCCTGCCGTCCATTAAAAGTTTCACCATTTACCAAGCCGTTTTTGTCAAAAATATAAGCCGTTCCCGAAGAAATATGTTTTTCTACAATAATAGCAGGCTTGCCGATATAGTTTTGGGCAGCTTCTGCATGTGAGGCAGCTCCCATTCCCAATGCCGATGACCAGGCATTCTTTTTTTTGTTTTTAGAGGCTTTCCCGTAAATCCCACCATTTTTACTTAACTTAATATCAGGCAAATAGTAAAAGTGTAAATCCGGAAATCTGGATTCATCGAAAGTCGGGTTTTTGGGCCCCAGTACCACTACTATCACTTTTGAAGGTTTGTATTTCATCTGTCCAAAGGATACACCGGCCAGCAAAAGGGCCGTTATCAAAATTGTTATTCTTTTCATAGTTTTCATCATTTAATTTTTTATTTATTACTTGATTTTTCCATTCTTCACTTTTCACTTTTCACTTTTCACTTTTCACTTTTCACTTTTCACTTTTCACTTTTCACTTTTTCTTCCCTTCCGGGATAGAGGCTTCCGCACTTGGCACAGTAACTGGCATAAGGCGTAGTAATAGCTTCCCCACATACCGGGCAGCTTTCAATCAATTCTTCACCGCAATAAGGGCAATAAGAATTGTCTTCCTCTTTCAGGCAGAAATAATCACATCCGGGACAAATTTTAAACCGGGGTCCTGTTCTGTTTGTTTTTACCACTCTTTTTGTCTTTTTCTTATTCACTTGTCAATGAACATGCCACAAACCAGAACTACTTGTTTATTAGTATTTTTTGTTTATTTTTGAAGCGCAACACATCCTCACCTGTGGACAAATACTTCTACAATGAGGAAGTGTTTAACCACAGCTGTTAAAGCCTGTTTATGAAAGGAAACCTGAAAATATTTATCCTGTTCCTGTTCATTGTTTTTTCAAACAGTGTTACAGCCAGGGTGAAATGGGAGTCTTTAAAAACGCCAACCCAGGCTAAATTTATTATTGGAGGAGCCTCTTTAACTAATTTCTGGATACTGGACGAAGAAAACAGAATTCTCCATAATGTCCGGGACAAATGGACTGTTTATCCGTTTAATAAGCTTTTTTCTGTTGCACATTTTCGGAGTTATTTTCCAATGCTTGTTGAGGAGAACCGATTGTTTATTTTTCTGACAGACACGGACTGGAAGACACATATTGCCGAAATACGAGACGGAGAAATTATCCGCTACGCATTTGTAGCAAATGCTCCATTGTACAGAATCACCAAGGTTTCCAATACTTTATACGCTACGGGTAATTTTGGCATTATTTTGAAATTGCAGGACGGACACTGGATGCAGTTGTCCTCGCCCATACACTCACATATCCATTCAGCAGCAGCCGACAAAAGGGGAATCCTATGGCTTGGAACCAACAACGAAGGCGTTTGGTCATGGAATGGAAAAGAGTTTCGCCATTTTAATAATCCGGTTAAAATCACAAAAGTACCTGTCAACGGGATGAAAATTATCCGTGACACGCTTTACATCAACACTTCTAAAGATGTTTCCTATAAATTGTATAATGGGATTTTTCATCCTGTCCCTCCGCAACGTACACCTTTTATAAGTACAGTAAAGCTCATGCACAATGGCTATTACAAAATTGTTTCCAATAACGGCAAAGTACGTTACATCCCCTATCTCTATAAGATCAAATCCTTTAAAGAACTTTCTGACGGCCATGCGCTGCTACTTACCCAAAGCCATCAGTTATTTTTTGACCATCATGTTACCGGGAACTTCTTTCTTGACTTTGCTTCCAGGCTTGGGCTTGAAGGGCCAAAATACGCTTATATACCCATGAACACCGAACCGGAAGTCGCCAAAAACTCCTTATACCTCAAATTACGTCCCGGCATTATTTTCTCAGATTTCAACAATGACTTCTATCAGGATATTTTGTTGTTTAATGTTTCTGACGAACGGCATCCGTTTTTGTATTTAAATAACCAGAGTCATTATTTTAATAATTTTGCAGGGCCGCTCGGACTGAATAAATTCACGTTTAACGGTTTCTTTTCCTATGCTTTTGATTTGAATGGTGACAATATTCCCGAAATAATTTCTCCGGACTTCAGAAACAGAAATTACTACCTGAACATTCTTGAGAAATCAGCCGGGAAATACCAGTTATCGGCTTCTATTCCCATGCCCAAAGAATACGCCGTAAACCCACTACAATATTTAAGTTTTACCGATATTGACAGGGATGGAGATTTGGACATAGCCCTTGTTTTTGGATACAGCGAGGCGGGCAAAGGAAGTATTATCTTCCTGAAAAACAATGGATACGGAAACTTTAGTGCGCCGGATACTACACTGGCAGATGTATTCAGAGGATGGAACGTACAGACCATTTTTGCCGATTTTAATAATGATGGGTTAGATGATGTAGCTGTTTGCAGAAACTGGGGGTCAAACATTATTTATTTTCAAAACAAGAACTTAGGGTGGGTAGCACGCCGATTACCATCACCAAAGAATTTTCGTTCTCAGCAACGAAAATCCGGGATAGTGGCTTTTGATTATGACAATGATGGTGATCTGGATATAGTTATGCTTGCCGAGCAGCCGTTTATCCGGATTTTAGAAAATGATGGCAAAGGAAATTTCACAGATATTACACAAAAATCAGGGCTTAATATTTTAAATACGGGTAAGAAGAGCGGGCAGATCACAGCAGGAGACTTTGATAATAATGGCTTTATCGACTTGTTTATTGCCGTTTATGCTGAAAATAAATGGAAAAACTTCGTCTTTTTAAATGATTCTTCCCGCAGGTTTGTTGACCGGTCAGAAAATCTGGGCGTATCAAACGGAAAGGTTGAATTTGTGGCTACGGGAGATATCAATAACGACGGCGATTTAGACCTCTACGGTTTCCGCCATGGAAGTAATATTCTTTGGCTCAATAATTTAGACAGGAATAACTACCTTCGCTTCCGGCTTGCCGGCATAAAATCAAACAGTGCTGCAATAGGTGCAAAGATCTGGCTTTATGAGGCCGGACATCTTGGCAACAGCAGCTATTTGTCAGGTTACCGGCAAACAGGAAGCAAACTTACCGGGTTGAATTATCAAAACGAAGGCATCGTCCATTTTGGTGTAAACAGTAAAAAACGATACGATGTTAAAATTACGTTTCCGGCAGGTAAAACCAGAATACTAACAAACCTTCAGCCGGGAAAGACCATCCGTGTGGCCGAAATACCCGCTCCTGTTTCCTGGTTTTACACTTTAGATAATAAAGCACAGATTTTATTGAGAAACAAGGAGTTTCTTTCTTATCTCATAGTTATTCTACTGGGATTGCTAATTTTAATGTTCACCATCTATTACGGTGCAAAAAAGTTTCACTGGGATGTGCGGCTGACCACCATCATTGTTTCTCTAAATCTAATTGTCTTCGGTATTTTACTCATCGCACTTTATTCAGCTACAACACATTTAAAATATTATCTGGCTCTTGCTGTGATTTTGCTTGGTTCTTTCGGCCCCCTTGGTTTTTTTCTCTGGATAAAAAGATTCACCAACCTGAAATCGCAAAAAGAGAAGGATTATGCATTGTTTCAGGCTTTGCAGAATTTCTCTCACGGCGCATGGGCATCGAGTAACCTAAACAGCCTGCAGCTCTTTTTTGAGAACCTGTCGGCTGCCGATTTGCATGATACTGACTACATTGCTCCTTTTGAAAAACGGAAAGAAACATTTTTCAATCTGACACTTCCCGTGATAGAAGAAATTATTTCACTCACAAAAAACATTGAGGCCAACAAAGATATTACACCTGAGATTGAAAAATACAAAAATCTGATGGTGGAATTTCTATCCTCCGATTTTTCACAAATAAATGCTTCGGGAAAAGAAAAGTTGAGTACGGCCATTATGAAATTGCGGGAATCCCTTTCCGGGCTTAAGAAAATTGTTTTTGCCAAACACTCCTGTTATCCATCTCAGATACTGGGAAACCTGCGGGAGGAACTGGAAAACATAGCTTCCGCTAACCAGATAAATCTGAAAATAATTAGTTTTCTTACAGCAGATGATGCCGTATTAATGGATGCCTCCGCGCTTGCTGACATCTTGGATAATTGCATCCAAAATTCCAGAAAAGCCATGGCTGAAAACCCGGAGAAAAAAATGACGATTAAATTTATTAAAGCCGACCCGCGCATTTTTATCGAGATAACAGACAACGGCAAAGGTATCCCGGAAGCAGAACAGGAGAAAATTTTTGAAAACGGGTATTCCTCTACCCAAAGCACAGGTTACGGGCTCTTTTATGCAAAGGAAACCCTTAAAAAATACGGCGGACGAATTTATGTCAAAAACAGTGTCCCCCACCAACGGACAACTTTCGTAATTGAATTACAAAAAGGAAGCAAAAAATGAAAAAACTGATTTTAATCATCGACGACGATACAGATTATACGGCAGACCTGGAATTATTGCTAAGAAAGGATTTCCGGACCGTATCAGCGGAAAATATCCGGCAGGGAATTTCTCTTTTGCGACAGCGTGCCCCCGACCTTGTTATTTTGGATCTCATGTTGAAAAACGGAGAAAGCGGCCTTTCGGCTATCGACCTGATTAAAATGGAAGACGAAAATGTTCCCATCATCATGATTACCGATTACAGCTCGGTGGAAACAGCCATAAAAGCCATAAAAAAAGGCGCTTATGACTACATCTCCAAAACAACGAGAATTTCAGAACTGAAAATCCAAATGGAGAAAGCGCTGGAGCACAGGCTCATCAAGTTGCGGGCAAAAACACTGGAAGAAGAGGTGGAAAAACCTTTCAAAAATTTGATTGGAAAAACCCCAACCATGCAACGGTTGAAAGAACAAATCAAACTTTTCGCCAACAACAGCAGTACATTGCTGATTTACGGCGAAAGCGGCACAGGAAAAGAGCTGGTAACGAGACAAATTCATCAAAACAGCGATCGGGCAGATAGACCTTTCGTGGCCGTTAACTGTGCAGCTATTCCCAAGGAACTTTTAGAAAGTGAACTTTTTGGGCACGAAAAAGGAGCTTTTACCGGAGCTGTTTCCCGCAAACCCGGACGCTTTGAACTGGCCGGCGATGGTATCCTGTTTTTGGATGAAATCGGAGAACTTGACCAGCGGGCGCAGGTGGCTCTGCTCAGGGTATTGCAGGAAAAAGAATTTCATCGTGTGGGAGGTACAAACCTGATAAAAACCAATGCCCGCGTGATTGCTGCTACCAACCGGAAGCTGGAAATACTGGTACAAAAGGGGATGTTTAGGAAAGACCTGTTTTACCGGCTGGAAATTCTCCGCATTGACGTCCCCCCCTTGCGGGAAAGAAAAGAAGATATTCCGCTGCTCGTAAAACATTTCGCCAAAACAGCCTCCATAGAAGCCAGACTGCCTGTGAAAAACTTTGCCCCTGAATCGTTGAAACTGCTGATGCATTACGAGTGGCCGGGAAATGTCAGAGAACTTTACAACTTTGTGATGCGTGCCGTGGTGCTTTCGCAAAATTCCGATGAAATTGTACTGAACATTCCCGACCGACAGCGGTTGGGCGATATAAATTTCTTTGATGATACCATCCCCATGATGGAAACCTGGGAAGAGATGATTGAGGCACGCAAAAAAGCTGCTGACAGAGCCTCGCGCCAGGTGGAAAAATATTTCGTTGACAGCATTCTGGAAAAATACAACCACAACATTTCCCATGCTGCCCAGAAATTGGGCATTGACCGCACAACCCTGCATAAAACCATAAAACGGGTAAAAGAAGAGGAGGAAAACCGAGAATAACAATAAAATACTGTAGCGGTTACGAAACATCCGGGTGAGTTTTTTCAACTTCCCGACATAATAGCTGATTATTTGTTGCCTGAAGAAAAACGACTTCTGCATAACAAATCCTTTTCCGGAATGCTTCCAATTCTTTTACCTTTGCATTTTTAATCTGGCGTATGGCACAAACCCTTCCCATAGAAAAATTCCTGCCGCTTACCGACACGCTACCGCTGGTGGATGTGCGCTCGCCGGCAGAATTTGCACAAGGACACATTCCGGGAGCAGTAAATATTCCGCTTTTCAACAATGATGAACGTGCCATAGTGGGAATTGGTTATAAAAATGGCGGCAAAGAACATGCCGTACAGTTAGGACTGGAAATTGTCGGCCCGAAACTGGCCGGTTTTGTGAAACAAGCCAAAAAGATGGCTCCGAAAAAAAAAATTCTGGTACACTGCTGGCGGGGCGGCATGCGCTCAGAGAGCATGGCCTGGCTTTTTGAAACCGCCGGCATGAAAGCTTACACCCTGGAAAGCGGTTACAAGGCTTACCGCCGGTATATCCGGCAACAATTTGCTCACCCGGTGAAAATGTGGGTTTTGGGCGGTTACACCGGTAGTGGCAAAACGGATATCCTGAAAATCATAGCGAAAAATGGGGGACAATTTCTGGATATTGAAGCAGTTGCTCATCACAAAGGCTCGGTTTTCGGCCCGTTGGGGCAACTGCCGCAACCCTCCAACGAACAGTTTGAAAACAACCTGGCCGATGCCTGGCGGAAATTTGATTTTTCCAAAACCGTTTGGGTGGAAGATGAAAGCCGGCAACTGGGAAAATGCGTGCTGCCCGATCCGTTGTTTTTCCACGTACGGAGAGCACCATTGATAAAGATTATTGTCCCGAAACCGGAAAGAGAAAAGCAGCTGGTAAAAGAATACGGCAGATTTAAAAAAGAAGAATTGAGGGAGCAGCTGGTGAAAATCAGGGAACGGCTGGGCGGCCAGTATTTGAAGGAAGCCCTGAAAGCGTTGGAAAACGGTGATTTGCAAACGGTTGCCGGTCTTGCCCTGCGCTATTACGACAAAGCTTATGCCCACGGAGCTTCCCAGCGGCCACAGGAAAATATTTTTGAGCTGAAGTTGGAAAAAGATAAGCCGGAGGAAAATGCACAGAAGATTTTGGATTTTGTTAAAAACCGGGCTTTTTCAGGTTTGTAACCTGAAAGAAAAGGACAAGGCACAAGCGGACGCTTGCGCCAGTTGACAGTTGCGCCAGAAAAGGACAAGGCACAAGCGGACGCTTGCGCCAGTTGACGCTTGCGCCAGTTGACAGTTGCGCCAGTTGACAGTTGATGCAGGAAATATTGAAATTTGTGAAAAGTAACAAAGCAAAAATTATAGTAAAAATATGAATCCCATTTACCTCGATTATAACGCCACTACTCCCATTGCACCGGAAGTGGCAGATGCCATGCGACCATATCTTGAAGCTTACTTTGGAAATCCTTCCAGCGTGCACGCTTACGGCGTGAAAACCAAAATGGCCGTGGAAAAAGCCCGTCGCCAGGTAGCTGAGCTTATTCACTGCGACCCATCAGAAGTGATTTTTACCAGCGGCGGCACCGAATCCAACAACTACGCCATCAAAGGTATTGCGCTGGCCAACAAGCACAAAGGCAACCACATCATCACCTCGGCAGTGGAACATCCGGCCGTATTTGAGGTTTGCCGCTATCTTGAAACACAAGGCTTTGAGGTAACTACCGTTCCGGTGGATGAATTCGGCATCATAAAATTTGAAGAACTGAAAAAAGCCATTCGTCCCGAAACTATTTTGATCACGGTAATGCATGCTAACAACGAAGTGGGCAGCATCCAGCCGGTGGAAGAAATCGGGAAGATAGCCCGCGAAAAAGGCATCTTCTTTCACAGCGATGCGGCACAATCACCGGGAAAAATTCCGGTAGATGTGCAAAAAATGGGCGTGGACCTGTTGAGTATTGCCGGTCATAAATTCTATGCCCCCAAAGGGATTGGCGCCCTGTACATCCGCAACGGCGTTCACCTCGAAAAACTGATTCACGGTGCCGACCATGAGCAAAACCTGCGTGCCGGAACCGAAAACGTGCTGGAAATTGTGGGCATTGGCAAAGCTTGTGAGCTGGCAAAGGAGCATCTGGCAAAAAATACAGAACATTACCGCAAAACACGGGATTACCTGCATCAACTGCTCAAAGAAGCACTGCCCGGCATCAAACTCAACGGTCATCCCGAAAAGCGGCTGCCTAACACGCTGAGCATCTCTTTTCCGAGGGTGGAAGCCAATACGCTACTCGACCGGCTGGAAGGTGTGGCTGCCAGTGCCGGTGCTGCCTGTCATTCCGAAAGCATTGATGTGAGTGCTGTTCTGGAAGCCATGCTGGTACCGCTGGATTTTGCCATGGGAACCATCCGGTTTTCCACCGGCCGTAACCTCACCATGGATGAAGTGAAAAAAGCAGCCGATGAGATTATCCGGACAGTAAAAACACTCATGCCCAAAGAAAAAACGGCAAAAGTTTCGGCAAACACAAGCACCAAAGAAATCAAACTAACCCATTACACCCACGGACTGGGCTGTGCCTGCAAAATCCAGCCGCAACATCTGGAGAGTGTATTATCCAAGCTCAAACCACTTTTCGACCCGCAGGTTTTGGTGGGAACGGAGACTTCCGATGACGCCACGGTTTATAAAATTAATGAGACTACGGCTATCGTACAAACCCTCGATTTTTTTACGCCAATTGTGGACGACCCGTATGATTTCGGCGCCATTGCCGCAGCCAACGCACTGAGCGATATTTACGCCATGGGCGCCAAACCGTTGTTTGCACTGAATATTGTGGGTTTTCCCGAAGATGCACTGCCCATGAGCGTGCTGGAACAAATCCTAAAAGGTGCGCAGGACAAAGCTGCCGAAGCGGGTATTGCCATCCTTGGCGGCCACACCATCGAAGACCCGGAACCTAAATACGGCATGGTAGTTACCGGAAGTATTCATCCGGATAAGATTTTGAAAAACGAAGGTGCCAGACCCGGCGATGTACTGGTGCTCACCAAACCGCTCGGTACCGGTATTCTTTCTACGGCCATCAAACGGGGTATGGTGGATGAAACACTGAGAAAAGAGGTGAGCCGGCTTATGTCCACGCTGAACAAAGTTCCGGCAGAAGTAATGATGCATTACGAAATCCACGCCTGCACCGATGTTACCGGCTTTGGGCTGCTGGGTCACTTGAAAGAGATGAGCTCGGCCTCAAAATGTGATGTACGCATTGATTTTGAGAAAGTTCCTTTCCTGCGTGAGGTGAAAAATCTTGCCACGGCAGGCATCATTCCCGGCGGCACGTATAACAACCTGGAGTTTGTAAAAGATTTTGTAGATTTTGGGAACCACCCGCGTACCGACCAATTGTTGCTTTGCGATGCACAGACTTCCGGTGGATTGCTGGTAGCCCTTCCCAAGTCTGATGCCGAAAAATACCTCGCTGATTTGCATGAAAAGGGGATTGCTGAAGCAGTAACCGTCGGTGAATTTGGTGGGGGAAACCGGGGCGCTATCCGGATTGCTTAAAGTTAGTTACATACACATTCCCTGGCACATGCATCCGCTGCCCATTGCGTATAGTATTCAAACCCCACTTTAAAAACAACTTCGTAATTTTAAATAATACAAAATTAACAACTTGCTAACGTCCTGTTAATATTAAAGGTTTATCCTTGCCCATTATTTGTTTAAATGAATCATGTGCTTCACATTTTGAAACTAAATTGGGATTAGATGAACAATAGGAGAACACTGGAAGTTGTTGTTTTATCAGATACGCACCTGGGTACTTACGGCTGCCGAAGCAAGGAGCTAATACAATATCTCAGAAGCATTCACCCGGAAACACTTATTCTCAATGGAGACATAATTGATATATGGCAGTTTAACAAGCGGCTGTGGAGCCGGTCGCATACGGTTGTCATCAAAGAGATTATCTCCCTGCTTTCTGCCGGAACCCACGTTTTTTATATTACAGGAAACCACGATGAGATGATCAGGCGTTATACCGGTTTTAAAACGGACACTTTCGCCATTGTAAACAAATTGGTGTGGACGTTGAGTAACGGACAAAAAGCCTGGATTTTTCATGGTGATGTGTTTGATATTATGATGGAGCATTCCAAATGGCTTACCCGTATGGGGGCAGTCGGTTATGATATTTTGATTTACATCAATAGTTTTGCCAACATGGTCAGCAAATGGCTGGGGAAAGGTCATATTTCGTTTTCGGCCAAAGTAAAAGATAAGGTAAAATCAGCTGTAAAATATATCAACAAGTTTGAAAATATTGTAGCTGAAACCGGCGCAAAAAACGGTTTTGACTATGTCATTTGCGGGCATATACACAAACCCGAGATAAGCAAAATGAGCACAGAAAATGGTGAAATAACCTATTTAAATTCAGGCGACTGGATTGAAAACCTGACAGCTTTGGAATTCGATGGAAAAGACTGGAATATTTATCATTACAAAGACAATCCCGGCATGCATGAAGTCTCTGCAGAAATGATCGTATTTCCATCCTACCAGGAGATTTTCGCTTCTTTAAAGAAAGAAATTATCACCTTTTAGACGTTAGCAACAAGCCTATGAAAATATTGTACGGCATTCAGGGAACGGGAAACGGTCATATTATGCGTGCCAGAGAAGTTATTCCTGCTTTGCAAAAAAAAGCAGAAGTGGATGTACTCATTAGTGGCATTCAAAACTCATTACCGGTACCATTTTCTGTGAATTATCGTTTTAGGGGATTAAGTTTTGTTTTTAGCAAAAAGGGAGGCGTTGATTTTCTTCGCACCTATCACCAAACCAAATCGCTGCAATTTCTGAACGATGTCCGTGAGCTCCCGCTCGAAAAATATGATCTTGTCATTCAGGACTTCGAGCCGACCATTGCCTGGGCAGGCCGTTTGCGCAATACACCGGTTGTGGCTCTCAGCCATCAAAGTGCCGTTTTGAATGAAAAAGCGCCTCAACCCAGGAAAAAAGACCCTTTGGGGAAACAAATTCTCAAAAATTATGCCCCTGCAAAACAGGCTTACGGTTTCCATTTCAAGGCTTACGGACAAAATATTTTTACGCCGGTGATAAGAGAAACCGTCAGAAAAACCAAGCCCACGGTAAAAAACCATTACACCGCCTATTTACCTTCATTTCACGACAATTATCTTGTTCCTTTTTTATCCGGCTTTAAAGATATACACTGGCATATATTTTCCCCCTTTGCAAGCCAGGCATATTCTCAAGGAAAATTAAAAGTTTTTCCGGTTTCATCGGAAAAGTTTTTACAAAGCATGGCATCCGCTACCGGTGTACTTTGCGGAGCAGGATTTGAAACGCCTGCCGAAGCGCTATTTCTGAAAAAGAAGCTCCTCGTGGTACCCATGAAAAATCAGTACGAGCAACAATGCAATGCTGCCACTTTACAGCAAATGGGAGTAAGCGTAATTAAGGCCCTAAAACCCAAAGAAAAGCCTGCCATCAGACGTTGGCTTATGTCAGATCAAAACATAGACGTGTACTATCCCGATCAAACAGATTTAATCCTGTCACAAATTATTGAGGAAAATGTAAACCAAAAATAATTTCAAATTAATTTTATAGTACACCTATAAACACTTTTGTTTTACCTTAATTTCACGGCCTCCAATCGCTCGAAATGCAGCCTGCTATGTTGGTGGCAGTATACAAAACAGCTTTTCAGGAAGGCAGAACACCTCGCACTTCTTTCTTCCTGCAAAAGTTTTCACACGTTTGCATTAGGCCTTCTCCATGACGAAACATCTGGCACAATGAAATTAAACCGTAACATCCGGACTCTTCTCTCAAAGTCATGGAAAATATTCCCACTTTTGCAAAACATTAACAAAAAACCATAAAATATGCCAACATACACTTTTGATGCAGTAGTTTTTGACCTGGACGGAGTTATTACAAAAACGGCCACGGTGCACAGCCATGCCTGGAAAAAAATGTTTGATAATTACTTGAAAGCCCATGCAGAAAAAACCGGCGAACCTTTCCGTGAATTTACACAGGACGATTATCTCGCTTATGTGGATGGGAAACCACGTTACGATGGTGTGAAAAGCTTTTTGGAATCCAGAAAAATTGAAATTCCTTTCGGGACACCCGAAGACACGCCGGACATGGAAACGATATGCGGGCTGGGAAATAAGAAAAATGAGGCTTTTAACGAAGTGCTGCGCAACGAAGGAGTGGAGACTTATCCCGCCACAGTTTCTCTCATGGAAGAATTGAAAAAGCAGGGCATTCACGTGGGAGTGGCTTCGTCAAGCAAAAACTGTGAAGCTGTACTGAAAGCGGCCGGGCTGGAGCATTTGGTAGAGACACGGGTTGATGGTGTGGTTTCGGCTACCCTGAACCTCAACGGCAAACCGGCACCGGACATTTTCCTCTCTGCCGCAAAAAACATGGGAGTAAAAGCGCATCGTGCTGTAGTTGTTGAAGATGCTGTTTCAGGCGTTGCCGCCGGCAAAAACGGTAATTTCGGATTGGTGCTGGGTGTAGCCCGAGAAGACAATGCAACTGCATTGAAACAAAACGGCGCTGACATTGTTGTAACCGATTTGGCGCAAACCAGCCTTGAAAAAATCAACGACTGGTTCAAAAACGGCATGGAAGCCGACAGTTGGAAGCTGGAATATTTCGATTACGACATCACAAAAGAACGCTCGCGGGAAGCCTTGCTCACCACAGGAAATGGCTACTTCGGCACCCGCGGCGCCATGGAAGAAGCCGATGCCAATGAAATCAATTATCCGGGTACTTATATAGCTGGTATTTACAACCGGCTGGTTACCCGTATTTCCGGAAAAGATATTGAAAACGAAGATTTTGTCAATTGCCCCAACTGGCTTCCGGTACGGTTTAAAATTGAAGACGGTCAGTGGATTGACATTAACAAAGTTGAAATTCTAAATATCCACCGCAGCCTGGATTTCAAAACGGGGCTGCTCACCCGGCAAATGACCATAAAAGACGAAGAAGGTCATATCAGCCGGATTGAATCGGAACGCTTTGTTAGTATGGATAATCCGCACGTGGCAGCACTGCGCTACCGCATTATTCCGCAAAACTATTCGGGAAACATCACCTTTTGGAGCGCTTTGAACGGCGCCATCGAAAATGCCGGCGTAGAACGCTATAAAGCCTTGCAGTCGAAACATTTGCAGCCTATGGAACGAGGCAGTGATGGCGAGATTGTTTTCCTGAAAGTAAAGACTATCCAGTCGGAAATTGAAATTGCAGAAAGCGCCCGCCTGACCCTGACCAAAAACGGCAAATTTATCAACGACAACCTGGTACATACCGCCGAATCGGGCATGATTTTCTCTTTCGGTGACCAGCATATCGACCAGGGTGATATTTTTGAACTGGAAAAAATAGTTACGATTTTCACTACACGCGAAGAAAGAAACCCACTGATTTCCAGCCTTTCCTCCGCAAAAGCCACAGGCACTTTTGATGAACTGCTGAAAGCCTCTGTAGCACAGTATCAAAAAATATGGAATGAGATTGATGTCCGGGTCGAAGGCAACCGCTTGTCGCAGAAATTACTGCGGATGCATTTGTACCATTTGATGGTTTCCGCTTCGCCACACAACGAAAAACTGGATGCCAGTGTTACTGCCCGCGGACTGCATGGCGAAGCTTACCGCGGTCACATTTTCTGGGATGAGTTGTTTATCCTTCCCTTTTACGACATTCATTTCCCAAAAACTGCCCGTTCGTTGCTCATGTACCGTTATCGCCGGTTAAACAAAGCCCGCGAATATGCCCGTGAGCACGGATACAAAGGCGCCATGTTTCCATGGCAAAGTGGCAGCGACGGCAGCGAAGAGACACAGACCATCCATTTGAACCCGGTTTCAGGCGAATGGGGCTCTGACCACTCTTCACTGCAAAGGCACGTATCGCTCGCCGTGGCTTACAACGTGTGGGAGTATTTCCACATTACGCAAGACAAAGAATTTCTGGAACAATATGGTATGGAAATGCTTCTGGAAATCTGCCGCTTTTGGGAAAACAAAGCACAATGGGATGAAAAAACAGGCCGCTACAGCATCGATGGCGTTATGGGACCGGACGAATTTCACGAAAAATATCCCAACACGGGAAAAGGCGGGCTGAAAGACAATGCCTACACCAACATCATGGTGGCCTGGCTACTTAAAACAGCGGGCAGGTTGATGAAAGAAATCAGCAACAAAGCCAAGGCCAACTTGCGGGAATCCATTAATTTTCAGAAAGAAGAGCTTGCCAGATGGGAAGAAATCCGTAAAAAGTTGCGACTGGTAATTTCTGACGAAGGAATTATTGCCCAGTACGATGGCTATTTCGATTTGAAAGAACTAGACTGGGATTACTACCGAAAAAAATACGGCAATGTTTACCGGATGGACCGCCTGCTGAAAGCCGAAGGCAAATCGGCTGACGAGTACAAAGTGGCAAAGCAAGCCGACATGCTAATGACGTTTTACAACTTAGAAAAGGAGGAGATAGATGCCCTGCTGAAAGAGATGGGCTATCATCTGCCGGAAGATTATTTGCAGAAAAATCTGAAATACTACCTGGCACGCACATCGCACGGTTCTACGCTGAGTCGCGTGGTACACGCCAAGCTGGCGCAAATGACCGGCGACAACAAGCTGGGATGGGAGCTTTTCTCTGATGCCCTTTCCAGCGATTACAACGACATACAGGGCGGCACCACGGGCGAAGGTATTCATGCCGGCGTGATGGCCGGAACCATCATGATTGCGCTGAATACCTATGGTGGCATCAACCTGAAAAACGAGCAGCTGGAAATCCATCCGCAACTGCCCGAAAGCTGGGAAAAACTACAATGCCGGCTTCATTTTAAGGAAACAGAATTACAGTTGGAGATTACCGACAAGGAGGTAAAAGTTTCCGCCAACCGGGAAACGACTGTGAGGGTTCCTGGAGAAGAAAAAAAGCTTGGGGCCTATGAATAAATTCACAGGTGAATAGTTGAGTCGTCCCGTCCCAGATGGGACCAGTATTTAAGTCCCGTAGTGACGACTTAATGAAACAGACAGGGAATTTATTCCCTGGCATATTCAAGGATAAACAGAAACATTGATCCCAGCAGGCGCCTAGACCATAGAGCATAGGGATCAGAAAAAAAAACAGAAAAAAAATAAATATCATGCTTGAAGACATTTTATTGATTGAAGAAAAACACCGCCGCGTTGGGGCAGGTATTGTGAAAGAGATTCTGAAAAACAAAAAAGACAAATTCATCGTGGCCATTTCGGGGGAATCGGGTTCGGGGAAATCAGAACTTACCCACGTGGTAGCCAAAGAGATGCGGAAGTATGGTGTTTTTGCCAAACCGGTTCACCTTGATAACTTTTTCAAAACCTTGCCGCTGGAACGCCGCGCATGGCGCGAAAAGCACGGGATAGCCAATGTGGTTGGAATCAACGAGATTGACTGGGAAGCCGTGCAAAAGACCGTGGATGATTTCAAAAACGGTCGCACCTCCTCTATGCCCTGTGTGGATTTGGTTACCGAGCAGGTGGACACGCTGACTACTGATTTCAAAACCATCGACATGATGGTTTTGGATGGGTTGTATGCCATCAACACGGAAGACGTGGATTTGCATGTGTTCATCGAACTCACCTATCACGAAACAAAAAAGGCACAAGCTTCGCGCGGGAAAGAGAAAACCGATGAGCAGCGCATGCAGACACTGGAAGCGGAACACAAAGCCGTAAAGTCTCTTCGTCCGAAAGCCGATTTGCTAATAAACATGAACTATGAGCTGGAGAAAGCGTAGCGGGTGGTAAGATAAGCAAGCCCGGTAATCCCAATAAACTTCTACCTGTACAACATACTTTTTACATTTTTTGTTAAATTTCTGGCGGTTTTCAATGCAACAGAGGCCCTTACGAGGGAAGTCTCCTGCAAATAGCGTATGGCTGCTTTCGGATGAGTATGATAAAGCCGCAAAGCGGTTTGTTCAATGGCCGGTTGTAATGCAAAAGCTTCCTGTTCCATTGATTTCCAGACTTCTTGAATTTTACCGATGCTTCGATAGTAGTTTAAGCCACTTATATTTTCCAGATCATTAAAAACCCAAAAAGCACGATCGGGCTGATACGCAAAAGTTCCCGGGAGGGGATTGAAATGATGAGCCAATGATTGAGACCAGCCGCCGCCCCCCGGCACAAAATGATACATGGATGGTATTTTGGTGGCAACAGGATAAAACGGAACATAAGTGTTTACATCGGGCCGGCCAAAACTCAGCCATAATACGGGCCCTATTTCTTTAGGCAGTTTTTGTCTTAACTGTGCCACTAGCGAAACCTGGGTTGTGCGGTAACAAATTGTACGCTCTTTTTTACCACTGTTGGGATTTCCTTTTTTATCTTGTGAAACATCATAAACCGTTCCTTCATAATGATCGCGCAGCAGCTGCATTAAATCTGCCGGTCTGAGCTTGTGTGCGGGTCTTACCGAAAATGGCAGTCCCGTAACTTTTGCCTGAACCGTTCTGATTTTCCTGCCTGATATGATTTCCTGGCCACGCCACTGGCGGGTGTCATAACCTCTTGTAACAAATCGCGGATTACTAAAATTTGAAAAGATATAACTAAAATCAAAGGTTTTGTCTTTTTTGGGGTCATACCAATGGTGTTTTATGGCATATTTCCGAATGTCTTTTTCTGAGGTGATAAAGTTCGCCGTATCTTTAAAATCAACCGAGCGAATGACATAAATATTCGGCTGAAGCACCACGGCATCATCGGGAACCCGTTCGGCCACCCAATATTTTCCCGGAAGGATGGCGAGAAGCCATGCTTCATTTTTATCGGCAATTACCAGCGTTCGCCCGGTGGAACCCTGAACTGCATAGCCAAAACGATCGAGCAGCCGGCCGGCTATTTTCACTCCTTCACGGGCTGTTTTAGCTCTTTCGGCTACAATCCGGCGAAGCATATAGCCAATGCCTCCATTGGTAAGTTCGGCATCATTTACTTTAGAACCACAGGCATTGCTCGCAACAGAAACGCCCCATTCATTCATATAAAAATCGCTAAAAGTCTGGTCAACGCTTTCTATCCAGCTAAAAGCCCATGTTTTGGTAACTTGGGGAATACTTCCACCATGTGTGAGTTTAAGTCGTTCGCCCTGTTGATAGGTTTGTTCGGGAACCTGCCAGAAATTAAAAAGCCGCCGGCCTCCATCATCTTCATTATGGGCAAACAGAACCGAGCCGTCAACGGTGGCTTTTTTGCCGGCAACTACCGTGTAGCAGGCCTTTGCAGAAAATGATGTAAAAAGGAACAACAGGCCAATAAGGTTCAGACGCAATAAATTTTTCATGATTTTTAAACAGATTAATCGATTTTTTGTTAGCTAATAACATGCTGCTCCGCAACAACGGCTCCAAAGTTAAAGTATTTTTTTATAAGCTCTGATTTGCAGCAATGCTAACAATAGCAGGTATTACAGAGGTTTCAAATCTGAATTTTGACCATTAAGCCTAAATGTTTTCTGTTTTTCCATATTCAGCTCTGATTCTGATAGTTGGATGGAAGGCCAATCAACTGTTTACAGGTTTTTGTGGCTCACCTGGCGGATAAAAATCTCGTTGATGGTAGGGAGTATCTCCCTGAAAGAAGTGATTTCGGCCTGCGGCATAACCTGTTGTAGTAAATCATTGGATGTACTTCCATTCAGAAGTTTAATGGTAAGTGTAAAATGTTCGCCCTGCTGCCTGCTCTCCATTTTCCGGAAAGTTTCCTGCGGCAGGACGATTTCTTTTTGCAAAGACGAGCGATATCCCAGTTCGAAGACATTGGCTTTAAAACGATTTCTTACTGCGTTGATTTCACCCGACAAAACCTTTTTCCCATTATCGATCAGAGCAATATGGTCACACAACTCCTCTACGGAAGCCATGTTGTGGGTGGAAAAAATAATTGTGGCTCCCTCCTTCTTTAAATGTAAAATCTCATCTTTCAGCAGGTTAACGTTGACAGGGTCGAAGCCGCTGAAAGGTTCATCTAAAATGAGAAGCCTGGGATCGTGCAGAATGGTAATAACAAACTGCACCTTTTGCTGCATTCCTTTTGAAAGTTCTTCCACTTTCCGGTTCCACCAGGCGGAAATTTCAAAGCGGTCGAACCAATATTTCAGTTTCTGCCGCGCATCAGCAGCGGACATTCCTTTCAACCGTGCGAGATAAAGAGCCTGCTCGCCAACTTTCATCTTTTTATACAGTCCTCTTTCTTCCGGCAGATAACCGATTTTAATAATATCTTTCTGGCTAAGTGGCCTGCCATCAAGCAAAATCTCTCCCTCATCGGGAGCGCTAATCATGTTGATGATACGGATAAGCGTGGTTTTCCCTGCACCATTGGGTCCCAGCAGACCATAAATAGAGCCTTCGGAAATATCCATACACACTTTATCCAAAGCCTGATGATTCTCGAAACGTTTGCTGATATTTATGACCTGTAGTTTGTACATGAGTTAAGAGAAAAATTCCCGCATGCGGGCAAAATAGCTTTTGTCTTTGGAAGTGGGGTTGGGTTTGAAATTGGGAGAATTTTTCAGGTTTTCAAGAATTTTTTTCTCCTCATGGCTCAGACTCCGGGGTGTCCAGATATTTACATTAATCAAAAGGTCTCCTTTGCCGTAACCGTTCACGTCCGGAAGTCCTTTTCCTTTCAAACGCAACACTTTACCACCCTGCGTTCCGGCCGGAAGTTTAATGCGGGCTTTGCCGTCCACGGTAGGAACATCTATGCTGGTACCGAGAGCTGCATCCGGGAAACTAATATACAAATCGTAAAGCAGGTTGTTGCCATCGCGTTTCAATTCGGGATGTGGTTCTTCCACGATAAGAATAATCAAGTCGCCGGGAATACCACCACGGGCAGCTGCATTTCCTTTCCCGCTCATACTCAGTTGCATGCCATCATTTACACCGGCAGGAATATTGATGGTAACCACCTCTTCCGATTTAACAATACCGTGTCCCTGACAGACGGTACATTTTCTGGTAATAATTTGTCCTTCGCCACCACACTGCGGACAAGTGGAAGATGTTTGCATCTGTCCCAGAAAGGTATTGGTAACGCGGGTTACATGTCCGGAACCATGACAGGTCGGGCAGGTAGCAGGTTGCGTGCCTTTCTCAGCACCGGTACCGTTACAGGCATGGCAGGGAACATATTTTTTAATTTTAATCTTTTTCTCAACGCCATGGGCCATTTCTTCAAGAGTCAGCTTAACCCTGACACGAAGATTGGAACCTTTGTTGACGCGCCGTCTGCCCGAACCGCCACCGAAAGAACCGCCACCAAATGAACCACCGCCAAAGCCAAAGTGACCGCCGAAGATATCCCCAAAGTGACTGAAAATATCATCCATGGACATGCCGCCTCCGGAGAAACCGCCACCGCCGGCAGCACTGCTGCCCACTCCGGCATGGCCAAACTGGTCGTAACGGCTGCGTTTTTCGGGGTTACTCAGCACCTCGTAAGCTTCGGCAGCTTCTTTAAACATCTCTTCTGCTTCTTTGTTGTCCGGATTTTTATCAGGATGGTACTTAATCGCCATCTTCCGGTAAGCCTTTTTTATTTCAGCTGCCGAAGCATCTCTCGAAACCCCGAGTATATCATAATAATCACGTTTGTTCATCTCTGCTTTTTCCCTTTCTGGAGTTATTTTTTCTCAATAATGTTACTGGCCTACCACAACTTTTGCATAACGAATCACTTTCCCGTTCAGGGTATAGCCTTTCTGGATGACATCCATAATTTTGCCTTTCATCTTTTTGGATGGAGCCGGAATATTGGTAATGGCTTCATGATAATCGGTATCAAAAGGCTGTTCCATGGCTTCAATTTCCTTTAGTCCTTTTTGGCTAAGAATAGTAATCAGTTTATTATTAATAAGTTCAATCCCTTTTTTTGCTTCTTCGCTCAGCTGATGCTCTTCAAAAGACTGAATAGCGCGCTCCAGATCGTCCACTACCGGCAGAATATCCAGAATAACTTCGCGTGAAGCTGATTTCTGTAATTCGATACGCTCTTTTGCTGTCCGTTTCCTGTAATTGTCAAATTCGGAATACAAACGCATGTACTTATCATTCAGCTCATCATATTTTTCCTGAAGTGCTTCAAGTTTTTTTTGTGAGGAGGACTTTCTGCTCTTTTTTTCCTCTTTTTCGGTAGCGGGTCCCCTGGTTTTTTCCTTTGCCGTTTCTTTCTCTTTAGCCGGCTGATTTTCAAAGGTTACATCTTCTGCCGCTTCCTGTTTTATATTTTTATCTTGCTTTTTTGTATCCATATTCTTTGTACGCTTTTTTAGATTACCATTGCCTATCACAAAGTTTTTGCCAATAGTTAATTGCCGTCATAATGACAGCTAAAAACCGGATGGCTGACAATTTTTTGCAAAACTAATGAATTTCTTTACCGGGGAGGAGTTTGGGGCAACAGATTAAAAATCACGAAATCCGCTCAACAGAAGCCCCCAGCTTGCGCAACCGTTCGTCGATGTGCTGGTAGCCGCGGTCTATTTGTTCGATGTTGTCGATGATGCTGGTTCCTTCGGCAGAAAGTGCAGCTATGAGTAAAGCCACACCGGCACGAATATCAGGCGAACTCATACGTATGCCACGCAAAGGCTGACTTCCGTCAAGGCCAATAACTGTGGCCCGGTGCGGGTCGCAGAGGATTATCCGCGCTCCCATATCGATGAGTTTATCCACAAAAAAGAGGCGACTCTCAAACATTTTCTGATGTACCAGAACGCTGCCACCGGCCTGAATGGCCACCACCAGCACAATGCTGATAAGGTCAGGCGTAAATCCCGGCCACGGCGCATCGGCAATGGTCATAATGGAACCATCAATAAACGTTTCAATGGAATAATGCTCTTGTGCCGGCACGAAAATATCCTCGCCTTTTTGCTCTAAGCGGACACCCAAGCGGCGAAAAACTTTGGGAATCATCCCCAAATTACTGAGCTGCACATTTTCGATGGTGATAGACGAATGCGTCATGGCGGCCATGCCGATAAAACTACCCACCTCAATCATGTCGGCCAACATGGTGTGCGTTGTTCCTTTTAGCGATGAAACGCCGTGGATCGTCAGCAGGTTAGAGCCAATACCTTCGATTTTAGCGCCCATGCGGTTCAGCATCTTACTCAGCTGCACAAGATAAGGCTCGCAGGCAGCATTGAAAATGACCGTTTTGCCTTTGGCCATAACGGCAGCCATTAATATGTTGGCAGTTCCCGTAACAGAGGCCTCTTCCAGTAACATTTCGTTACCTTTCAACTGACCGGCAGTTACTTCGTACCTTTTTTCCACTTCGTTGTAATCAAAAACCACACCCAGTTTTTCCAGACCGTTAAAATGGGTATCCAGCCGTCGCCGCCCGATTTTGTCGCCACCGGGTTGAGGAATAACACCTCTGCCGTAACGCGCCAGCAAGGGACCGAGAATCATAATGCTACCCCGCAGGCTGGTGGCCCTGGCCACAAAATCATCGCTGTCAAGATAATCCATGTTAAGGTCTTTAGCCTGAAACCGGTAACTTTCCAAGCCTGTTTTATCAACCTTCACGCCAAAACCTTTTAACAGATCAATCAGGTGATTTACGTCACTAATGTCGGGGACATTATGTAAAATAACTTCTTCGGGAGTGAGTAAAACAGCACAGATAATCTGTAAGGCTTCGTTTTTTGCCCCCTGGGGACGAATGGAGCCTTGAAGCTGTTTGCCACCGATAATTTTAAAAGAGCCCATCTATTTAATATGTTTTTCTGCCGTATTTTTTTCTTCTTCCGTTATTACTTTTACTCTGGGTACTTTTTTTCTTCTTGTTACGGTTTCCGGCCAACACCTCGCTGGTAGCAACAAGATTTACATCTTCATCAAGCTTCAGCTTCCCACCGGAAAGTTCCTCCAGCTGGTTCAAAATCATCCTGTCACTAACCGAATCGCGATTCCAGTTCAGGTACGAACGTTTCATTTGGTTGGCAATCATAAGGGTAATTTCCTTTTTCTCCGGACCTTCCTCCAGCTCAGCAGCATATTTTATCATTTTCTCCAAATGTTTGCCGTAATGCTTAAAGCGGATATGGTCTTCGCTATATTCCAGCCTTCCGGGCCTGCCCATAATGACCGTCTTTTCAGGAGGCGGAAAAGGACTGTCCACATCTAATTTGAAATCAGAAATAAGATACAGGTGATCCCATAATTTATGGGTATAATCACTGACTTCCCGGATTTGCGGATGCATGTTGGCCATGATTTCAATTATGCGGTTGGCAGCCTCGGTTCGTTCTTTGCGATCCTCAAGTTCTAAAATGTAACGGACCATTTTTTGAATGTTACGACCATACTCGGGGATAGCCATTTTGTTGCGTGATGTGTTGTATTCCATGATTCTTTGCTAAAGTTAAGAAAGCTTTCGCCTTCGGGCAAACGGTATATATTTTTCCGGTAAGAGGGATAATTTTTACTCTTCTCACATTTGTTTACCGTGCAAAAATAGATAAAATTTCTTTATCTGAAATTCATGCCGGTACTGAATGATGAATGGTGAATGAAATAATGATGAATGACAAAGAACAAAAAGAAGTTGCGATGAGGAGAAGTTGTGAAGTTGAGATAATAGAGGAGTTGAGAAATTAAGCGAATAATCAATGGCCATCATCTGACAGCGCAGCGAATGACACGCGAAGCGCATTACTTAGTCTCTGCAGGAAAACTATCTTTTTTAGAGATGCTTAGTCAGAAAACGTCAATTTCTTTGTTACGCTCGTTTTGAGTATTAGGAGTTTACTGAAGTAAACTCCTAATACTCAAATCTTCGCAAGCCTCGAACTAAACGTTTTCTGGCAAGCATTACTTAAAACAAAAACTCCCCGGAATAATTCCCACCCGCAAACTGTCCAGCAACGCGGCCTGTCCTGAAAAAACATACACCTCTCCTCTGCTCAAAAAATCACGGGCATCCGAAACATAAATATGGCCGCTGCCCGGGTCAACACCCAACGCATAAAACAGATGGTTTCCCTGTGGAATCAATGGCATATCAGGAAGCACACTGGCATCCACATTCATGGCATAAACCCCCGCGTCAGGAACAACTCCACCTGTCCAGCTGTTGTACAGAAAAAAAAGAGTGTCACCCGCCGCATTCAGGCACAACCCGGAAGGAGAAGCTCCCGGATCAGGAAAACGAAACAGAGCTTCCACCTTTCTGCTGACCGGATCAATACGCGTGAGCGCTGCTGTATCCTGCCCGTAAGCGCTGCCTTTAAAACCGCCATCCGACAGTACCCAAAGCTTGTTGTTCTTGTCCAAAACCATGCTGTTGGGCTGTTTAACAACGGTAATGGAGTCCACCAGCTTATCTGTTAAAGTATTGATGATTAATATTTTATTGTCATAAGACCAGCTGTTGACAAAAGCATATTTTCCAAAAAACACCATCTGCTCGGACGAATGCTGGTAGAATTTGGGATTGTGGTTGTCGATAGAAATACTCCCGGTGATCTGCCGCGTAGCAGGGTCAACAATGGTGATGGCTTTGGCATACAAATCGGTTACATAAGCTTTGTGGCGGTTGATAAAGTAGATGTTTCGCGGCGAGGTAAGGCCGGTGATCTTTCCCACGTATTTGAATGTGTTAATATTGATGATGTAAATTTTCCCGGAATTGTTTACCACCACATAGCCCAACGAATCCATGATACTCATGGAAGTGGCCACATCGCCCAGCGGCAGGGCATTGGTATTATAAAAGATGTCGTTGAGCACTTCGCCGTCCTGCGGATTGTAATAACTCAATGAAGCGTTGCCATACATGAAATTCCCTTCGTTGATGATAAAAACGGCTCGCCCCTCTTTGTTGACCACCAGCTTGTGAAAGTCATACAGACTGTTATCGTTCATACATCCTGCCAGCAGCAAAGGAATCAAAAGCAAAAACAGATATTTCAGTTTCTTTGTTTTCATAGTTTGAATGTCAGCATGAGCAAATAATTTCGTCCGGGCATAGGACGTCCCAAAACCGAGCGGTACGTTTCGTTAAACAGATTGTAAATCTTCAATTGCAAACTGAGACTGCCTTTTTTCAAAGGGAACTTTTTCCCGGCATACAAATCATTCATAAAGTAGGGATAAAGCCGGTCGCGCAGGTTCAAGTCATTGGAGGATGTGGTAAAACGTTCTGAATAGCTGGTGTTTACCCAGGTCAGATAAATGCCTTTCCAGCGCACTTCGCCCATAAAATTTCCCGAATGAACCGGGACATACGGAATTTGTTTTCCCACCGACGCTTCGCCCCATTTGTCAGCGTTGCCCTCGTTGGTGCTTTTGGTAAAGGCATAGCCGGCTTTCAGGAAAAAACGAAACTTATGAACTGAAAAAATCAGATTTGCTTTCAACTCAAATCCTCTCGCCACCACATGCCTGATGTTTTCGGGCGACCAATAGCCCAGCGGACTCGGCGTCCAGATAATCCAGTTGGTGATGTCGTTATAGAAAATGTTCAGTCCGGTTGTCAGCGTAACGCGCTTCCCTTTCGGCTGCAGCCGGATGCCGATTTCTGAGGAAACTCCTTCTTCAGGTTTCAAACCCGGGTTTCCGCCAGGTTGCCAATACAAATCATTCAAAGCCGGATAGCGATAATTTTGGGAAATGTTGCCATGCAACTTCAGACCGGTTTTTGCTTCCAGCAACCAGGTGAACCCAAAGTAGGGAATCAGCGGAAGCGAAAAATCGTTTATCCACTCTTTTCGCACCAGGACCATTGTCGAAAATCGGCTACCCATGTACTGCTGCCACGAAGCAAACAGAGCATGCCTCCGTCTGAACCGGTCGTAGCCGGTGTTGCTGACGCTGTCGTATGTATCGACATGCTCAAAATTGAACCGGTAAGCCACCTTCAACAGTGTTTTCTCTCGCCACTTATAACTATATTCCAGTTTGTTATAACTGCCCAACGTTTTGGAATGCGAATAAACAGCATTGTAATAGCCTCTGCCGCTAATCTGATTTTGCACCCAATATTTCATCTCTTCAGCCTGCAAACCCATGTTCAGGCTCAGCCGGCCATACTTTTCAAACCGCGTCAGTTGCAATGTTGCCCTGTGGGTCTGTTGATTTTGCTGGCTGATGTTTGCATGGTCGTCGCCCTCATAAGTGTTGAGCCGCGGCAGCGCCCGTTTTGAGTTCTGAAACCAGTAGTTGATTTGCAGCAAATATCTTTTCCGGAAACGGAAAGCAAACTCCTGCAAAAGGCCATCTAACAGATAATTGGCATACCTGTTTCTTTGCAAAGGATAAATGTATTCTCCGGTTTTCGGGTCAATATCCGCCACATTTTTATTGTAAAACGGAAAATCATTTTTCGAGCGGTTGTAATAGAGCCTTGTGGATGTCTGAAAATGTTTGTTCCCGGCTTTGATACCGAGGAAATTGTTAAATGTCCGGTAACTTCCGAAAGCAGCCAGCCCATTGATTTGCAGCTTTTGTGTCCAGTCCGGACGACTTTCGAGGTCAATACTTCCGCCCAGTCCACCGCTGCCATCCACCACCGAACCGGCACCCGGATGCAGTACAATTTTATCCATCAAAAAGACGGGAATTTGTGAAAAATCGACCTGCCCGAGCATGGGCGACTGAATGTTCATCCCGTTCCAGTAAACCTGCGTGTGCGAAGCATCGGTGCCCCGGAATGAGGCAGTAGCCAGCGCTCCACGACCTTCACTTTTGATAAAAACAGACGTATGTGCTGCCAGCAAGTCCGACAAAGAAGTTTCTGCCTCGCGCATCATTACCAGCGAATCCACCGGATTGTTTTCCAAACCGGCGCCAGATACATTGATTTTAGCATGAACTTCCACCTCGGGAATCGAAACGGTATCGGGAAGCATTTGCGCCTTCAGACTAATCGTTAAAAGCAAACCGAAGAAAAGTACAAATGCTTTCATCCCCGGAGTTTTAATGACTGACAATTAATTTTTTTACAACAATCTTATTTCCCGATTGAATTTTCAAAACATATATTCCATTTGGCCAACCGGATGTATTTAAATAATAGGTTTTCTTTGCTGTAATTTCTCGTGTTACTGTTTTCCCGCCAAGGGAATAAACGGAAAACCGGAAAGCTCCGGGACTAACATTTTTATTTTCAATAACAACCTGCCTGTCAGCAGGATTTGGATAAATCAGGAACCCATATTTGCTTTTCTGCCACACGAATACTCCTGTGGGCTGACTTTTTTCATGAATCACACCCACGGCATTCAAATCAAAGCCACCTGTCCAGTAAGGTGAGGGCCACGGGTCGTTGATGATGTTTCCCCGGCTGTCGTAACGGGCATACGCTGTATCAATATCGCCCACCACATCCACAACACGCACATAGTTGATGCTGTCGATATCAATACCCGTGCTATCAGCAATATCCTTTAAGTCGAAAGGAGTTCCGTAATCCGCTACATATTTCCCGGCGAGGTTATGGATTTTCTCCGGATTGAGTTGCCCGAAGCCATCAATCTGCAGGGTGTCCTGCGTCAGCGAGACAGAAGGAAACCTGACAAAGCGTTTTCCGTTGGTACTCACCTCCACAAAAGCCAGCTCAAGATAATCTCCAAAAGGTGGTGTTTGAGAGGGAAAACCATTTTCAAAAACGGCAAAATCGGGACCTGTGCCATTGGTTATGGGATGAGCAAACGTAAGTATGGCGCTTCCACCATCGCCGAGACTCACTACATCCATCACACCACCTGGTTTTCCGACAGCGTTCTCCGCCGTTCCAAAAAAAGAACGGTTCGAAGTACTGTCGCCCTGTGTGTATGTTTCCGTGGTGTCTTCAATGTTGATAAAACCGCGGGTAACTTTACAGGAAACAGCCCAACCGGTAAAGGCCGTACTGTCCTTGTAGATGGCCGTAGTTCCTGCTTGTCCCGCTGCCGGAGCAAATTGTGCCATTACCGCGGCAGGCAGAACAAACAGGAAGTATAAAAACAGTTTACGGCACATTTTTGCTTATTTTTTAATCAGCTTTTTGGTTACCACAGCCTGTCCTTTTTGAATGCGTATCAGATAAATTCCTTTGGGATAAGCGGATACATTCACCCTGACCGTCTCCGTGGCGGCATTCGTCTCATACACTTTGCGTCCACTGATATCGTAGATATTTATCCGGGCATCTTTCACTCCATTCACATAAAGCGTATTTGCCGCCGGGTTAGGATACAATTTCACATTGTAAGAGTTTGTGCCAACAGGCAGCGTGGGAACACCGTTGGTAATATCGTTCAGGTTGTCAAGGCAAAAATAGGCCGGCGTATTCATCCCATAAGAGCCCACATCGCTCGAATGCAGTTCGAAAGCAAGGCTGTCCACAGCACCGAGACCTTGCAAATCAACCCAGGCCCAGCTCTTCAAAATGTAGTCGTCGGCAGGGTTATCCGAACGGAAATCGGCAAGATAGAAATTTACCGAATCGGTATAAGCTCCCTTTTCATAGCCTTTTATGGTCAACAGAAACCAGTCGGGGTCAGTCCCATCGGCACCACCGAATTTTTTAGCGTAAGCATCGCCGTTTTCCATGGAAAGGGCAGCATAAGTGGAATTGGTTACAAACACACCTTTTAGCACGTTACCGGCCAGCGTGCTGTCTAATTTAACGCTGACAGGCGCTCCGGCATAAGCTACACCATAATTGTCAGAGCCATTCACTCCGCCGGCTGTAATGGCACTGTACTGGTTGGTATAACCGGCCGTGGTGTCGTTTTTGACATTGGAATAGGCGAAACCGCTCCAGCTTCCCCACGATTGGTTGTAGTTATTGTAAAAGTAAACACTGCCGCTTTGGAAGCCGCCCGATGTATCGGAACCATTCCAGTAAGCGTTGGTCGAATCAAGTTTCAAATCGTCAAAAGTTGAGATTTGAGCCTGCAAAAAAACAGGCAGCAACAGTCCCGCCACGAGCAGGGCTGTTAGAAAGTAATTTTTTTTCATTTGAAAATCATTTAGTTAAACATTACAAAAATTAATACATTGGGGTTGTAATGAAACAAAAACGCTATTTCATTACGAACCCTGTAATTTTCGTAAGCCAACCGGAAATAAAAGGGGAAGAAAAGATTAGTTCCTCCTGCTTTTCCACCGAAAGCTTCGAAAAAAGATAAAGGCAGGTCTTCCGGCTTGTCGCATTTTTGGCGGCCTTCCCACCTCGTCCGGGACGAGATAGTGGCACAGGTAACCAAAAACTTCTACTACGACTTACGGCTGCGGGGACAGCTCCTGATTTTCACAGGATTCCCTTAACCATTTATCAAGAGCAAAGGTATGATTATTTTTTTGATTTTGGAATAATGAGAAATGGCGATTCAAAACCAACAGCATATAAAGACAAAAAACCGACTGGATTTTTGTCTTTTTCATAGGGGAAACAGCAAAGCCTAATCCTTCCGGCTGTTTCCCTCCTTCTCCTGAGTTTTTTTCAAACGGCCTGCTTTTTTCAAACTCTCGCTCAAAACCCATTCAATCTGCCCGTTGATGCTGCGAAAATCATCCGCCGCCCACTTCTCAATGGCTTCCATCATTTCAGGTCTAAGCCTGAGCACAAATGGTTTTTTCTTAGTCATCAAGTTGTTCGTTTTCATCCATCAATCTTTTCATGGCACGTTTCATGGCCTCCGGACGTTGTGTGCCAATCAGTATCTTTTTACCATTAGCCAAATAAAGCTGTAAACCGATATTCCCTTTTACGTTGACAGCAATACCATTTTTACGCCTATAATAACCTTGCGGCTTTTTATATCCCCAGCCACCGTACTCCATCAATGGAGAATACTTCCGAACCTCGTAACGGGCAATTTGCTCTTTTTCTATACTACGTATTTTCCGAATGAAAAGGGGAAACCGGTAATGAATCCCCTCAGCATCAACGGTTACTTCCAGCCGGGATTTTAAGAAAGCAATCCAAAGTACTCCTATAAAAACAGCAACAAAACCAAATATCAACATCAAAACAAGATTGGAAGTAGGATTATCTCCCCATGGTTTTCCCAACACAAACTGCTGGTACATTCCATAAGCCAATGGCCCGACACTCACCATAAAAATAGCCGGAAGTGCCCACTTCATAGGACTTTCAGAGAACCGTTGTTCTTCACTGAAAAAGATTTTATTCTGTTTTCTCTTTTCCATAGTTCAGGAGTCTTTAGAGATACAGGGTTCCCGTGTTCACCACCGGTGAAATATCTTTATCTGAAGTAAGCACCACCATCAAATTGCTGACCATGGCAGCTTTCTTCTCTTCATCAAGTTCGATGATATTCTTTTTCGAAAGCTCATGCAAGGCCAAATCAACCATTCCCACAGCGCCTTCCACAATTTTTGTACGGGCGGCTACAATGGCCGAAGCCTGTTGCCGTTTCAGCATGGCACCGGCAATTTCTTTGGCATAAGCGAGATAGTTAATCCGTGCTTCCACCACCTCAATTCCTGCTATAGAGAGACGCTCGGTAATCTCCTTCTCCAGCATTACGTTTACCTCATCGCTACTGCTGCGAAGCGTCAAATGTGCACTTTCGTCCTCCAGATTGTCATAAGGATAGCGTCCGGCAAGCTTACGAATGGCAGCTTCATTCTGAATGTCTACAAACATGGTATAGTCGTCCACATCAAAAGCGGCTTTGTAGGTCTCTCTCACTTTCCACACCATAACCACACCAATCATAATAGGATTCCCCAGTTTGTCGTTCACCTTAATCGGCTCACTGTCAAGGTTTCGGGCACGCAACGAAATCTTGTTGCGGACAAAAAACGGATTTACCCACCAAAAACCGTTTTCCCTGATAGTGCCTTTGTAAGCCCCAAACAAAACCAACACGCGCGATTCGTTAGGATTAACAGCCACCAGCCCGGGAAGAGCCACAATGCCGAGAATAATAAAAGTAATGGTCCAAACCATTTGATAATAAACTATGGCCAGCACTGGCAGACCAAGGAGTAGTAAAATGATCACCACGGCATAATAGCCGGATACAGGTTGAAATACTTTTTCTTGTTTCATAATTAATATTTTTATGATATTAAAATAATATTGCAATAATACAACATTTTGAATCGGTTGTCAAGTTTTTTAAAAAATCCGGAATTTGTTAAGTGGACTTCATAATTCCTTTCTTTCAAGAAACAAATGAGATCAATACTCCGGTAAGTTTTTGAAATCGACTATTACACGAAACATAACGTACTGATATAGAATAAATTAACCATTTCGCATCTCATTAGTTAATAAGCTCGTTTTCAGGTTGTTATAAAAACTTAC
>CAJVXP010000028.1 GCA_913009685.1 uncultured Bacteroidota bacterium
CCCTACACGACGCTCTTCCGATCTCAAACCACGCGTTTCGGCACTATTGGCAAAGGTTTCTACCGCTTCCGGAGTGCGATGTGCCGAAAGCGCATTCATTTCGAAAGGAATTTCCATTTCTTCGAGGAATTGTGCTGCTTTTTCCATGATTTTCAAATCGGAAGTGCTTCCCATTATGATACTTACGCGGGGGGTCATAGGCTTTTTGTTTTTTCACAAAAGTAAGAATATTCTGAATGTAATAGTTGGGCTTACACGTTGGGTAGGCCAAAAATTATTTTTCACAGGAAAAAGTAAAAAATATCACTGAAATATTATCTTTGTGAGCTATTATAAATTTATTATTTACAATGGCAACAATTACAGTCCTTGATAAGGTTTTTGAATCGTATATTCCCCACGAAAAAATCGAAGCGGTCATAGAAAAAATGGTCATTGAGATGGAGCACAACCTGGCCGACAAAAACCCATTATTTCTGGTAATTTTGAACGGTGCGTTTATGTTTGCAGGCGACTTGTTTAAAAAACTGCATTTTCCGGCAGAAATTTCATTTATCAAATTTGTCTCCTATTCGGGAACACAGTCCTCTGGTCATGTGCGACAGCTTATGGGTCTTGATGAATCCGTTGAAGGGCGTACGGTAGTTTTGGTGGAAGACATTGTGGATACGGGTATCAGCATGGAAAAAGTTCTGGAATATCTGAGTGATAAGAAAATCAAAGATCTGCATATCGCCACGCTTCTTTTTAAACCCAATTCCTATAAAAAACATTTTAAAATTGATTATATCGGATTGGAGATTCCCAATGATTTTATCATCGGCTACGGCCTTGATTATAATGGCCAGGCCCGCAACCTGAAAGATATTTACAAAATCGTTCATTAACCTAAAACCTAAAAAATCATGTTAAATATTGCACTCTTTGGCCCACCGGGGGCAGGCAAGGGAACACAGTCGAAAAAGCTTCTTGAGAAGTACAACCTGACTTACATTTCCACCGGAGACATGCTCCGCACGGAAATTGCAGAAGGCTCTGATTTGGGTATGAAAGTCAAATCCATTATTGAGCAGGGGGGCCTGGTTGATGACGAACTGATTATTCAGCTTATTGAGAAAAAAATTAAAACCAATCCCGATTCAAAAGGTATTTTGTTTGATGGTTTCCCCCGGACTACTGTTCAGGCCTATATCCTGGAAGGGCTGGTGCTTAAGCTAAATTCCTCACTTAACTGCATGATTAGCCTGGAAGTCCCTGAAGAGGAGCTTATTAAACGTATTTTGCTAAGAGCCAAAATTTCCGGCCGCTCGGATGATAACTTAGCGGTGATAAAAAACAGGCTGCAAGAGTACGAAAATAAAACAAAACCGGTTGCCGATTTTTACGCCAAAAAGAACAAATACTATCCTCTGAACGGAGTTGGTGAGATTGATGATATCTTCCAAAATATTGTTGAAATCGTTGAACGGACAAAATCTGTTTCGCAAACGAACATTGTACTGCTTGGAAAACCGGGAGCAGGAAAAGGAACCCAGGGCAACATGCTGGCCAAAGAGTTCGGGCTGGTGTATATCTCCACAGGAAAAATGATGCGCCAGGAAATTAAAGAGGGTACGGAAATAGGAAAGCTGGCCAAACCTTACATGGACAAGGGCGAAATTGTTCCTGACGAGATTCCCATCCAGCTTATCGAACGCAGAATCAATGAAAACCCGGATGCTAATGGTTTCATTTTTAAAGGGTTCCCGAGAACATTGATTCAGGCTTACATTCTTGATGGTTTACTCAAACGGGTAAACATGTCGGTTTCGGCCATGATTGATATGAAAATCTCAACTTTAGAAGCTTTAAAGCGCCTTTCGGCACGGGGACATACGGAAAAATCCCGCCCTTACGATGGCAGTACCGAGCTGATTGTGCATCGTCTGGAGCAGTATAAAGAAAAGACCAATCCGGTTATCGATTATTACAAAAATCAGGGGAAGTATTTCTCTATCCGTGCAGAAGGAGATGAAAAAGAGGTCTTTGAAAACCTGGAGGAAAAAGTTACCAATATCCTTCACGACTCTTACTAACATAAGGAATTGTGAAGAAGTTGTTTAACGTTAAACTGAAACAAAAAAAGCTGTCCGCCAGAGGTGAACAGCTTTTTTTTTTTAATATTATCTTTTAAATTCAGGCCTTGTAAAAACCTTTTTCTCCGGCTTCTTTCAAAGCATTGAAAATGCCCTTTTTATTGATAATTCTGATTCCGGCAGCCGAAACCATCAGAGTAACCCATTTATCGGTTTCAGGAACATAAAACCGTTTGGTCTGAAGGTTAGGATGAAATTTTCTTTTGGTTTTAATATGTGAGTGAGAAACGTTATTTCCGGTTATCACTTTTTTTCCTGTTATCTGACAAATTCTTGACATTGTTGTGCTTTTTATCGTGTTCAAAAAATGGAGTGCAAAGAACGGAATATTTTTTTAATTTTTCAAATGTTTCTTAATATTTTTCTTTTCGTATTAAAATCATTTCTTACGCCCGGTATATCAGCGACTTCCATGTGTTTCTTTTGCTGGCACTTTATATTTCAGAAGAGCTGTGCAATCCCTGAAACCACAAACTACCGGCTGCCATACATCTCCTCGTAGTACTTTTGATAATTGCCCGAAGTTACATTGATGAGCCATTGCTGATTATTGAGATACCAGTCCACTGTTTTCTCAATACCTTCTTCAAACTGCAGGGATGGTTTCCAGTTCAGTTCACGTTGCAACTTGGATGAATCGATGGCGTAACGCAAATCGTGGCCTGCACGGTCGGTAACGTAAGTAATCAGTTTCTCAGAAGTTCCCGGTTCGCGTCCCAGTTTTTTATCCACCACCTTGCAAAGCACTTTTATCAGGTCGATGTTCCGCCACTCGTTGTGTCCGCCGATATTAAAAGTTTCACCATCCGGGCCTTTATGATAAATCAGATCAATGGCTGCTGCATGATCCTCCACATACAACCAGTCGCGAACATTAACCCCTTTGCCGTACACCGGAAGCGGTTTATTGTGCCGGATATTATTGATAAACAACGGAATAAGTTTTTCGGGAAATTGATTGGGGCCATAATTATTGGAACAATTTGAAATAATAAAGGGCAACCCGAAGGTGTCGTGATAAGCTCTTACAAAATGGTCGGAGCTGGCTTTGGATGCCGAGTAAGGACTGTGCGGGTCATAGCGGGTTTCTTCGGTGAAATAGCCTTCGCTTCCCAACGCGCCGTAAACCTCATCGGTAGAGACATGATAAAAACGTTTTCCTTCCGGATGGTCTTTCCAAATGGCCCGCGCAGCATTCAGCAGGTTGACAGTTCCCACCACGTTGGTTAGCACAAACTCGTTGGGATTGGAAATAGAGCGATCCACATGCGACTCGGCAGCAAGATGAATGACGCCATCAAACTGCTCCTTTTGAAACAGCTCACCGATAAAAGCATCATCGGTGATATCACCCAACACAAAATGATAATTGGGTTTTTTATCCACATCTTTCAGGTTTTCCAGGTTTCCGGCATAAGTCAGTTTGTCGAGATTATAAATTTCATAATCCGGGTATTTGTTGACAAACAGTCGTACCACATGCGAGCCGATAAAACCGGCACCTCCGGTAATCAGTATTTTTTCCATTTTATCTTTTCTTTATCTTTCAACAATCTATTTATTTTCTGCACGATAGGCCTTTTCCCATTTCCAGGCGGAAGCTACCATTTCTTCAAGCCCTTTTTCAGCTTTCCAGCCCAGCTCTTCGTTGGAAAAACGCGGGTCGGCCCACACCTTGATGATGTCACCCTCTCGTCTGCCTACTATTTTATAATTCAGTTTAACTCCCGAAACTTTCTCGAACGCATTAATCACTTCCAGCACCGAATAACCTTTTCCCGTACCGAGGTTAAAAACCTCAAAAACTTTTTTCATTTTGTTTTGGATCATACGGTCGACGGATACCACATGAGCTTTGGCGAGGTCAACCACGTGGATATAATCGCGAATGGGCGTACCATCAGGTGTGGGATAATCATCGCCGAAAACTCTCAGCTGGTCGCGGATACCGATGGCTGTTTGTGTAATAAAAGGCACGAGGTTGTTGGGAACGCCGAGCGGCAACTCCCCTATCAAAGCCGTTTCGTGGGCACCAATGGGATTAAAGTAGCGCAGGGCAATGCCATGAATATCAGATGTCCTGATGGTATCCTGAATGATTTCTTCCGAAATTTGTTTTGTATTGCCATAAGGCGATTCGGCCTTTTTTATGGGCGCTTTTTCCGAAACAGGAAGCGTATCGGGCTGTCCGTAAACCGTGCACGAAGAGGAGAAAACAAAATTCTGAATACCGTTTTCCTTCATACTTTCCAGAATATTCATCAACGAAACCAGATTGTTCCGGTAATACATCAAAGGTTTCTCCACCGATTCACCTACCGCTTTGAAGGCAGCAAAATGAATTACGCCCATTATATCGTTGTTTCGTTTAAAGTAATCGGCGGTTTTCTCGCGGTCGCCCAGATCGAACACCTCCAAAACCGGCCGGATGCCGGTGATTTTTTCAATTTTATCCACAATTTCGGCGCTCGAATTGGAAAGGTTATCTACAATAAGCACCTCAAAACCTTTGTTTTGCAGTTCAACTACCGTATGGGAGCCGATATATCCGGTTCCGCCCGTAACAAGAATTTTCATAGTTTAATCATTTAAAATAAGGAGTAAAAATAAGTAACTTTAAGTGTTGTTTTCTCTTTCCCGAACCGAAATTATAATTTTCTCACTTTGCCATCTTCAAGCAGATATTTTTCATGACTTTCGGGACATTCCGCCATATTGTTTTCATCAAATTCGAGGCGATGGCCATACTCGCTCATCCAGCCGATTTGCCGGGCAGGATTTCCCACAACCAGTGCGTAAGGCAAAACCTCTTTGGTAACAACAGCACCGGCGCCGATAAAAGCAAATTTTCCAATGTTGTGGCCGCAGACAATCGTTGCGTTAGCACCAATGGAGGCGCCCCGCCGTACAATGGTTTTGGTGTATTGTCCACGCCGGTTTACATTGCTCCGCGGATTCGTTACATTGGTGAAAACCATGGAAGGCCCGAGGAAAATATCGTCCTCGCAGATGACGCCCGTGTATATGGAAACATTATTTTGAACTTTTACATTTTTGCCAAGCACCACATCCGGCGAAACCACCACGTTCTGACCGATATTGCAGTTTTCTCCCAGCCTGCAACCGCTCATAAGGTGCGAAAAATGCCAGATTTTAGTTCCTTTCCCTATTTCGCAACCTTCATCAATCACAGCCGTTTCGTGAGCAAAATATTCTTTATTCATAGTTATCTGTTTTTGTGCATAAATTCTAAAACCGCGCCGGCAATAACTTCCTGAATTTCCGGTGTCAGCTCCGTATGAATGGGTAATGACATAACCGACCGGCTGAGGGCTTCCGTTACCGGAAAATCACCTTCGCCGTAACGCTTATCGCGGTAAGCTTTTTGTAAATGCAATGGTACCGGATAGTAAACAGCCGAAGCGATGTCGTGTTCGGCAAGATACCCCATCAGCGCTTTCCGGTCAACATCCTGCAACACCACAGTATATTGATGGAAAACATGCGAAGTAAAACGCGCCGTTACCGGTATATTAATTTCTTTGCAGCCGGCGAAAGCCTCGTTATAAAATGAAGCTGCTTTTTGGCGGGCAGCAGCATATTCGTCCAAATGCGCCAGTTTAACATCCAAAATAGCTGCCTGCAACGTATCAAGACGCGAATTAACCCCAACGTAATCATGGTGATACCTGATTTTCATGCCGTGGTTGGCCAGCATACGCAGCTTTTCGGCAAGGGCATCATCGTTAGTGAAAACTGCACCCCCGTCGCCAAAAGCGCCGAGATTTTTTGATGGGAAAAACGATGTACAGCCAATAGTGCCGATGGTTCCGGCTTTTTGGATTTTTCCGTTTTTCAGATTTGTAAAATCAGCGCCCAAAGCCTGCGCAGTATCTTCCACAACAAACAGGTTGTGCTCACGGGCAATTTCCATAATTTGTTGCATATCGGCAGCCTGTCCGAACAAATGCACCGGGATAATAGCTTTTGTGCGCGGGGTGATGGCTTCTTTCACAGCCCGGGGATCGATGTTATAAGTGTCAGGAAGCACATCTACCAACACAGGTGTCAGTTTCAGCAATGCAATGACTTCGGCAGTAGCAACAAAAGTAAAAGAGGTGGTAATCACCTCGTCGCCGGGTTGTAAATCAAGAGCCATGAGGGCCAGCTGTAACGCATCCGTACCATTGCCGCAGGTTATCACATGCTTCACCTGTAGATAATCTTCGAGATGTTTCTGAAAGCGTTTTACAGCGGGGCCGTTGATAAAAGCCGTGCTTTCCATCACTACCCTGATAGCTTCATCTATTTGGGGTTTAATTTTTTGATACTGACCTTTCAGGTCAACCATGGGGTATTTCATATTTTTTACGCTCAAATCTGTTTTTTGTCAACATATAATTCCTGAAAGAATGGATTATACCGATTATTAATCAAAATGTGCCTTTAGTTCGTTTCACTCCTAAAGTCGCTTTGATTATATACCGGCATTAACCATTGTATATTTTAAAATACAATTGGCATTATTTGTTAGCTACAAAAATAGGGAAAACAAGGGAATGTTGAATGACGAATATTGAATGACGAATGAAAAACAAAACGGCATTTATACCACCGGCAACGTAAAAGAGAAAGTGGTTCCCTGTCCGGACAGACTTTCAATATGCAAATGTCCGTTGTTAAGCTGTATAAACTCTTTCACCACAATCAGGCCCAGGCCGGTACCTTTTTCTTTCCGGGTTCCGAGCCGCGACTCTATTTTCTCTTTTTCTTTCAGGATTTTATGTATGTCCCCATCGGTGAGACCCATCCCCTGATCTGAAATGCTCACTTTTACAACTTTTTCCTGCTTAACAGCTGTTACACGTACCTCACTGTCAGTGTTGGAAAATTTAATAGCATTGGAAAGCAGATTCCGTATCACAATGTCCATCAAATTCCTATCAAAGACAGCGAGGACTTTTTTATCGCCGGAATAAATCAATTTTATCTTCTTCTGTTCCGCCTGTTGTTTCAGCAAATCAAAAGACTTCTCAACAATATAAGAAAGGTCATTTTGTTTTAAATTGGGTTTAATACTACGCCGCATAATCCTTGCCCACGAAAGCAGGTTTTCAATCATGGTAAAGGTAGCATCGAGCGAAGGTTTCATGGTCTGCAACAATCGCAGTATTTCTTCTCTCGAAAAGTCCTCCACATCGTCAATCACCATATCGAGAATGGATTTCTGCGTACCGATAGGCCCCAGTAAATCATGTCCGATAATGGAAAGGATTTTGTCTTTGGATGCATTGGCATCTTTCAGCTCATGTTCCGACTGTTGCAGTTGCTTCTCGGCCACCACACGACCGGAAATATCACGCAGTACACCTTCAAAACCGATTATCTTTCCCTGCTGATTTTTGACATCATGTATGTTAAGAGAACAATAGATTTTTTTTCTGTTTTTCGTACGAAGGGCCAGACTAAAATCTTTTACATGCTTAAGTCTGTACAAAATCTTTCTGGCTTTTTCCCATTCCATATCCAACTCAACAAAATCAAAAATAGAATTGTCAACGACTTCCTGACGGTCAAAGCCGGCAATTGAGCTCACCGAGGGACTGATTTCCGTAATTATTCCGTCCATGTCAGTTCTGAAATAGATGTCCGGAAAGGCATTAAAAATATCATAGTATTTCTTCTCACTTTCCGAAATAGCCTGCTGAGTTTTGCGCAACTCGGTAATATCCCAAAAATTAAGAACAAAAGCTTTTAAATCGGGATTATCGAGACGATTATTAAAAACACCATGCATGTACCGGTACTCTCCGGTACTGTTTCTCAACCGGAAATAAAATTCGATTCTTTTTTCTTCTCCCTGAAAAAATTGTTGCACCATTTTTCTTAATGGTTTCACTTCATCAGGATAAACAAAATCAAAGAGATTCTCTCCGTTTCTCGCTTTAAGATAGTGTCCGAAAGTTCTTTGGAAGGAAGGACTCAAATATGAAATCCAAAGATTTTTATCCAGCATCAAAACAAAACTCTCGGAATACTCAAGAAGGTTGTCCACAAACTGCATTCTCTTATTTAGCTCCCTGTTTTTCAGGATTCGTATTCTAAAAAGGAAAACAAGCCCCCCAATGACCAACAAAAGAGCAAAAAGGGCAATAATCAAATAAGCCTGAATTATTTTCTGTTTTTCTCTGGCCAGTTTAAAAGCCTGGTCTTTCCCCTTAAAGGCATAATCCATTTGCACTTTATTAAACTGTTCCTCTTTTTGAGCGGAAAAAACACTATCATTCAATATTTGATATTTTTGAAAATAACCATATGCTTTTTTATAATCCCCTTTTTGGGCATACAAGTGATATAGTAGTTTATAAATTGTAAGCACATCGCTTACATCACCTCCGTTTTTTGCCTGCTCCAGACTTTCAGCAGCATAGCGAATAGCTTGGGGAATATCCTTTTTAAGTTCATAAATCTGAGCCAAACCTGATAACGTAACAGTAATAGTTCGGTTGTCCTGATTTTTTCGGGCAAGTTTTAAAGCCTGATGATAATAATCTAAAGCACTGGAATAATTCTTTAAATGCATGTAACTATCGCCTATGTTGTTTAAATCTATAGCGATCGAGAACGATTCGTTTTTCTTTCGGCTTAATGCCAACGATTTAAAAAAATGTGCCAGGGCTTTTTTATATTCTTTTCGGTCAGAATATATATTTGCCATATTATTATAAGCACCAGCCATTAGGCTGGTATCCTGAATCTTGTTCGCCGCCTGATAGGCATCCATAAAATATTTCTCAGCCTTTTTCTTGTTCCCTTGCCCCTCATAAAGTACCCCGATGTTCATTTCAACACTGGCAATTTTTTCTTCATCTTTTAACGATTTAAAAATATCGAGTGCCTGCAGGTAATATTCCAGCGCTTTAGCTCGGTTGCCCATTACATCCATTGCTATCCCGGAAATATTGTTAAAAGTTCCCCGAAACATTGTATTGTTTAATTTTCGGGCATCTGCTAACCCCTCCAGTGTATAATTCAGGACTTTCGCATTATTCCCCAGATAATAATTACAAATGGCGAGGTTTTTTAGCAATAGCAGATATTGATTGTTTTTCTCTTGGTTTATTAATATCCCCCGTGCCATCCGGAAAACAGAATCAGCCGCAACCAGATGATTCTTTTTCATCAACAGATTCCCGCGTTGAATAAAAACGCTGGAGAGCAATAACTTTGATTTCAGTGTACGAGCCAGCATTTCCGCACTGTCCAACTGAATTAAGGCGCTATCGGATGAATTTATTTTAGCTGCATCAAGTAATTTTTGGATTTTGACAGAATCGTTGGGATGTTTATTGAAAACATTGCCGAATGCAAAACAGGAACCTGCCCACAACAAAATGAATAAAAGAAAGAATCTTTTCCCAAATGGGAAAAGTCGAAACTTCCTGACGATTAGTCCTCCACAGAAACAAGGCTCCACCTTCTTAACAGTATAGTTTAGTATTCTATATATAATTTATGGTAAGTATTGCAAACCACTTAACACGACTGCAAAGTTATGCAAAATCATTAGATAATCTAATTTATCAGAAAATTTTAACAAACTATGGTTTATTGCCTAAAAATGGTCTGTCTGTGAGGCACTTGGGTCTATTCCTTTATGCTTTTTATCGTATTTGCCACAGTCGAATTCGATATCTATATTTTTCAAAGGTTTTGAGAAATCATTCGAAGGGCTGATGCCAAGTGAAGGATCGGCATACACTTTTCGCATGTAGAGAGCCCAGATGGGAAGTGCCATATTGGCGCCCTGCCCGAGTTTGATCGTCCTGAAATGAACACTTCGGTCTTCGGCACCTACCCAAACGCCGGTAGTCAGTTTGGGAACGATGCCCATAAACCAGCCATCCGACTGGTTTTGTGTGGTCCCTGTTTTGCCGGCCACCGGATTATTAAACCCATATCTGTAACGTAGCCTGATACCCGTTCCGCTTTCCACAACACCTTCTAACAATTTAATCATTTTGTAGGCGGTAATTTCGCTCATGGCTTCTGTTTTTTTAGGAGCGGCCTGATAAAGCAGGTTACCGTTTTTATCTTCAATTTTCAGAATAAAAACAGGTTTGATATACACACCCTTATCGGGAAAAGTGTTCATAGCTCCAACCATTTCGTAAAGAGAGAGATCAGGTGTCCCCAAAGCAATGGCCGGGACCGGCGGAATATAAGAGGTAATACCCATTTTATGAGCCATTTGTATGACCGCCTGGGGTGAAAAACGGCCAATAAGCCAGGCAGATATCCAATTGTTTGAGTTAGCCAGCGCCCATTTCAGCGTTACCTCCTGCCCAATACGACGCGAATCGGCATTGTGGGGGGTCCAGAAAGTACCATTAGGCAATTTCACACTATACGAAATATTGGGGACTTTGTAACAGGGGCTGTACTCGCCCTCCTGCATGGCCAGCGTATAAAGAAACGGCTTAAAGGTAGAACCCACCTGCCGCTTGGCTTGTGTAACGTGGTCGTATTTAAAAAAACGATAATCAATTCCTCCCACATAAGCCCTGACATATCCGGTACGGGTCTCCATCGACATTAAGCCTGCATTCAGGATATACTTGTAATACCGGATAGAATCCATGGGAGTCATGGTAGTATCGATGATCCCATTCCACGAAAATACTTTCATGTGCACAGGTTTCTCAAAGGACATTTCAATAGAGTCCAAAGGAATGCCGGCTTTTTTCATAACACGATAACGATCGGAACGACGCACGGCCTGCTGCATAATTTTATCAATCTCCTTTTTGATTTCCTTTTGGGTAGCGCCAGGGAAAATAAAAGGGGCATGAGGCTGATCTTTCCAGCGCGCATAAAATGTCGGCTGGAGGTAATTGGCAAGATGTTCACGGACTGCCTCTTCGGCATAGCGTTGCATTCTTGTATCAATAGTAGTATATATGCGCAAGCCATCCTTGTATAAATTATAGGGTTTGCCGTTTGATTTAAAGTGGGTTTGGCACCATTTATTCATAATTTGCCTGAGATATTCTCTAAAATAACGTGCCTGCCCGGTATTGTGATTCAACAGTCCGTAATGCTCAACGCCGAGAGGCAGTTTCTGTACCGAATCGCGAACGGCTTTGGAGATATAACCGTATTTATACATTTGTGACAGCACGAGATTACGTCTGCTCATGGACGCTTTGGGATGTAAAACCGGGCTGTAATGGGTAGGCATATTCACCACGCCTGCGAGCAATGCCGATTCCTGCAGGTTGAGCGAGTCGGGTATTTTGTCAAAGAACGTTTTGGCAGCCGATTTTATTCCGTAGGCATTGTGTCCGAAAAATACAGTATTCAGATACATGGCGATAATTTCTTCCTTTGAGTAGTACCTTTCAAGTTTTACAGCGGTAACCCACTCCTGAAATTTACGCACCACGAGTTGTAATTTATTCAGTTTGCCCCGAGGGAAAAGATTTTTTGCAAGCTGTTGCGTGATGGTACTTCCACCCCCTTTATGCTTTCCGGTAAGCACACCGTAGAGAACCCGCAGCAAAGCACGCGGATCAATTCCGGAGTGCTCCTCAAAACGAACATCTTCCGTAGCAATCAGTGCATTAATCAGATAGGGCGAAACCTGACGGTAAGTAATATTAGAACGGTTCTCAATGTAATAGGTGCCGAGAATCTTTCCATTGGAAGAAATCACTTCGGAAGCGAGATTACTCTGAGGATTTTCTAATTGCTGAAAAGTAGGCATTTTTCCGAAAAAACCGGTAATGATGCCATAAAAAAACAAAATAATCAGACTAAAGCCAAGTAAATAAAGCAGCCAAAATCTGGTAATGTAATTGAACCATTTATATTTTTTCTTCCCTGCGTTCCCGGTCATTTTTTGCTCCATGGGATATTATTTTTTCAAAAAGATTATTCGACTTTCTCAATATTCAGCCCCACGCTTTTAATAGCTCTTAGCGTGTCAACACGCATGGCCTGCCATATTAAAAACTCATAATTTCCCGACATGGGAAACTTAAGCTTCGACCTCAGCAGCACATGGTCTTCTTTTATTTCACCCCAGCCTTTACCTATCCATTTTCCCTGCACCGTAGCCAGCATGATTTCGAGGGTGTCCTTTGTATAAGTTCCATTGGGAAAACGTGTTTGCATAAACAAATAAAGATTGCTGTAGCGATACTTCCCGGAATGCCTGATATCGAGATAAAAATTATAAGAGGACAACGTATCTGTTACCGGTACTGTAAATTTCACGGCATTGTTTTTTGGCCAGACGCCATGAATTTCCACCGCCTGCGAGAACAAATCAGCCCTGTTGCAACTTGTCAAAAGTAATGCGACAAAAAGCGGAAATAATAATATTTTAAAACGAGATGATAACATACATCATTAATAATGAAATTTTGTTTGTTTTATTATTAGAAGTCCCCTTAAATGTATGAAACAAAGTCATCGGTACTACCGGCTTCTTCACTGGTTTTTTGTTCCTTTTGCAATGCAAAAGTCTCCAGATCAGCAGGAAGCTTGTTTTTTTGATTCATTTGGATTACTTTTTTAACTTTATCCACCGGAATAGCCATCATGCTGTTGGGGTCATCTGCATAAGCAAACCACATCAATTTTTGGAAGATATCACTTTTCTGATAATAAGCTGTCCCCCTTTTCGTTCGCAATACTGTTTTGACATCCGGAAATTCCGCCAGCGCATCGAGGTAATTATCCAATTCGTAATTCAGGCAGCATTTCAACTTACCACATTGTCCTGCAAGCTTTTGTGGATTCAAAGATAGTTGCTGGGTCCGGGCCGAATTGGTAGAAACGCTTTTAAAGGTACTCATGTGGGAAGCACAACAAAGTTCACGGCCACAGGAGCCGATACCCCCCAGCTTGGCAGCTTCCTGACGCACACCAATCTGACGCATCTCCACCCGTACTTTAAATTCATCAGCCAACCGGCGAATCAGCGTCCGGAAATCAACCCTGTCGTTGGCAGTAAAATAAAAAATAGCCTTGGTTTTATCCCCGAGATACTCCACATCATTTACCTTCATCTCAAGGCCAAGCTCTTCGGCAATTCTGCGCGTTCCAAACAAAGCTTCCTTTTCGTGAGAAACGGCAGCCAGCCATTTTTCAATATCGCCTGGCCTGGCATGACGATACACACGTTTGACTTCCGTACGTGAAGCGTCAAAATTTTTCCGTTTCATCTGTAGGTTTACCAATTCGCCGCTTAAAGCAACAATACCGATATCATGACCGGGACTGGTTTCTACTGTTACAATTTCATTCTCCTTAAGGCTAAGCTCCGGCGGGCACAAGAAGAAATCTTTCCGGCCGTTCTTGAAACGAATCTCAACAAATTGTTCCTGATCGTTTTGCCCGGAGTCGTTATACCCGGATAACCAGTTAAAAGAGCTTAGCTTACAGCATCTTGATTGATATACAGAAGCGTTATCGCCCGATTGATTATCAACAATACAACAACCCCTGCTATCAACTATATCTTTGATTTGGTCTTTATTTTCCAAATTATCTTCCATTTCCCATCAACTTCAATTCGCGAAAGTACAAAAGTAGGGAAATTATACATAAAGCAATTCCCCTGCTTTAAAAGTTTAGGATTTGTAACGAAATAAAGTGACGGGTCTCGACGAAGTAATTTTATGATTTTTCAAGACGCAAAAGTTGCGAATAGCCACTGTTTACCCCGTGAAATGGCAAAGCTAATATTTCACAGGGTGAATTTAAAACTTTTGCAACGAAGAAAAAGCGCAAAAGAACAAGTCGAAACCGTTAGGTTGTTTTGTTACAACTCCTTAACCAATCTGCAATGCACGTCTTCCAGCCTGCATCAACGCCATTAGCTTAAAGCTCAAATCGGCAAAAAGAATGCCGGGATGAGCATTGCGCTCGATGTGATAAACCGCCTCATTAAGTAACTCATACATCTGTTTTTGATTGGCGGCATTCACATACGGCGCAAACTTCTGCAGATAATCTTTTTCGCTGGCGCCGGCGACAACTGACAAATCATGTTTCGTATTAACAAACAAGCTGTTATGCATCACCTGCAAACCGTAGATAAGGAATCTTTTTTGTTTCTCACGTCCCAGTCGCGACAGTTCCTGTATCAGACCATGCAAGGCGAGATAATCGTTTCCCTGAAAGCAAAGGCGCATCCAGTCGCGAAACTTCACAAAATTATATTCGCCTTCATCAGCCTGCTCCATGAGCTCCAATGCAAGATTCCAATTACCGTGCGAAAAGGCAGCGAGCTCTGTGGCCTGCTCTGCATTAACTTTCTCAGGAAATTGTTGCAGCAAAGTATCCCGAATATCCGCTATCTGCAATTTGGGAACTTTTACCAGCTGGGCCCTTGAGCGAACCGTGGGAATAATCATCTCATACCGTTCGGCAATCAGTATAATCAAAGTGTTGTCAGGCGGTTCTTCAAGACTTTTAAGTAATTTATTGGAGGCGGAAATATGCAGGCGCTCCGCCTGAAAAATAACCACAACTTTATATTTAGCCTCATATGGTTTAAAACCCAATAGTTTCACCACATCATTGGCATCGCGGGCATAAATCGTCCCCTGCTTATTCCCTACCCCAAGGGTTTCGTACCAGGAACTTTGAGTAACGTAGCCCCGGTTCTTTTGCATAAAATTCAGCCAATCTTCCTGAAAAAGTCCTGACTGAGGATTCTTTTTTACTTTGTCGTTGGTGGCTGTGGGAAAAATAAAATGCAGATCGGGATGCGCAAATTTCTGATATTTTATGCAGGACGGACAGGTTCCGCAACTATCGTCACCATGCTTATGAGGGCAATTCAGATATTGGGCAAAAGCGATGGCGAGCGGTAGTGTTCCTGACCCTTCAGGTCCCAGAAAAAGCTGGGTATGCGCCACACGGTTTCCCCTCACACTCGCAAGCAATCGCTGTTTTACAGCCTGTTGGCCAATAACTTCGCTAAATTTCATCCCTCAGTATTTTTTGTTCAAAAGTACAGAAAAGAAGGTAAAGACAACCGTACTTTTATCATCCGGCAGCAAAAAATATTCTACGTTATAAGAAAACGGGTATCCATCGATGATGAATACCCGTTTTAAAGAGTCTGAGAATCTGCTTATCCCAATTTGGCACCGATAAACTGACGGTTCATACGGGCAATATTGGTAATAGAGATTTCTTTCGGACATTCGGCTTCACAAGCATAGGTATTGGTACAGTTACCAAAGCCAAGCTCATCCATTTTGGCCACCATGTCTTTCACACGATCTTTGGCTTCCACTTTACCTTGTGGTAAAAGTGCAAACTGTGAAACCTTGGCTGAGACAAAAAGCATAGCCGAAGCGTTTTTACATGCGGCAACACAAGCGCCACAACCAATGCAGGCGGCAGCATCCATTGCAAGGTCTGCATTAACCTTTTTAATCGGAATGGCATTTGCATCAGGAACGCCACCTGTAGTGGTTGAAATATAACCTCCGGCCCGGATGATTTCATCAAATGCCGAACGATCCACAACCAGGTCTTTGATGACCGGGAAAGGTCTGGCACGCCAGGGTTCAATGACGATGGTTTCGCCATCTTTAAATTTGCGCATATGCAACTGGCAGGTAGTGGTAGCAGCTTCGGGTCCGTGGGGATGTCCGTTGATAAACATGCTACACATTCCACAAATTCCTTCACGACAGTCGTGGTCGAAGGCAACCGGGTCACCTCCTTTTTCAACGAGTTCATCGTTCAAAATGTCGATCATCTCCAAAAAAGAGGTATCAGGCGATATGTTGTGAACCTCGTAATCTACAAATTGACCCTTTTCGTTCCGGGAAGCTTGACGCCATATTTTTAATTTTAGATCCATTGTTCTTGTTTTTAATATTTAAATAATCCGTTAACACACAATCAGGCAGTTTTATAGTTACGAGTTTTTACTTCAATAAATTCGTAATTGAGTTCTTCCTTGTTGAGTATTGGTTCTTTATCATCACCCGGATATTCCCAGGCAGCCACATACATGAAGTTCTTATCATTACGCATGGCCTCACCATCGGGGGTCTGATACTCTTCACGAAAATGCCCGCCTGCCGACTCTTCACGGTGCAGGGCATCGCGAGCCATCAATTCTCCCAGCTCGAGGAAGTCAGACACGCGAAGTGCTTTCTCCAATTCGATGTTTATTCCGTTAGGATTGCCCGGAACACGCACATTGCTCCAGAATTCTTTGCGAACTTCCTGAATCATTTTAATACCTTCTTCCAAACCTGCTTTGTTCCGTGCCATACCAACATGATCCCACATGACATGTCCCAGCTTTTTATGAAAATAATCGACTGTTTCTTTTCCATTCACAGCCATCAGCTTATCAATTCTGGCCCGGACATCTTTCTCTGTATCATCAAATTCAGGGGAATCGGTCGGAATAGTACCTACTGCAATCTGGTCTGCAAGATAATTTTGCATGGTATAAGGCAACACAAAATATCCATCAGATAATCCCTGCATAATAGCGGAAGCGCCCAAACGGTTAGCCCCATGGTCAGAGAAGTTGGCCTCACCACCAACAAAAAGGCCGGGAATATTGCTTTGCAATTCGTAATCTACCCAAAGGCCACCCATGGTATAATGAATAGCAGGATAGATCATCATTGGCGTTTCATACGGATCGTCATCGACAATCCGTTGATACATATCAAAAAGATTCCCATAACGGGCTTTGATAACATCCTTACCTAACCGGACAATAGCATCCTTCAAATCAAGAAACACAGCCAGTCCTGTCGGGCCGACACCGTAGCCGGCATCACAACGCTCCTTGGCAGCACGGGAAGAGACATCACGTGGTGCCAGATTACCAAATGCGGGATATCTTCTTTCCAGATAATAGTCGCGGTCTTCTTCTGCAATATCACGTGGGCGAATTTCTTTTTTCCTGATACGTTCGGCGTCTTCTTTTTTCTTAGGAACCCATATACGCCCATCGTTACGCAAGCTTTCACTCATCAGTGTCAGTTTCGACTGGTATTCGCCATGAACAGGAATACAGGTTGGATGAATTTGTACGTAACAAGGATTAGCGAAGTAAGCACCGCGTTTGTATGCCCGCCAGGCAGCACTTCCGTTAGATGTCATGGCATTGGTTGAAAGAAAATAAACATTTCCATAACCTCCTGTAGCCAACAAAACAGCATGTGCACTATAGCGTTCGAGTTCTCCGGTAAAGAGATTTCTGACAATAATACCACGTGCACGGCCATCTTTCATAACCACAAGGTCAAGCATTTCGCGACGGGTGAACAACTCAACGGAGCCTCTTTTAATTTCTTTACTTAAAGCGCCGTAAGCGCCGAGCAACAACTGCTGTCCGGTTTGTCCACGAGCATAAAAGGTCCTCGAAACCAAAGCGCCTCCAAAAGAACGGTTGGCGAGGTAACCCGAATATTCGCGGGCAAAGGGAACCCCCTGCGCCACACATTGGTCGATAATATTATTACTTACCTCAGCAAGGCGATAGGTGTTAGATTCGCGTGCTCTGTAGTCGCCACCTTTAACAGTATCATAAAACAAACGATAAATGGTATCGCCGTCGTTAGGATAATTCTTGGCAGCATTGATACCACCCTGAGCAGCAATACTATGCGCACGTCGCGGGCTGTCCTGAATACAAAAAACTTTTACGCTGAAGCCCATTTCACCCAGGCTGGCAGCTGCTGCACCACCGGCAAGCCCTGTGCCAACTACAATAATCTCAATTTTACGCTTATTGGCAGGATTAACCAGTTTCTGATGTTCTTTATATCGGGTCCATTTTTCTGCTATCGGACCTTCCGGAATTTTTGAATTTATCTTAGTCATAACGCTATACTATTTTGAAATAAATAAACAAAGGAATGATAACAAAGCCAAGAGTTACAACTATGGCATAAACGCGACTCAGGCCTTTGATAAAATCCCAGTAGGTCTTGTGATTAAGCCCCAGCGTCTGAAATGCCGACTGAAAAGCATGATCCAGATGAAAACCCATAAGCAAAAACATAATCACGTAAAAGGCAACAAAGCCCCCGTTCTGAAACAGGCTACGAACCAGCTGTGCCATATTTTCCTCTCCATTGGAGGTTAACGGTACACCATTACCAACCCAGCCCATTTTTACGAAAAAGAAATTACCGAGATGAATAATCAAAAAGATTAAAATCAGAAGGCCTGTGTAAATCATATACTTTGAAAAAAAGGACTCCTCCATAAAAGCTCTTCTTTTATAGCCTTTCGGACGCGACAACCAGTTTTGGATTTGCAGGACAATTCCATAAAAAATATGGATAGCAAATCCTGCAAACAGTACCCACTGGAAAATCTGGATGAAAACATTAGTTCCCATAAAATGGGCACCCTCATTAAACAAATTATTGTTGAAGAGCAAAAACGAATTCAGGGTAAGATGAACCACCAAAAACGTTACCAGAAACAGTCCCATCAACGACATAATAATTTTCTTCGTAACCGAAGAATAGTAAGGTTTATAACTCATAATAACGAATTTAACATAATATTTAACCTAATTATTTAATTTTGTCTTAAAATTAGATGCACAAATTTATCAAAGTATTAAGACAATGCTAGGATAAATAAGGAAATTCGCCTCTAACTCTGATAATTTATAACAAGTTTAAATATTTTTAAAATGCGCTATCAACCCATAAGTAACGGATTCTTTAGAAGTAACAGAGAAAACTTCACCAAACAAATGAGTAAAAACTCATTTGCCGTATTATATTCAAACGACATGTGTCCCCGCAACGGCGACCAATATCATCCCTTCCGGCAGAATTCCGATTTCTTTTACCTGACCGGAATTGAGCAGGAAAAAAGCATTCTGCTGCTCGCTCCCGCCTGTCCGAACGAAAGACTTCAGAAGGCACTGTTTCTTCTTAAAACAAATGAAATTCTGGAAATCTGGGAAGGGCACAAGTATACAAAAGAAGAAGCCACGGACACATCGGGAATAAAAGATGTATACTGGCTGGATGATTTTGAGGCTTCTCTTAAAGAAGTCATGTCTTATTTTGATAATGTGTATTTGAATTCCAACGAATACATTAAATTTTTTCCGGATGTTGAAACCCGCGAAATCAGGTTGGGGAAAGCATTACAGGCACAATATCCTTTACACAAATACCACAGGGCAGCCCCGTTGCTTGCCAAACAGCGTCTGATTAAAAGCCGGCAGGAAATTAACCTTATTAAAGAAGCTTGTGCTATAACCAACAAAGCATTTCGCAGGATTCTGGAATTTACCAAACCCGAGGTGTGGGAATTTGAAATTGAGGCGGAAATCAGCCATGAATTTACGCGCAACAGGGCTGGCGGCCATGGCTATGCACCCATTATCGCCTCCGGCAAAAGCGCCTGCGTTTTGCACTATACGGAAAACGACAATGTCTGTCATTCGGGTGACTTGCTGCTCATGGATTTCGGTGCTGAATACGCAAATTATACCGCTGATTTGAGCCGTACCATTCCTGTTAACGGAAAATTTACCCCACGGCAAAAGGAGCTATATAATGCCGTTTTGCGGGTAATGAAAGAAGTAAAAAAGTTGTACGTTCCAGGCAGAACTATCAATGATATCAACAACAAAGCCAATGAATTGATAGAAATAGAGATGATTCGGTTAGGATTGTTCAGCGAAGAGGATGTCAGAAAGCAGGACGAGGAAAATCCCCTGTTTAAAAAATACTTCATGCACGGCACTTCCCATTTCATGGGTTTGGATGTGCACGATGTGGGAGCCAAGCACGAACCTTTAGAGCCGGGGATGATTTTAACCTGCGAACCGGGTATTTATATCCCTGAAGAGAATACCGGAATTCGCATAGAAAATGACATCTTAATTACCGACGGAGACCCCATCGACCTGATGGCTGATTTTCCCATCGAGGCAGAAGAAATCGAAACCTTGATGGATCGATAAACAGGAAAGTTCTTATCCAAATAAAAAAAGGGAGCAAATTGCTCCCTTTTTTTATTTGGTATTTTTAAGTTCTACTTTTCACCTACCAGGGCTTTGAAATCAGTTTCGTTGAAAAGTTTTATAAATTCACGATCTTTTGCAGCTTTATTGGCGTAAGAAGCATCCAGTTTGATAGCTTTGGCAAGATAATTATAAACCATAGCATTATCGCCTTTACGAACACCTACAACAGCTAACAGGTAATCGGTAGCAGCATTTTCTTTGGCACATTTCAGGGTATTGGCAGCAGCATTGAGGTTCCCGTTCAGCAACTGAGCAAGACCCAGGTTATAATCACACTTTGTACCACTCAATAACTGAACAGCCTTGGCATAATTACCTTTCATAATATTAACCACCCCGAGGTTGTAAGTTTCATCGGCACCAAGTTTTTGTGCCATCGTAAAGCAATGCTCGGCCTTTTTATAATTACCCATCCTGGACTGAAGAACACCCATACTATTCCGTACTACTGAAGCATTTTTATTCATTTTCACGGCTTTCATCAGTAACATTTTAGCTTCTTTGTAATTACCCAGCTCAACGGCAACAGCACCGGCATTGGCAACAGCTCTCCAGCATTTGGGATAGCTTTTCATCGCGTTAGCATAAATCTGCTTTTTTGTATTGAGGTCACTGGTAAGGTTAGCAGCATGAAGAATTTCAGCCACTTTCAGCTCACCGAAATTGGGACTGGTGGAGAGCGCTGCAATTTCGCTTTCCGATCTTTTGGGCTCAAGAGCATTCACATAAAGTTCTGCACGACGCAAAGGAGGAAGAATATCACGTTCCAGTTCAGGATAAATCTGAATCATGTTTCTGATTTCTTCTTCTTTTTTGCTTTCATTGGCAGAGTTAACAACATTCAGGATAGCCGACTTATCGGAAATATTGGATTTTTCAACAGCTTTCATAAATCCGTTCCAGTCAGGACCATTAGCATTTAAGTTAAATGTCAGATCCTTAACGCTTTTAAAGGCAAAATTGTTATCCTTCTTACGCAATTCTTTTTTAATTTTGGCTTTTATATATTTTTCCATGGTCTGAGCACGGCGTTCCGAAAGGCCCTGGTTAAAGGTCTCTTCTCCTTCGGGAGAAGCCCATCCCTGAATATCGATACTTTTAACAGCCCAGCCTTTTTGCAGATCAGCCAGGTTATTTTTCAAAGCATTGTAATTTTCTTTGTTCTTGTTAAGAGCAAGGTGCCAGTCAAGTTTAGCGATATTCACCTTAAAGAACAACTTCGATTTATTAGTAACAACTGTCTCTTTTTGATAACCATCAGGGACAAAATAGAAATGCTCGTTATGCTGAAGTAGTTTTGAAGTAATGATTGTCCCATCGGCAATTTTTCTCTCTGCAATAGTTTTTGCTCTTTTCTCTCCGGCAACGGCATCTTTCACGGAAACGTACTCTTTTCCGGAATAAGGATAAACCACCGATTGAATAACCAGCTGGGCAACATCCATGCCATTTTCATAAGGTATTTTGTAGGTATGGGTATAAGAGCCTCCGTTTTGGTAGCTAATCAATTCGCCATCACCGGCAACTTTTTCACCTTTCAGTTTGACAGGAACCAGTGTTTTTTCGCCGCCTTCATATTTCATCACCGGTTGAATCATCATAACCGCATTTTTGGAGAAGTATTTTGACGGAAAGGTTCCGCTAACAGTGAATTCAACACTGTCTCCAACTTCAACCAATGGGTCAGGTTTAGCATTTTGGGTGGTTTTCTCCAAGGCATTCTTAGCCATTGAATTTATGCCTCCTGGGCTAAGGTTATAACGAACACCGAGCATAGCACGAACGGTAGCATCGTTCTCCCCATTACCATAGTTTGAAACGACACCATCCAAAAGGTCAGTATCAAGCCATGTATAAGTATAATCACCATAAATATCCCAATTATCATTCAGGCGGTAATTCACATTGACACCAACGGGAACAGTTAAAGCCACTTTACGGTTTGAGATACCGCCGTTGTGTGAATCAGTATTGTTTTTATAGCCATGTACTGCAATCGGGACTCCGGCTGTTACATCATAGAGTATTGATTTCCATTGAGATTGGCCAAAACCGGCATGTGCACCAAAACTAACCTTACGATCTTTATAACCGGAGATTAAATTGGAGAGGTTAAGTCCCACGTTCACGTCAGCACCATAGAAATCGGAAGTAAACCTGTAATCATGGGCAGGATTAATCATGTATTTGCTTTTCGCACTTCCTGCTGCCAAGAATCCCTTGGCATATCCGCGGTTCAGTCCGCCGTAAACATTTATCCACGGAAGAAACTGCCAGCCTACGGCGAGATATCCGGTTCCTACAAACACATTTTTTCTAAAGTCGGGCACAAAAACTGTAGAGGCAACTTCCGCATGTGACCATGAAGAACCAAATTCAGCCTGCCCAAACAGGTAAGGAGAGAAACTTTCACTTGACTTTTTCGTCTTCTTTTCGGTCTTTTGCTTATCATTTTTACTTGATGAAGTATTTTGAGCATAAAAAGCCAGCGGGAGAACCATCAAAACACTCAAAACGAGCACTTTGGCAAAGGAATAAAAATTTTTCATTTTGTCAGGTTTATGATTTAAAAATTCCAAACTTTTCATTAAAATTTATTTTTAAGTTCTATAAAGGCGAGGTTCTCACCTGCCCATACTTATGCAAATGTACAACTTTTTTTTAATTATGCTTGCAAATCAAAGTTTTTAATAACATTTTTACACGAAATTTTTCAGATTTTTTGTTTTAAGCAATTTTACCCATAAATCCCACAGAACCACCCCTATACTCACCGAGACATTCAACGAATGTTTGGTTCCGAATTGTGGAATCTCAATAACTTTATCAGCTTCTTTTACAACATCTTCTTCGACCCCTTTCACCTCATTCCCAAAAATCAAAGCGTATTTATCACCGGATTTTACCTTGAAATTCTGTAATTTGACACTTTTATCAGCTTGTTCAATCGCTATTATCTGATAATTTTCGTCGCGAAGAGAAGTCAAAGCCTCAGCAGTAGTTTTGAAATACCTCCATTTCACCGATTCGGTGGCGCCAAGGGCTGTTTTTTGAATTTCCCGGTGAGGAGGCTGTGCTGTGATCCCACACAAATAGATCGCTTCCACGCGAAAAGCATCAGAGGTTCTGAAAGCAGAACCAACGTTATTCAGGCTTCTGATATTATCCAACACTATAATAAAAGGTGCTTTCGGCGCCTTTTTAAAAGAGGCAACATCCAAACGCCCCAACTCTTCATTTAACAGTTTTCTCATAATCCGTGTAAAATGCAAAAGTAAAGGGTTTTCATCATACTTTAGCATCTACTTACATGACCTCATGGCAAAATACAAGATTTACTTTCACCATTTCCTTATGTAGAAAAACAAAATTCTGTTTATCTTTGCGCCTCTTTTATTATACAAGAACACATGAACAAAAATTCCATACTCGGTTTTGTTTTGATCGCAGCCATCATGATTGGCTATTCCATTTGGATGACGCCATCGAAAGAAAAACTGGCTGCACAGAAAAGAAAACAAGACTCCATCGCCAGAGTTATGCAGCAATACAACGACTCGGTGAGCTTTGCCAAAGCTGCTGCACTGAAAAACAGGAACATCCAAAAAGAGGAGGAAACCCAAAGCAGGAAAACGGCTCAAAAACAGCAACCTAAGGAGTCTCAAAAAAACACTTCCGGTTTAATTCTGGAATATGGTGCTTTTTCCTCTGCTACCCGTGGAAAAGAGAAATATTATACCATTGAAACTGATTTGGCCAAATTCAGTATTAGTAAAAAAGGCGGCTTTATCAATTCGGTGGAATTGAAAAAATACAAAACCTGGGATCAGCGTCCTCTTTATTTATTCGATTCAACTACCAGCCGTTTCGGCATCTCTTTCTTCTCCAGTAACAAAGTCATTAACACAAGCCAACTCTATTTTTCAATCGTCGGGCAGCATTCTGGTAAAAACAACTACGTTGTCAGCGGCAACGATTCGCTCCATTTTGTTATGCGGGTTTATGCCAATAACCATAACGGAACAATAGATTCCTCCCGTTACATCGACTATGTTTATACCTTCAAAGGGAATAACTACATGCTAAGTTTCAACATCGAAATGCATGGTATGCAGGGAATTATTCCGGCAAACATGAATTATGTTGAACTAAAATGGTACACTGACCTGCTGCAAGAGGAGAAAACTGTTGATACCCGAAACGGCGCCACTATTTATTACAAATTTTATAAGGATAACGTTGATAATCTGTCTGAAAGAAAAGACGAAGAAAAAACCATTAAAACAAATTTGAAATGGGTTTCTTTTAAGCAACGGTTTTTCTCCAGCACACTGATTGCCAAACAGTTTTTTAATGATGGCATTTTAAAAGTCCATAAAATCAAGAAAAACCCGCCCACAAAACACTACCTGAAAAGTGTGTCGGTTGATCTGACTGTTCCTTTCAACGTGCAACGCGATAAAGTTATTCCCATGTCGTTTTATTTTGGGCCTAATGATTTTACCACACTCAAATCTTATGGCTTGCAGTTAGAACATCAAATTCCAATCGGATGGGGCTTTTTCATTTTGGCATGGGTTAATGAATGGATTGTCATTCCTGTTTTCAATTTCCTTGGTAGTTATGGCTGGAACTACGGCATTGTTATCCTTGTCCTTACCATTCTGCTGAAAATAGCACTCTTCCCTATAGCATACAAGACCTACATGTCTTCTGCCAAGATGCGGGTTCTAAAACCGGAGGTAGATGCTATCGGCGCCAAATTTCCCAAAAAGGAAGACTCCATGAAAAAACAGCAGGCTGTTATGGCATTGTATCGAAGAGCGGGAGCCAATCCGGCTTCGGGATGTATTCCTATGCTGTTGCAGATGCCTATTTTGTTTGCTATGTTCGAGTTCTTCCCATCTGCCATTCAGTTACGGCAACAAGCTTTCCTGTGGGCACACGATTTGTCGAGTTACGACTCCATTCTTCATTTGCCCTGGAACATCCCGTTTTACGGCGACCATGTCAGTCTGTTTACACTACTGATGACCGTTTCAACCATCATGTACACTTACCTGAATAACCAAATGATGGGATCGCAGACGCAAAGTATGCCGGGCATGAAGACCATGATGTACATTATGCCTGTTATGTTTCTGGGTATTTTTAACAACTATGCTGCCGGTTTGAGTTACTACTATTTTCTGGCCAACATCATCACTTTCCTGCAGATGTATTTCTTCAAGTATGCCGTTAACGAAGAAAAATTACTCAAGCAAATTGAGGTCAATAAAAAGAAGCCGAAGAAGAAGTCGAACTTCCAGAAACGATTAGAAGATGCGGCAAATAAAAGAGGCTACCAAAAGAAATAAAATATTTCTCAAAATATCAGTCCTGAAATGGATGTTGGTTTTCGTTATCCAACTATCGGTTTCAGGACTTTTTGCACGGAAACTGTTAGTTTTGGATGTGCAAACCCGGCTTCGGGGGAAGTAGAAAAGCCGTTTGCCACAAGTTTCAAAAAAAACCCGGCAGACAATCCGGAGCGGGAAAAACAAAGTGTTTCCCAAGAGAGATATTATTTTTTTTCAAGGTAATGGGCCAGCGAATGATTGCGGATAAAATCGCGAAAGTCACGGGTCATTTTTACGGTAACCCCATCAAAAAGACAGACCTTAAAAGGGCAGGCTGGCCGGTTCAGAGGACATTTGGTTACTTCTAACTTACCTTCAATAGATTCGTAAATATTCAGCAAAGTGATTTTTTCCGGCTCCTTTGCCAGAAAAAAGCCCCCGGCAGGACCTCTGTGGGAACCGAGAAACCCATCTTTCACCAGTTTTTGCATCACTTTGGATATATGAAACTTTGAACTGCTGGTTTTTTCGGCGAGGAAATTCACATTTACCTGCCCTTTATGCCCCTGCTGAGCAATAATAATCATTGAATGAAATGCAATGGACGCAGCTTCCGTAAGGTTAATTATTTTTGCCATAAATGTATTTTAGTAAACGATTACCAAAAGTAGGTAATTTCAAGCAACTTCCGATAAATATGAGCTAATAATTTTTTATTTATTCCGAATTATAAATGAAGCTGTTTAAAGTTAAATGGGATTTTCGAGAGGAACAGATTGGCTTTAGTGGCGAAGCTCGGTTTTTATTTCATAGCCACCGCTATAAAATAAAAAATAGCTGAAGTCCAATGAAGTCAAGATGTTTCTCGTAGTTTCTCAGTTTAACTTTAAACAACTTCAATAAGAATAACCCTATCTTTGCCAAAATTTTGGAAGATTTTATGCAGTTTCAGTTACAAAAGACCGATAACGAAACATCGGCGCGGGCAGGCGAAATAACCACAGACCACGGGAAAATTCAAACACCAATTTTTATGCCGGTAGGCACGGCGGGTACGGTAAAAGGCGTGCATATCCGCGATGTGAAAGAGGACGTAAAAGCGCAGATTATTCTCGGGAATACTTATCATCTGTACCTTCGGCCAGGGATGAAAATCATCGAACAGGCCGGCGGGCTGCACCGTTTTAACGGCTGGGATGACGCCATCCTTACCGACAGCGGTGGTTATCAGGTTTATTCGCTTTCGGGAACACGCAAACTCGACGAAAAAGGCGTTCTTTTCCGCTCGCATATCGATGGTTCAAAACATCAGTTTACACCTGAAAACGTGATGGATACGCAACGCAGCCTCGGCTCCGACATTATGATGGCTTTTGATGAGTGTACGCCTTATCCGTGCGATTATGATTATGCAAAAAATTCGCTGGACATTACGCATAAGTGGCTGGCAAGGTGTGTGAAAAGGGTGGAGGAAACAGAGCCTAAATATGGGTACAGCCAAAGTCTGTTTCCCATTGTTCAGGGCAGCACTTTCCGTGATTTGCGCATAGCTTCGGCAGAAGAGATTGCCTCTTACGGCGCTGACGGTAACGCCATTGGCGGACTTTCGGTGGGTGAGCCGCACGAAGTGATGTATGAAATGACCGAATTGGTTTGTGGTATTTTACCCAACGACAAACCCCGTTATCTAATGGGGGTGGGAACACCGGAAAATATTCTGGAAAGTATTGCCCTGGGTGTGGACATGTTCGACTGTGTGATGCCAACCCGCAACGGCCGCAACGGCATGCTATTCACCAAAAACGGGATTATCAACATTAAAAACAAAAAATGGGAAAATGATTTCAGTCCGGTGGATGCGGAAGGCTCCTCTTTTGTTGACCGGCTTTATACGAGGGCTTACCTGCGGCATCTTTTCTCTGCCCGTGAGTTGCTCGGCGGCATGATTGCCAGCCAGCACAACCTCGCTTTTTACCTGTGGCTGGTGCGCGAAGCCCGTCAGCATATTCTAAATGGTGATTTCAGTAGCTGGAAAGCCATGATGATCCCAAGGGTAAAACAACGACTTTAAGCTGTATCGGGAAACTATGCCTGTCCAAAAATGGAAAAACCAGTTTTACAGATGAAAAAAAATGATGTATCTTTCACAAAAAATAATAACTAAGATAAACTCCCGGACTAACAGACGGATATGAAGATTATAGATTGGTATATTATTAAAAAATATCTGGGAACTTTTTTCTATTCCATCACCCTGTTGATTCTTGTGGTGATTGTTTTTGATATTTCCGAGAAAATAGACACATTCATTCGCCACCATGCGCCGTTGCATGCTATTATTTTCGATTATTATGTGAATTTTATCCCCTATTTCGTCAACCTTTTTATTTATCTTTTTTCTTTTATTGCCGTTGTATTTTTCACTTCCAGGCTGGCGGGGAATACCGAGATAGTTGCCATGCTGAGCAGTGGCATCAGTTTCCGGAGGCTGTTACGTCCCTACATGATGGTCGCTGTTTTTCTTGCTGTTTTTTCTTTCTTTCTCCGGAGTTTTCTCATTCCGATTACTAATCACAACCTGCGTATTTTTATGAATACTTATGTTGAAAATCTGACGAAAGATAAAGAGCGCAATATCCATGTACAGCTAAGCCCCGGGACTTTTGCTTATGTTGAGTCCTACAATGTGGACCGCAGAACGGGTTATCGTTTTTCGCTGGAAAAATATAAGGGTGAGCGGCTAATTTATAAGCTGAATTCCTGGAAAATTGTAAGGGATACTATCACGAATAAATGGGTGATTTACAATTATTATATCCTGCGCTTCGACAGCATTGGAAACCAGCGACTGCAAAGTGGTTATATGATGGATACCACGCTTACACTAAAGCCAACAGATTTGTACAAGATTAAGCACCGTTATGAGGAAATGAATTATTTTCAGCTCAACCACTATATCCAAAAAGAAAGAGAACGGGGCTCATTGTCGTACAAGCGTTATGAAATTGAAAAATATAAGCGGTTTGCCGGTCCGGTGGCTATTTTGATTCTAACGCTGCTCGGGGTGGCCCTCACCAGCCGGAAAGTGCGGGGAGGTATTGGTATGCACCTGGGGTTGGGTCTGCTGCTGGCATTTTCCTACATCCTGCTCATGCAGATATCGGTGGTTTTCTCTACACAAGGCAATCTTTCGCCCTCCGTTGGGGTTTGGATACCTAACCTTGTTTATCTTGTTATTGCACTTTATCTTTTGAAGAAGGCGCCGAAATAGTTTTGTGAGAAACCCCAAAATACAAGCTCCAAAAATCAAAAAAACAAATAATCCCCAACAAACGTTAACCCCAACCTCTCACATCCTACATCACACATCCCCTCTATCTCCTCTTTAGTGAAAAATATAAAAACCCAATTCTTCAATTTGCTCCTCAAATTTGTACTTTTGCTCCAGAAAATTTCAGAAGGAAATACATAACTGTTTATGGCACAAAAACCATCCATTCCGAAAGGAACACGCGATTTCGGCCCCTTTGAAATGAGCCGCCGCAATTATATTTTCAATACTATCCGCAGCGTTTTTGAAAAATATGGCTATCAGCCCATTGAAACGCCGGCTATGGAAAACCTCGGGACACTCCTCGGCAAGTACGGCGAAGAGGGCGACAAGCTGCTTTGTAAGATTCTTAACTCCGGCGATTATCTCGCAAAAGCCAATCCCGAATGGCCTGCAAAAAAGGACTCGCCTCCGCTGAGTACCAACATTAGCGAAAAAGGACTTCCCCACCACCTCGAGGTGCCC
>CAJVXP010000029.1 GCA_913009685.1 uncultured Bacteroidota bacterium
TTTACCTTTCTTATTGTTAGAAAATCTTTCAATAGCTTAGGCTATTCAAAGATTTCCTGCCGCAATAAAGATAAAAATAATTCAATTTATTTATCGGCAATTTAGAATCATAATTGGTATTGTTTATTTCATTTGTTTCTTGAAAGAAAGGAATTATTAGAAGTCCCCTTTAGTCATAACTTTCAGTAACGAGTCGATGGGAGGGTGTTTACTATAAAGACCGAGTCCGGCGGGCCAGCTTCCGTACATAGCGTTGGGAAGTACAATGTATTTTGTGCCGAATTTCTTTTGCAAAGCTTTCACTTTTTGGTTGCGTTGCGGATATTTGGCTGAAGCTTCGTAAAAATCGCCGATATTATCGCCGGCCAGTAGAACGATATCATATTTTTTAGAAATCATTTGCCTGCGCGGCTCTTTGTTTCCGGTGGTTGTTTTCAGATAAAGATGCAGGCTGTCGGCTTGCGGAAAGCCAAATCTCTGTAAATTTTTCAGTGTAACGGCTTTTAACTTATCGCTTCGGTTTGTAACATAAAAAATTTGAAACCCAAGCGAGTCGGCATATTTCAAAAAGGAAATTGCTCCCGGCACAGGTCTGGCTGCAGCCTGGTCGACCCAGGCGTCCCAGCAGGAAGGAAAATGACTGTTTTTCTCGATGGTGAGTGCCTGATAAGGGCTGTTGTTCAAAACGGTTTCATCAATATCGAGCACTACGGCCATATTTTTCTTTTTTGGAAATTCCTTACGCAGCTCTGTTACGCGCTCTTTAGCCACATTGTAAGCCTGATAGCACAACGCCTGATATTCGGCAGCGTAATAGTTGTACAAAGTTGCCATAAGCAACGCATTGTCAGCGGGTCTGTAAGCCTGCTTTTGCTGTTGGACGTTGGAGCAGGAGAACAATACCACTGACAGCAATACCAAAAGAAACGTTTTCATTTTCATAGTTTTCAATTTTTTGCAAAGTGAAGAAAAAGAATTGGTTTTTGAAAATTTTTTAACATCATTCTTGTTTTTAATATGAAACCACCTCTTTGCGATCCCGGCTCAGACGGGAGAAGCAATGACGTGACTCAATTACAAAACCGCGTCTTTGCGAACACGCCAACCCTGAATGTTTTTTCATTGAAAGACCGTTTCGGCGTGTGAAGCAATCTCTAAAAGCATAAGGCTGGATATGAAAAGGCACAAGCGGATACTTGCGCCGGAGACGGAATTTTCTTTACTTTTGTTGCGGCTTTCTGAGCCGGGAATGAATTTACAAACCGTTTAAAAACAAAATATTATGGCATTTAACATTAGAAACAGAAACTTTCTGAAACTGCTGGATTTTACTCCGAAAGAGATGAAATTCATGCTGGATCTGGCTGCCGATTTGAAAAAGGCAAAATATGCCGGCACCGAACAGCAAAAGCTGAAAGGAAAAAATATTGCTTTGATTTTTGAAAAGGCCTCTACGCGTACCCGTTGTGCATTCCAAACCGCTGCGTATGATCAGGGCGCCCACATAACTTATCTCGGCCCCACCGGCTCGCAAATGGGGAAAAAGGAAACCATGAAAGACACCGCCCGTGTACTCGGACGAATGTATGAGGGCATCGAATACCGCGGCTTCGGTCAGGAAGTTGTGGAAGAACTGGGAAAATATGCCGGTGTTCCTGTTTGGAACGGACTGACAACAGAATTTCATCCTACACAGGTGATGGCCGATTTACTTACTATGATGGAGCACGTTGACAAGCCGTTGCACGAGGTTGCTTTTGCTTACTGTGGCGACGCCCGCAACAACATGGGAAACGAGCTGATGGTGGGGGCGGCCAAAATGGGGATGGATTTCCGTGCCGTAGCCCCCAAAAAATACTGGCCTGAAGAGAAGCTGGTGGAAACCTGCCGTGAAATTGCGAAAGAAACCGGTGCCATCATCTCCCTTACCGAAAATGTGGAAGAGGGCGTAAAAGGAGTGGATTTCCTCTACACCGATGTCTGGGTTTCCATGGGTGAGCCCGATAAAGTGTGGGAAGAACGTATCAAATTGCTGCTGCCTTATCAGGTGAATATGGACATGGTGAAGAAAACAGGTAATCCGAAAGTAAAATTCCTGCACTGTCTTCCATCGTTCCACAACGCTGATACGATTATTGGAAAAGAAATTAAACAAAAATATGGCCTCGAAGCCATGGAAGTTACCGATGAGGTCTTTGAGTCGGAGCATTCAGTGGTTTTTGATGAAGCCGAAAACCGTTTGCACACCATCAAAGCCATTATGGTGGCAACGCTGGGGGAATAAAATTCTGAAAGCGTGGACGCTTTCAGCGGAAAACATAGGGAAATAAAAAAAGCCTGCTGGAAAGCAGGCTTTTTTGTTTTTATTGAACTGTTTTTCTTTTATCGCAAAGAAAGTGAAGCATGGCCAATAGAATTATTACCCTCAAAAACATCTACTTTGTAGAGGCCCGGTTCCAATTTCTGGGTTGAACGGCGCGACCACTCCATACAGACATCAATAGCCTGATATTGATAGTTAATCTCTTTTTTAGCCGTGTATTGCAACCTTTTACCGTTAAACATAAACGAGTATTTCTCGTTGTTGCTAACCACAAGAATTTTCTTATTGGGGTTAGCAATACGCACATAAATAGTTCGTAATCCGGATTTGGCAACATTATTTTGCGCCACGGTAAAGCAGATCTTAATCCTGCCGACTCTTCTCACCTTGTCTGTCTTCCGCTCACGTCCGGAACCGGTAACATGCACGGCAGTAACCTTATAGTTATATGTCTTTAGAACGCTTGCCTGCTCAACCTTTTGGCTGAGGGCTTTTTTCTCGGTTATCAGTTGGGCGTTTTTCTGTTTTTCCTGCTGAAGAACCTCTTTTATCTGATGATTCTCCTTTGTCAAAGCATGGTTTTCTGTGTATAACGAATCCATTTGACGCACATAGCCCTGAGCTATCTTCTGCAAGCTACCGAATTCCTTTTTAATTTTGTAATACTCCCAGCGTGTATTCATCAGCTTTTTGATTTGCACTGCTTTTGCCTGAATAACACTGTCTTTCACAGCAAGCGAATCGGACAACTGACCGTATTCAGCTTTAATTTTGTTGTGAACTGCCATGAGCGAGTCCAGCTGTGCCGTAAACTCAGTACGCTGTGCTTCTTTTTCGACCTTTTCCTTGTGTGCTTCATCCAATGATCCGATGGCCCAGAAAGCCAGCCCGATTATAACTACTGCAAGAATGGCAATTAACACCAGCATCCCGACTGGCGGCTTTTTTTTGTTACTTTTCAATACTTTACTTTGTTCTTCCATGATTTTAAGATTATTTTCTGCAAAGCTAATATAAAAAACCGAAAATTGTTCCGAATAAGCACACTTTTAAATTGTTGAGTAAATTTTTATTCCTGTTTCTAAAAAAAGAACGCATTTACCGCACTTTTATTTTGGTTCCCGATGAGTGTGCGGCAAAAGAGGTCAGGTACAAACTTCGAATACGTGCTATCCCATTGGAAAAAACACCTTTTTGTGTAACAAGTAAGGGATATTCAAGCACAAAGGTGCCTTTTGGCAAATGTCTGATAAAGAAATTCGTAGCAACATCTTTCACCTCTTCGTAGTAACTCAGGCCGCCCTTTCTCTCGTAAGATGAAAGCAGTTTTTCGGGCTCAAAGGCTGCCGCCCGCATATCCTGAACGTGTACATAATCTGCGGCGCGGTTAGCACGGATGAGTAGGCGAACCATCACACGGTCACCGGTTTGCAAAGGCTTACCAGCTGAAACATGTACCCATTCATTGCCTTTTGCAGTGATAACTTCTTTGAAAAATGTTTTTTTGATGGATACATCCGTTGATTGTCGGCTCACCTTATTAATGTCTTCAAAATATTGCAGGTAAGCTGCTCCATAAGCCATTCCTTTATTGGGATTATGTACCGAAATTTTTCCGATTGCCGGAGTTATTTCGGCAGCTGTCCACACCTTTTTAAAATAGCCTGTCCCGGCTTCTTTTTGAAGATTCCTTCCCGGTAGTTTTTGACCATTGCCCAGGGTTATGGCCACCGGCCGGGTTTCCGAAAGCAATGGGCTTCCATTCATAAGCAACGCATACACTGCATCAGCCGTAGCTTTGGTTCCCGGCCAGTGGTTGGCTTGTTTTTGCATCAGTAGCCAGGTTTTCATTTTGTCAGCCGCGCGTGTATCGTGCATCACCTCAACGAAAGCTTTCATAATGTTCACTTCCGTGGAGATTGCGGACGTGTTGGCATAAAAGCGGTTTTCATTTCGCCAGTACATGCCGTTTTCTTTGGTTAGCAACGATTTCTCGGTAAGCGCCCGGATAATGGCTTCCGCCTGATTCGTCCGGCCCACTCTGTTTAGCGTTATGGCCGAGAACGCCTGCAGATTGTTATCTAATTTTGGCCAGTATTGTTTTATTTGTCCGCAAAAGTAATCAAATGCTTTCCGGGCATCAGGATTTAGAGGAACCGTGGCTAAAAATGCTGAACGAAGGTAGCAATAGTGTATCCGGCCGGAAGTTAGATGATTGTTATTGATGGTTTTAGGATGCTTCTTCATTATCTTACCGTACTCATCAATCATCTTTTTATCAAGAAAACGGAGGCCTTTCTGCAACATGATTTTCAATGCCGGGTTACGGTTCAGGTCGATGGCTTTCATTTGAACCAGGTCAGCAAATCCTGATAAAATGTTTTCAGTTGTAAAAAAATCAGCAGGCATATCCGGAAACCACGGCCAGGCACCGGAAGGCTGTTGGACGATTTTCAGCTTATTCAAAGCGGTCTGCTGCTGCCTCTGCATCTGATTTAAATCAAAAAAGAGCGCTATCCGACGTTTTTGCTCCGTTTCATTTTGGGCATCTAACAACCAGGGGGTAGCCTGTAATATAATGTTTTTAAGCTCTTTGTCTTTTTGTAAAGCAGACAAGAAAACATCCGGACTTTGTTGCTTCCATTGATGAAAAACCTGCTGAATCCGTGGATAAGTCTTCAGAAGTTTTCCCGCAAGGGCATGGGCATAAAACCGGTAAAAAATGTTTTCCGCACTTTCGTATTGTGGCCTGCTCAGATAAGGCAATGCCTGCACGGCATACCACACCGGATACGAAGTAAAGGTGAGCGTATAACGGAAATTTTTCCGTGTAGCAGAGGTGTCATTCAGGAAACTTGCAAACGTAAAAGTCTTTTGCCGGTTTCCGTTTACAAACATCGGCATACTTTCGGTTATTAGCTCGCGGTTGCTCAGCACCGGTATTATCCGCTCTTCGCCATCGGACACATCGCCGGAAACAGCTTTTATGCGGTAGGCTAGAAACCGGATGTTCTGCGGAATATGAATCAGCCAGGATACCAGTGCATTTTTTCCAGGCAGCATCACCACATGTCGCTCCGCTGTTTTAGGAGTTAAAAAGGGGTTCAGATTCTTTCCGTTTTCGGGATCGAAAAATTCAATGTTTACCTTAACGGGAAGCGTTTTGTCTGATAAATTCGACAGTCGTACCGCGAAAGTCAGCCGGTCGCCCTGCCGCACAAAACGCGGTAAATGCGGAACAACCATAAGCGCTTTCCGGGCGGTAATTTCCCGGACAAAACTGCCGGTTTTCATATCTTTCGTGTAGGCCAGCGCCATAAATTTCCATTGTGTAAGCGCATCGGGAGTGGTAAAATTAATCCGGACACTACCCGTGCTGTCTGTTACCAAGTCTGGATAGAAAAAGGCAGTTTCATTAAAATTGGTGCGCAGCGGCTCGGGTGGATTTTTCTTTTCGGCAGGTATAGCGGAAGATTGCACAGCTGGCTGTTTTTCTTTTTTCAAAGAAGAGACCTCCGATAAGCTTACATCATTATTGACAATCATCAATCTTTTTACAGAACTTCCGATAGCATAAAAAACAGGTTCTACCCGTGAAAAAACAGGATAACCAAACCAGTTGACCTGTGGATAGGAAATTTTGGTTATCGGCAGTAACTGTGTATGTTGGTTGAATAAAGTACGGTTATAGCCGGCATGAAACAGATAGGAACGCCAGGCTGCTCCTGCCGTTTTGCTATGGTAAGGAAACATTTTCCACCGGTTGGCGGCATATACGTCTAATGAGGCGTCATACATGCCGGCCAGCAAAAAGGCAGGCTGATTTTTTCCGGAAGCTGATTTTATTTGAATCGCCCACTGCTCTTTTCCTCCCGGTTTCAGAAAGTTACGGTTAGTTTGCAGGCTTACCGACAGCTTTTTATTTGTAAACGGCACTTTGACAGTTTGCGACCATGAGAAAAGCCGGTTGCTGTGCACGGCCAACAGGCGAACGGCAAAATTACCGCGGAAAGAAGTGCCGACCGGGATTTCCGGTTTCATCAGTTTTTTCCCCGGTTCAATCCATTGCCGTAGTATCACTTCCCGTCCGTTGAGTATCTCATAAAGCATACGCATGTTTCCGGAAGCCGAGCCAACACGCAGTTGTAATACATCGCCCGGTTCCGCCCTTTCGGCAGAGAGATTGTGCCAGAAGATTTCCTTCACGGGTAGTTTCGTCGAGTGGTCAGAGGTGAGCGTAAAGAATTTTCGTACCGGAACTTCCGGCTGCCCTTTTGCCGTGGCAACTATGAGATACTCACCAGGTTTCAGCCTTTTCAGCTTTTTGGTAAACACCTGCGTATTTCCGTTTACCCTCATCTCTTCCGTGGTTATCAGTGTTTGTTTCCGGTAATTTTTATCATCCTCGTGGCGGTAAGCCAAATGAGGGAAATTTTGCGTAAAATAATTTTTGGTCACGAGCACCGTATCCGGCTTTGGCCACAAGCGTTTGAGAAAATATTTATCAGGAGTCGTCAGTTTGTAAAGTTTCACCTGCACACTGGCAGGTACTTCTGCCCCCGACAGGTTTTGGGTTACTATTTTTATTCCGTGGGATTGTTCACGTATAATATTTTGCGGCACCCGGAGTTCCAATAGCAGGGCCAATCGCGAAAGCCTGATATCCTGCGTGGCCACATGCGTCTCGCCGCTGGCATCGGTAACCTCCACATGCAAAACAAAGCGATAAACGGGATAGAAATTCCCGGGTATGTTTTTGTTTGCAAGGGCTTTAAAAGTAATTTGAAAACGACCAACGCTGTCGGTACGGAGTGTGCCGCCGGCAACTTCCACATTATCAGGCTGTCCCGGATACCAATCTCTGTAATAAACAGGAACGGGAAAATAACTTTCTCGTTTCACTGTGTATTTCACCTGCAAACTGTCTGCCATGCCGCCAAAGTAATAGGCCACTTTCCCGGTAAGTGTTACCACGTCATTCAGCGCAAAAGCTTTCTTCAGCGTATCGAAAATCACATGAAAAGCCGGTCGCTTGTAATTTTCCATCCGTATGTTGACCATTCCCGTGGCCGTTTTAATCATAAACCGTCCGTTCAGCGCCACGTCGGGCAAAACAAACAACCCGCTGATGGAACCCGAAACGTCGCTCACAAACTGTTGTTCATCCAGCTTTTTATACTGTGCATTCAGCAACTGCACCACCTGTTTCACACCCGCTTTCACACGGGCATTATTACCTTTTGATTCAACCACAACTCCTTTGAAATAAACCGTTTGCCCCGGCCGGTAAATTGCCCGGTCGGTAAAAAGATAAGTATGCAACACTGGTTTTTCGCGGTAAACCAAGCCTGAAAACCGGGCAAATGTATTCACGTAAGTGGTATCCTTACCTTTTACCGCTTCCAAAATAAAACCATTGAAGTCGCGGTTATCTTCTATGGGAACCTGCAAAAAGCCATTAGCATCCGAAGAATAGTTGCCTAATGGCGTTATCTGCTGTTCCCGCGCACGGTAGTCGTACGAACGGCCAAAAACCTTCACAGCAACGCCGGAAACCGGCGTTCCATCAGCTCTGTCCAGAAGGTATATGTCCAGTGCCTGTGCGTTGTTATTTTTTTTCGAAAGCAAAGTCAGCCGTGTAACCTGAATTTGCTGATAAAGTACCGTACGTTCTTTGGAAAAACGGGGATTATCCGAAACAAAAATTACGTATGCCCCTAAAGGAAGCGCCGGCATAGCGATTTCCGCCGTGTGCATCCGGTGGTCATCGGCAAACGGAAACGACTGTCCCCACTTTTTAAAAGCAGGTTTTTGCAAGAATTTTTTCATCTGGCGTTTGAGATTTCCACCTGAGGAAGGATTTTCAATATCAGGTGAAATTTTTACCACACGAAAAAAAAGCTTAGCACTGTTTTTATAAGTTACCAGTGATAGAAACGGCTTATCAGGCAGCAACGCCTGCTGCAGTTTCATACGGAAAGCCGGTTTATAAATCTGTGTAATGGTGTTTTTGCAATTGTTGGCAAAAGGCGCCGCGGGAAAAGCTTTCAAAGCTTTTCTACAGGTCTCTTCCGCTTTTATCAGATAGTTTGCCGGGCTTTTGTTGTGCGACGAAAGCGACCGGTACTCCCGTGCAAGGCGGTCGGCAATACGGACGGAGATCTCCTGGTTTTGAAATTTTTGCAGCAGCTCCTCCAACGCATGGGCGTATGCCAAACCGTTGGCAAAATTTTCCGGTAGCCGGGATTTGACAAAAGCAAGCCGTTTTAAATCGACATCCACAAGGGCCTCCGGATAGTTTTGTTCTTTATGCAAACGCAGCAGGTGTTGAAAAAGAATTATCACTTTACCCGTTGAAGCTATGCTGTCGCCGGAAAAATTCATTTTTAGAAAGTCGTTTACCGGCGCAAACAGGCTCGTATCGACAGCCACCGGATTTTTAACAACTATTAGACGGGCATCACCCGAAGAAAAATAACCTATTGCCCTGTTTGCCAGCAGGTCGTAAAGGGTCGGCCATAATGCCAAAGCGCTGCTGTCATTTTGTAAAATGGCGGAAAAATCACTCAGATGTATTTTACTTAAAACATCGGGAGATGACACGGAAGCAAGATAAGCCTGTGTGATTTTCCGGCTCCATTGCTGTGCGTCCATCATTTCCAAAGCGATATCGCCGGTAATGGCGGATGTTTTCCTGTTCAGAATTTCATTGAAATGATCATCGTAATATCCCTGATAAAGTTGACCGAGCAGAGAACCAAGCAACTGCTTTTCCACCGGTGGGGCTGTTTGCCGTTCTTTTTCAAAAATGCGAATACTTTTCAGCCGGAAATCTTCCTGAAAAGTGCTTTGCAGGCTAATGCGGTAAAGCAGGCTTTTTATCACCTGGCTTTCGTTACCTTCGGTTTTGGCTTTGGTGTAAATGAGTTCCACCGTTTTCAAAGCGGATCTCGGAAGATCTTTTTGAGAATACTGCCGGACTCTTTTCCAGAGATTGTCATAATTTCCGGTCTTTGGCTGTCCCTGCCACGACACCAGTAGCAGCACGAGCATACTTATACTTACCCAACTTACCCATTGTTTTTTCATGATGAAGGTGGTTACTTTCGGATACGTGATTTTTAGCAAATATAATGCCGTTATCCCGAAAATGCAAAAAACGGCGGACTTTAATAGGAAGTCTGCTCAGGGGGCGACTGAACCAGCAAAGGGACAACCGACGGAAGTACAAAGTCCCGTCTTTGTGAACACGTCGACCCGGAATGTTTATCCATTGAAAGACCACTTTGGCGTGTGAAGCCTGTCTCTTAGGCGATGGCAATCTTTTTTCATTATAAATGGAAACCATTTGGAGATTACTTCTTCACCCAACACACAAGCCAGCGCTATGCTCATCGCAATAACGCAGCTCAATTACAAATCCGGAAAAGCGGAAAATAACGACGGCAGGGTTTGTACAACACCGAAAGGACAGGTAGCATCAAATATCTCACATCCAAACATCCAAACAGCTATCCTTTCAGCGCCTCTGCACCGCTGACAATTTCCAGAATTTCGTTGGTAATGGCAGCCTGGCGGGCTTTGTTGTAAGTCAGTTTCAAATCTTTCAGAAGTTCCGTAGCATTGTCGGTGGCCTGATGCATGGCTGTCATCCGTGCACCATGTTCAGCAGCAAAACTATCGAGCAGAGCTTTATAAAATTGTATTTTTAATGATTTGGGAATCAGCTCGGTGATAATTTCCTTTTTGCCGGGCTCGAAAATATAATCTGCATGCTTGTGCTCTTTCTGTATGGTTTCATCTCCGGCAGATTCGACAATTGGAAGAAACTGTTCGGTTTGCAGTACCTGAACGGCAGCATTTTTAAACTGGTTGTAAACCAGAATGATTTTATCATATTTGCCCTTAGCATATTCCTGCATCAGCTTTTCGGCAAGCGGGACAACATTTTCAAAATTCAGTTTATCGAAAATAGCGGTTTCTTTCTCTTTTATCTCATAGCCTCTGGATTTTAAAATATCAGCGCCTTTTTTCCCTACACAAAAAAAGGAAATATTTCCTTTTTCCTGTTGTGAAGCAAACTGCTCATCTATCTGCCTGACGGCCTTCTTAACTACATTCACATTAAAAGCGCCACACAAACCGCGGTTGGAAGTAATTGTTATGAAAAGTACTTTCTCAGGCTGACGGGCAGTAGTAAAAACGTTCTCGTTTGAATCCTCAAGACTGGCACTCAAATCCTGCATAATCTCCTGTAACTTTGCTGCATAAGGCCTCATGGTAGTAACTGCATTTTGCGCCTTACGCAATTTGGCAGCGGCCACCATTTTCATGGCGCTGGTAATCTGCATGGTTGATTTTACAGAAGTTATTCTTGTCCGGACTTCTTTTAAGTTAGCCATAATACTTTTTCAGGTTAAGATTACTTTTTATAGCGCCCCGAAATACCAGCAGCTACCTCTTTCATAGTTTCGATGGCTTTATCGGTCAGCTTGCTTGCTCCCAATTCATCCAAAACATCGCTGTATTTTTCCTGCATAATGCTCAGATAACTTTCCTGAAAGTCATGCACTTTCTCGACGGGCACATCCTGCAACAGGTTGTTGGCACCGCAGAAGAGAATAGCAATCTGATTTTGCACGGTCATGGGTGAATACTGAAGCTGCTTAAGAATCTCCACGTTGCGGCGGCCTTTTTCCAACACGTTGAGTGTAGCAGCATCGAGGTCGGAACCGAATTTAGAAAAAGCTTCCAGCTCACGGAACTGTGCCTGGTCGAGTTTCAGCGTGCCGGCAACCTTTTTCATAGATTTAATTTGTGCCGAACCACCCACGCGCGATACGGAAATACCCACGTTAATAGCGGGACGGATACCGGCATTAAACAGGTTGGTTTCTAAGAAAATCTGACCGTCGGTAATGGAAATTACATTCGTCGGGATATATGCGGAAACGTCAGCTGCCTGGGTTTCGATAATGGGCAAAGCGGTTAGCGACCCACCCCCTTTTATCATGTGTTTGATACTATCGGGGATGTTGTTCATTTTCTTTGCAATTTCATCGGAATCGATGATTTTAGCGGCACGCTCCAGCAGGCGCGAGTGGAGATAAAACACATCACCCGGATAAGCTTCACGTCCCGGAGGACGACGCAGCAGCAGAGATACTTCGCGGTAAGCCACAGCCTGTTTTGAAAGGTCGTCATACACAATCAAAGCAGGCCGGCCGGTGTCGCGGAAGAACTCACCAATAGCAGCTCCGGCAAAAGGTGCATAAAACTGCATGGCTGCCGGGTCGGAAGCGGTTGCCGAGACAATCACCGTATAATCCATAGCGCCATGCTCTTCGAGCGTTTTCTGAATCTGCGCTACCGTAGAACCTTTTTGTCCGGAGGCAACATAAATACAGTAAACAGGTTCTCCTTTTTTATAAAATTCTTTCTGGTTGATAATGGTATCAATGGCAATGGCTGTTTTCCCTGTCTGACGGTCGCCGATAATCAACTCACGCTGACCGCGACCAATGGGAATCATGGCATCGATGGCTTTGATACCGGTTTGCAACGGTTCGTTTACGGGCTGGCGATAAATAACCCCCGGGGCTTTGCGTTCAAGGGGCATTTCAAAAAGTTCGCCTTCAATGGGGCCTTTGCCGTCGATAGGCTTTCCAATGGTATTAATTACACGGCCAAGAAGACCTTCGCCCACCTCAATGGAAGCAATTCTTCCGGTGCGTTTCACTTTGTCCCCTTCGCTGATGTCTTCGGCATCGCCGAGCAGCACAACACCCACATTATCTTCTTCGAGGTTTTGAACAAGACCCATAAGGCCGTTTTTCTCGAATTCAACCAATTCACCCTGCTCGGCATTGGAAAGACCGTAAACACGGGCAATCCCGTCGCCAATCATAAGAACGGTTCCGATCTCTTCGAGTGTGGCTTCCGATTCAAAGCCTGCCAGTTCCTGACGCAGTATAGCTGATATTTCAGCCGGTTTGATGTCTGCCATAATTTTATGTATTATCTTTAGTATCTAATTAAAAATCCCGGTTAATTATTTCAGTTTATCGGCATAGTTTTTCCGTAGTCTCCTCAGCTGGGTAGCTACGCTGGCATCGTACTGGTAATCTTCCAGCCGCACCACAAAACCGCCGATAATATCTTCATCTACAATTTCTTTCAGTTCAATATCTTTATCTGTGATGGCTTTCAGCTTACCCACCACCAGCTTTTTGATTTTATCATCTGACTTCGTGGCGGTGATAAGTTCGGCGCCGACCACGTTTTTAAAGTCTTCATAAATATCTTCAAACGCCAGGCAAATGCCTTCGAGATAGACTTCGCGTCCTTTACGGATAATAAGGTTGAAAAAGCGGAGACTCAGTTCGTTCAGTTTTTCGCCAAACAGCCTGTTGAGAATTTTTATTTTTTTTGATCCGTTCAGCACAGGATTTGCAATAACCCTCCTCAGCTCTCTGTTTTCAGCCAGGACACTTCCTACCAACCGCATATCTGCAGCGACTTTTTCCTCTATCTTGGTTTCAAGAGAAAGGTCGAATAGGGACCGTGCATATCTTTTTGCCAGAAGATTCACTCTCATGATAAAAGTCTGTTAGTTTAAATTGGTTTCTTCTAAAAGCGTTTCAATATATTTCTTTTGTCTGCCTCTGTCTTTCAGCTCTTCTCTTAGAATTTTTTCGGCAATTTCGATGGAATATTCAGCAACGGTAGATTTAATTTCGCGTAAAGCGGCCAGTTTTTCGCTGTTGATTTTTTCTTTGGCACTCTCTACAATTGCAGAAGCTTCCTTACCGGCTTTTTCTTTTGCCTCTCCAATAATTTTATCTTTTATCTTACGGGCTTCCGCGAGGATAACGTCTCTCTCTTCCATGGCTTCCCTGAGCAATTTATCATTGTCCATTTTAAGACGTTTCATTTGCTCCTGCGCTTCTTTAGCCGAGTCGAGGGCCTCCTGGATACTCTGCTCACGCTCTTTCAATCCTTTCAGAATAGCAGGCCAGGCAAATTTCCCAAGAATAAACAAAACAATGCTAAAAGCCACGGTCATCCAAAAAACAAGACCTATTCCGGGATTAATCAATTGCATAATTTATCTTTTTTTGATTTGGTTTCTAATTTAAGTATCCCGGCCTACCGCCGGGATACTGTAAAAATTGCGTTCTCCGTAAGTTGATTAAACAAAAAGAATCAACAAACAAACAACAATGGCACCGAAACAAACCCCTTCGACAAGGGCTTCAGATACAATCATATTGGAACGAATGTCACCAACAGCCTCAGGCTGACGTGCAATGGCTCCCATCGCACCCATGCCAATTTGTCCAATACCGATACCGGCACCAACAGCAGCAATACCGGCACCTATTCCGGCACCCATTTTTGCAAAAGGGACCATGTCGGCTGCTGCTTGCAGTAAAACAGTTAATAAATGCATAATTTATAATTTAGAGATGAATAAATAATTTTTAAATTAATGATGATTGGGCACTTCTGTCGCCATGCCAAAATAGAGTGCAGAAAGCAATACAAAAACATAAGCCTGGATAAAGGCAATCAACACCTCCAGCAAATCCAGGAAAATGGCAAAAGCAATGGAAAACACGGAAACGCCATACGCCATTCCGACACCGAATTTCCCGAAAATAAATATCAGACTGATAAAACCCGCCAGCACAATGTGACCGGAAACCATATTGGCAAAAAGACGAACCATCAGAACAAAAGGTTTGGTAAAAATGCCCATAACTTCAACAAACGGCATAAGCGGAATCGGAAATTTTAACCACCACGGAACACCGGGAGTGTTGAAAATGTCTTTCCAGTAATGTTTGTTTCCGCTGACTGTTGTAATCACAAAGGTAAAGAGTGCCATAATTCCGGTAACCGCAATGTTTCCCGTAACATTGGCACCACCCGGGAAAAAGGGGAAAATCCCGACAAGGTTACTGAACAGGATAAAAAAGAACAGTGTCATCAGGTAAGGTAGATAACGCTCGTATTTCTCTTCTCCGATAGAATCTTTGGCTACATCATCGCGGATAAACAGCACCAATGGCTCCATAAAAGACTGCAACCCTTTCGGGGCCTGTCCTTTTCTTTTGCGATAGGATTTGGCAATGGAAAGAAAAATAATAATCACCAGCAGAGCATCAAGAAAAATAGCAAACACCGTTTTGGTAATGGAGATATCCAATTGTGGCGGAACTTCCTTCCCGTCGGCATCTTTACGAACCAGCTTTCCGATATTCGGACCACCATCAGCCACATAATAACCTTTGTACGAAGCTTGCCCGTGTTCTAACCGGGAAGAAGAAAAAACCATCCAATGTCCCTGGTCGTAAAGAATAACAGGCAGAGACAGAGAAACATGATGCTCGCCTACACTAAAAAAATGCCATTCGTAGGAATCTGTAACATGCTCCATTATCATTTTCCCTATGTTGGGCTCTTCCTTTTTGCCGTGATCTTTGTCCGTTGAGGACGATGTATGATTCCCGGCCACTAAATTTAGTGGTACAACACAAAAGAAAGAGAAAAATAAAAAAAGAGTAATTACCTGATTTACAATCGTTTTCCTCGCCATAGCTAACAAGAGTATTCGTTTTTTAATTTGTGTGCAATTTTACGAAGAAAAGCTGTAAAAATATAAGGCTTTTTAAATTAATTTAAATACGAAATATTTATCACGTTCAATATCTTGTCTTTCAATTAGTTTTTGTCTGTTTTTAAATTTTTCGGGACATCTTTGTTTTGTTGAATGATTATTTTTTGTATATTCACAGCAGAAAAATTAATTCATAAAAACTCTTTATCATGAAAAGTATAGCCGTTATATTATTTGGTCTACTCCTGATGACCACTGCCTGCAGTTCCCCAAATACCCCAAAGGCAAATAATCCGGACAACAAAAAAGCTGTTGCCAATGTGTTGGAAAAATATGTTATTGCTAATGAAAATCAGGATTTTCCCATGATTGAACAAATCTGGGCTCCGGACAGTAACATTATTTTATTCGGTACTAATTCAGACGAAAAGCTTATGGGCTGGAACAACATTAAAAGAGCTATCAAGCAGCAGTTTGCCAGCATCAGTGAAACCTACATCTCCCCAACCGACCAGTTTATTAAACTGAATCCCGAGCAGAATACAGCCTGGTTTGCGGAAATTTTAAATTATAATTTTGTCTACCAGGGAGAGGCAAGGAGTTTTGAAGGTGTCCGTTTCACCGGCGTTATGGAAAAGCAGAAAGACGGATGGAAAATCGTACAGGCTCACCTTTCCATTCCCGCCCACATCAATTTAAGGACAGAGAAATAATTTATAACACAAAGAAGGCCTGATGTCAGGCCTTCTTTGTGTTTACGTAAAACAAATCTCTTTCGCCGAAAAAAATCCCGGCCGGAAATTCAGGTCATTACCGATTACTTACTTGGAGCCTAGTGGATTAGCTACAATGGTCGAATTCACTTCAACCGATAAGGTAAAGGTAAAATCATCCTTATCAGTGGTTCCTGAAAAAGCAACCGTAAAAGGCTTTTTAGCACTAAGAATTTTATCGAATTCAGTCCATTGTCCGTTGGTATTATCCATGGTAAAAGTCCCGCCGTTTTTAATAGCCACATTGGTGAAGTTCCAGGTTGCGGTATCGGCATCGGAAGAAAAGGAAATAGTGCCGTTATTCAAAACAGCCTCTTTGGAAACATCTTTAAATGTTCCGGTAAGCCTGGTAACCGTCCACGATTTAATCAGATTCAGATATTTGGAAACATCGGGGTTTTCGGTAGGATCAATGGTGGCACTTTCTGAAAAAGAACCTTGTACAGCTTCAATAGAAGCTGAAGCAGGCACCGAAACATTAATATCAACGGTGTAGTTGGCATCAAATTTCATATCCAGTAAGGATTTAACCTTCTCACATCCCGTACTGAACAAAAGTCCGGATACAAGAATAGCAGTAAAAAATATTTTCATTTTCATAGTCTTGTATTTATGGGGTTAGTAAATATATTTAGCTCAAAGATAAGTAAAATAATTGTAGGTTTCTTATTTGTTTTTTTCAAAACCAAACTACTTCGTAAATAGAGAAAGAATGGTATGTAATAGTCCGGTATATTTTCACCCGGGAATCCCGCAATCGTTATAAACAGAAGCCCCCGGTAACAGAAGAAGCCGGCGCAGGAAAAAAAGCGAACGGGGTTGTTTTTTATTTGTTTCTTAGCTGGAAAAGGATGAATTTTACCGGCTGAAAAAACAAAATTTAAAACTATCAAAATAAGGAGGTTAAAATGTTAAATAACAAAATAAGCGGCATTCGTGCCATGGAAATTCTCGATTCAAGAGGAAACCCTACGGTAAGGGTTTATTTGGAACTCAGTGATGGGACACAGGTTGTTGCTTCCGTTCCTTCGGGAGCCAGCACAGGTGAAAACGAAGCCGTTGAATTACGTGATGGTGACAAAAAACGTTATGACGGAAAAGGTGTCCTGAAAGCCGTTAAAAATGTAAACAAAGTGATTGCACCCGCCCTTTTGGGTATGCATGCACATGAGCAGTCGATAATCGACCGCAAAATGATTGAAATGGATGGCACCAAAAACAAATCGAAACTTGGCGCCAATGCAATTTTGGGCGTTTCTATGGCTGTGGCACGTGCTGCTGCTGCGTCTGCACGCATTCCTTTGTATCAATATCTTGGTGGTGCCGGAGCACGTCGTATCCCTGTTCCCTGTATGAATATTCTGAACGGCGGAGCACATGCTGATAACAGTGTTGACTTTCAGGAATTTATGGCTGTGCCGATTGGCGCTCCCAATTTCCGTGAGGGTCTGCGCTACGTAGCAGAAACTTTCCACACATTAAAAGGTATTCTGAAAAACCGCGGTCTTTCCACCGGCGTAGGTGACGAAGGCGGTTTTGCCCCCAACCTCGACAGTAACGAAGATGTGATTGAGACCATTATCCAGGCTATTGAAAAAGCCGGATACAAACCAGGAAAAGACATTGCCATTGCTATCGACAATGCTGCCAGCTCTTTCTCTATCGACAACAAAAACCAATATGATCTGAAATGGTCAGGTGCCGGAAAAATGGACAGCAACGGTCTTACTGATTTGGCTGAAGAGTGGGTTTCGAAATATCCTATCGTCTTATGGGAAGACCCGTTGGCCGAAAACGACTGGGAAGGATTCAAAAACTTTACCACCCGTCTTGGTGATAAAATTGAAGTGGTAGGCGACGATATTTTTGTTACCAATACCGAGTACATCACTCGTGGTATTGCAGAGGGTACTGCCAATTCAGCTCTTATCAAGCTGAACCAGATTGGTACGGTGAGCGAAACCATTGAAGCCGTACGCATGTGCCGCGATGCCGGATGGCGTTACTTTATCTCGCACCGTTCGGGCGAAACATCCGATACTTTTCTCGCTGATTTCGCCGTAGCCATGGATGGCGGTCACCTGAAAACAGGTTCTGCCAGCCGTAGCGAACGTTTGGCCAAATACAACCGTCTGATGGAGATTGAACAGGAACTCGGTGACGCCTCTTTATATTACTGGAAGTAATATTTTCAACTCCACTTATAAAAAGGCTGTCCAATTTGATGAACAGCCTTTTTTATTTCACAAAAGCCATCTAATTATTTAGTAAAAAGTCTACTTTTGAAAAAAAGATTGTATGGATAAGAGATGTTGAAAATTCTTCTGTCGGAGGGCAGGCCTCAGAAAAGAAGAACACCAGCAGCAGAACATCAGAAAAACCAATAAGCAGGATATTCGAAAAATGTAAATGCGCATTTAAGAATTAACAACCATGAAAAAAGCAACTTCCCGGCAACCGGAAAAAAACATGGGGTCAGCTCCGGTTTATTTCACGGCTATCTCCACTATTCTCGGAGCCATTTTGTTTTTGCGTTTCGGGGTGGCAGTGGGCACTGTCGGGGTGGCAGGAGTTCTCCTTCTCATCCTGATAGGGCACATGGTTACACTTCCCACAGCTATGGCTATTTCCGAGATTGCCACCAACCAAAAGGTAGAAGGAGGCGGAGAGTATTATATGATCTCCCGCTCTTTCGGATTAAATATCGGAGCCACTATTGGCATTTCCCTTTATCTGTCACAGGCCATCAGCGTTGCTTTTTATATTATTGCTTTTACGGAAGCATTTACACCCCTGCTTCATTTTATTCAGGTTCATTACGATCTTTTCATTCCCAGGCAGGCCATTAGTATTCCGGCTTTATTAATTCTCGGACTTCTCATTTGGAGAAAGGGAGCTTCTCTCGGAATAAAAATGTTGTACGTCGTGGTAACCATTTTACTGTTAGCGCTAACGGCTTTTTTTCTCGGCCATCCCGTTTCCGATGTTGCTTCTGCCAAAGATGTTGTTGAACCTTTACGCAATACGGACCAGCTGTTTCTTATACTTGCCATTATTTTTCCGGCTTTTACAGGGATGGATGCCGGTGTCGGATTGTCGGGCGATTTAAAGAGTCCGCAAAAGTCTATTCCGCGCGGAACTTTGTGGGCAACCCTTTCGGGGATGATTATTTATGTCTTCGTAGTAATTAAACTGAATGCTTCGGCCACACCACAGGAACTTATGTCGCAACCTTTGATTATGAGTAAAATTGCGCTGTACGGATGGATTATTATTCCTCTCGGATTGGCAGCAGCAACCCTTTCCAGTGCCATTGGTTCTTTTTTGGTTGCACCACGTACCTTGCAGGCCATTGCCGTTGATAAGTCTTTCCCATCAGAAAAAATAAATATGCTGCTGGGGAAAGGAAAAGGAAAAACCAACGAACCCCAAAGCGCTACTTTCTTCACCCTTTTGCTGGCGCTGGTATTTGTAACACTGGGAAGCGTGGATGCTGTTGCGAAAATTATTTCCATGTTTTTTATGATTACCTACGCCTCCATGAATCTGATATCTTTTCTGAACCATTTTGGCTCCGACCCCTCGTACCGGCCTACTTTCCAGTCGAAATGGTATTTCTCACTCGCCGGGTTTATCTTTGCTACTGTTTTAATGTTTTTGATGAACCCTTTTTATGCTTTTATTTCAGTAGTTGCCATTTTTATGCTGTATTTTTTAATGAAACGCATGCATCAGGACAGAAGAGGACTCGAAAACATTTTTCATGGCGTTATGTTTCAAATTAGCCGTAAGCTGATTGTTTACCTGCAAAGTGGCACCCTGAAAGAAAGAACCTGGCGTCCTTCTGCCATCTGCATTTCGTCTGACACCTTTGAGCGGGATAAGATTTTTGATTTGCTCAACTGGATTTCCTATTCACACGGCTTTGGCACTTATATGCATTTTATTCAAGGCTATTATTCACGTGAAACCCATAAAGAAGCAAAAAAAATTATGGACCGCCTGATTACGAAAGCAAACAAAACAGCTGGGAATATGATTGTGGATACCATTATTTCTCCTTCTTATACTTCTGCCATTGCTCAAATCATTCAGACCCCCGGAATATCCGGCGTAGAGAATAACATTGTTATATTTGAGTACGACAAGCACCAGCCCGACCAGCTTCCTCAAATTATTGAAAACCTGCGTATGGTTCAGGCAGGCGATTTTGATATTTGCATTCTGGGGAGTTCCATGAGAAATATCAAATACGATAACGGCATTCATATTTGGATTCGTGACTTAAACAGAGATAACGAACGTCTGATGATTCTTCTCAGCTATGTCATTCTGGGGCATCCGGCATGGAAGAATGCCAGCATAAGTCTTTTTACCCTTTCTCCCAAAAACAAAATGGAAGAAACCAGAAACAATATTGCCCGGTTTGTGCTGGGAGGACGGCTGCCTGTTTCAAGAAAAAACATTACCGTTATTGAGCAGGATCCCGAAGTAAACTTCAGAACACTCCTGGCGCAACACTCTTCCGAAGCAGCACTTACCATTGTCGGATTTTATAACGAACAGCTTAAACATGAAGGACAAAAACATTTTGAAGGATTTGATGAGGTGGGTGATATTTTGTTTGTGAATGCACACGATTTATTGGAGATAACTTAACCCGCTTTATATATATATATCATTTTCAATACTCCGGTAAGTTTTTGAAATCGACTATTACACGAAACATAACGTACTGATATAGAATAAATTAACCATTTCGCATCTCATTAGTTAATAAGCTCGTTTTCAGGTTGTTATAAAAACTTACCGGAGTATTGATTTTTAAAATATGAATAAATTATACTATCAGAATAAACGTTCTTTATTTTCTGTACATTTGCCACTCAAAACAAAGCGATATGATGTCTAATAATCAGTTTGTTGTCATTGGAATCGGGCAATTCGGAGAAGCCATAGCACGGACGCTCTCCAAAAAAGGAGCTGAAGTACTGGCTATTGATAAGAGCCAGGAGAAGGTGGATTATATTGCCAATGACGTGGCTTATGCCGTTGCATTAGACTCCACTGATAAAAACGCTCTTATCTCTCAGAATATTCAGAACTACGATGCTGTGGTTATTGCCATTGGCGAAGATTTTGAAGAATTGTTGCTCACCGCCGTAAACCTTATTGAACTGAATATCAAGAGGATAATTGTCAGGGCTAAAGGTGAAGTAAACCGTTTGATTTTGGAAAAGCTGGGGCTAAACGAAATTTTCTCTCCCGAACATGCCGTTGGCGCTGTGGTGGCAGAACGCCTGCTGAACCCCAGTATTGTGAACTTTCTTGACCTTCCGGATGGTTATACCATAATGGAAATTAAAGCTCCCAAATCTGTTGTCGGACAAACCCTACAAGACATTCAGCTTCGGGAAGCCTATAATATAAACCTCGTTACCATAAAAAATGAAGTGGAAGAGAAAGAGGGTGATAAAATCATCAAAAGACAACATATCAAAGGAGTTCCTCACAGAGATACGGTTATCAACGAAAACGATTATATCGTTGTCTTTGGGAGTACCCGTGATATTCAGAAATTTATCGACATAAACAGTTAGTCGGTTATGCCCTCCAGGCTTTTTAAAATAAGAGAGAAGATTAATCTTCGGATATTTAGCAGCAAAAATTTTGTTGCACAGGTATTTCACGTACTTAGTTTTTTTGTTCTTTCCTTTGTGATTGGCGTTGCGATCTATTATTACGGGTTCCCAAAAACCGATATTTCTCTCCGTTTAACTGAGAGGACCATGGTATTTAGCCTGATTTTCTTTTCTCTCCGTTACATTATTTTTGTTTTCTATGATTTTCACCCGTTGGAATTTATAAAACAAAATAAGATTGAAGGAGGAACCTTACTTTTCTTTTTATTTTATATTATTTGCCCCACTCTTTTCAACAGATTAATTTTCAGGGACGTATTTAATGATTTAATTAACAATCACTCTTTATTACTACTTCAATTTTATTTCATTGTTATTATTGTTGTCGAACTTGGAAAGTCGGGTTCTAAAATTACAGCATTAAACCTGAAACCGGCTACTTTGCTGGTACTCTCGTTTTTGCTGCTTATTGGTACCGGGACCGGCCTTTTGATGCTTCCGGAAATGACCGTACTGCATCATTTCAATTTTTTAAATTCGCTCTTCACGGCTACCAGTGCCAGCTGTGTAACCGGACTGATTGTGGTGGATACTGCTACTTTCTTTACCTTAAAGGGAAAGCTTGTTATTATGATGCTTATTCAGCTCGGCGGTATCAATATTATTTCGTTTGCCACCTTTTTTGCCACTTTCTCTAAATCATCGGGGAGCATAAAATACCAGTCGCTGATTAAAGAGTTCCTGAGTACGGAAAGATTGTCCGATTCAAAAAGTATCTTGAGAAGCATCGTGGAGTTCAGCTTGTTGATGGAAACTATTGGGGCGTTTTTCCTCTATTTTTCCTGGGGCAATGTCCATTTTGACAGCTGGAAAACACAACTCTTTAACTCTGTTTTTCATGCCGTTTCGGCCTTTAACAACGCAGGCTTTTCCACCTTTTCCGACAACCTTGCCGGTAGCGGTGTCCGAAACCTGTACGGGCTTCAGATTGTCATCATTTTTCTTATCTTTTTCGGAGGATTCGGTTTTGTAGCCATGCAAGATGTTTTTAGCATAAAAAGTATCCGCAGAAGGATAAAAAATCCCTGGCGCAGACTCAATACCGGTACGAAAATAACCCTTTACATGTCGCTGTTTTTAATTTCGTTAGGGACTATTGTTTTTTACATCCTTCAAAAAGACAGCATGGCGGGAGATCCCTGGTATCAGGTTGCGATTACCTCTGTTTTTCAGTCTGTTACAACCAGGACTGCCGGGTTCAACACGGTAGATATAGGCAGGCTGAGCGCTCCGGTGTTACTGTTTTTTATTTTTCTCATGTTTGTGGGCGCCGGCCCGGGTTCAACAGGTGGTGGTATTAAAGTAACCACTTTTGCCGTGATTATAAAATCGGCCATCGCCACCATAAAAGGTGAAAAAACCGTAGTGTTTTTCAAAAGAACACTTCCGTTTAGCACCATCGACAAGGCTTATTCCATCGCATTGTTTTCCATCTCTATGATATTTATCTCGACTTTTTTTCTCACCATTACAGAACCGGGTGTCAATTTGCTTAAATTATTCTTTGAAGAGTTTTCGGCATTTGGCACCGTAGGTCTTTCCATGGGCATAACAGCTTCGCTGTCGGCAGCCGGGAAAGCCATCATTATTACCTCCATGTTTGTGGGAAGGATCGGAACTTTGACCATGGCAATGGCATTAAGCACCCGGGTCATTTCAACCAATTTTCGTTACGCTGAGACTTCCTTGATGGTGGGATAAAATTAACCGTACAAAACAGGATTCTTATCATATTTGGTTCTACTACCATTTTAGTGGGTAAATTGCTTTTGCCGTACCAAAGGGATCCCTTTGGTACGGCAATTTAGATTTAATAATTACACGATACAACAGTTCTTCACAAAATTTGCAGTAGTACCTTATATTTTTTGTTTCACTTCTTGAAAGTGACGGGAAAGAACCTTACTTTTGCTGTGATAGTTATCCGGATACAGAAAGACGCCTCTTGTATTTTCTTGGAATTTAACTACAAATTCTCTAATGGGATACTAAAAGCCGGGGCGCTTTAAAAGCGAAAAACGGATAATTTTAGAAAGAAGTCTATTCAATGATAAAACAGATGTAAAATGAATGAAATAATTAAAAAACAAAATCAGGAATTAAAGAATGTCATTTACAAGACTCCGGCATTAATAACGTTGTTTGTAGCCAGCCAGGTTGCGGGAGGACATTTGGTGCCGGCAGAAGAAAGAACGGCTAAAGTTTACCTTTCTGTCCTGAGTAATCAGGCTGGTAAAGAATTACAGGATTATTTCCAGGAGGTAAAAAAGACTTTTGACGATGATATAAAGACTTTAAACGAGGAACTTCCTAAAGATACTAAGATAAGAAAAGAAAAAATAGAACAATTACTACAGCCGGTAAAAACATTCCTTTCTCAACTTCCCCCTTCGTCAGGCATTGTGTTTAAGGATGCTTTACTTGGTTTTGTGTTGCACGCAAGAGATTTCAGACAGGACACTCTGGAGAGTGTGATTCTCCCCTTTGTTTCCGATGATTTGCGAAAAATTGAAAACGAGCGCTTGCGCAGAATTTTAGACTAAAAATGCTCATATAATAAAAACCGGTAATAATTAAAATTAATTAACATGAAACAGGTTACTATAAAGGATGCGGAGAAAATGAGTAAAGACGACTTATTCCAACAGCTAAGCACCTCTGCCAAAGGGCTGTCTGCCGAAGAAGCGAAAAAACGTCTTGAAGAAACAGGCCCCAATGCATTACCTGAAAAACATGTTAGTATGTTGATTCGGTTTTTCAGCTATTTTTGGGGGCCTATCCCGTGGATGATAGAAATTGCAGCGGTTTTGTCTCTTGCGGTGAAACACCTGGCCGATTTCTTTGTCATTTTCGCACTGCTTTTGTTTAATGCCGGTATCGGTTTTTGGCAGGAGCTGAAAGCCAGCAATGCCCTGGATGCGCTGAAAGCACAGCTGGCTTTAAAGGCAAGGGTTCTCCGGGATGGAAAATGGACAGAAATAGAAGCAAGGGAGATTGTTCCGGGCGATGTCGTTCGCATTAAAATCGGCGATATTATCCCTGCTGACCTGAAATTAACAGAAGGTGATTATGTGAGCGTAGATCAGGCCGCTTTAACAGGAGAGTCCCTTCCGGTGAATAAAAAACCGGCAGACATCTGCTACTCCGGAACCATTGTGAAACAGGGGGAAATGGTTGGTGTTGTTTCGGCCACCGGAGCTGACACTTATTTCGGAAAAACCGCCGGCCTTGTTTTGGATGCAGGAGCCACTTCTCATTTTCAAAAAGCCGTTATCCATATTGGCGATTACCTTATTTTTCTTAGCCTCGGCCTGGTATCCATACTATTCCTTGTCCAATTATTGAGGGGTGATAATGTTATCACACTGATTCAGTTTGCTTTGATCCTGACAGTGGCGTCCATACCGGTGGCCATGCCGGCTGTATTATCTGTAACCATGGCTGTGGGAGCATTGGTGTTATCAAAGAAAAAAGTCATTGTTTCCAGATTGGAAGCTATTGAGGAAGCTGCGGGTCTGGATATTTTATGCTCCGACAAAACAGGAACACTTACGCAAAACAAGCTAACGCTGGGCAGTCCGGTTTTGTTCAAAGCAAAAGATGACCAGGAGCTAATATTGTATGCTTCCCTTTCCTCAGAGTCCGACACCAACGATGCTATTGATTTGACCGTAGTATCCGGGATGAAAGATAAAAAGTTATTCTCCTCATTTTCTCTAAAAAAATACATCCCTTTCGATCCTGTCAGAAAACGGACGGAGGCAATATTAACCGACGCCAATGGTAAAGAGCTGAATACAACTAAAGGAGCTACTCAGGTTATTATGGACCTGTGTAAAGTGAAGGGAAAAGACCTTGAAAAGGCCAATGAGGAGGTGGAGAAATTTGCAGCCAAAGGGTATAAAACACTCGGCGTAGCAAAAAAAGATGCCGGTGGCGACTGGCAGTTCCTTGGCATATTAACACTTTTTGATCCTCCGCGTGAGGATTCTGCTGCTACGATTGCCCTTGCCAAAGAAAATGGCATTACGGTTAAAATGGTTACCGGCGATAACGTTGCCATAGCCCGTCAGGTCTCCAGCCAGTTAAATCTGGGAACCAACATTCAACGTGTGGATGCAATTTTTAAAGATGATTCGGATATTAAGCATCCCAGCCGTAAAATAGAACAACAAATTGAGGCTGCCAGTGGTTTTGCCGAAGTCTTTCCCGAACACAAGTATGGTATTGTAAAAGCACTCCAGGCAGCTAATCATATTACCGGTATGACCGGTGACGGCGTAAATGATGCTCCTGCACTAAAGCAAGCCGATTTTGGTATTGCAGTGAGCGGAGCTACCGATGCAGCAAGAGCCGCTGCCGATTTAATCCTTACCACTCCGGGCCTTTCAGTGATTATCGATGCCGTTTCGGAGGCAAGGAAGATTTTTGAAAGGATGAACAGCTATGCGATGTATCGTATTATCGAAACCATCCGCATCATGTTCTTTGTGGTTCTGGCCATGATATTTTTTAATTTTTATCCCATTACCGCCCTGTTGATTATTCTTCTTGCCTTTTTCAACGATGTGCCGATTATGACTATCGCTTATGACAATACTTTCTTAAATAAAAATCCGGTAAAATGGGACATGAAGAAAGTCCTGAGTATTTCTACTGTTTTAGGATTAATCGGAGTTATAGAAACATTTGGGATTTTGATTATTGCCAAAGAATATCTGCATCTTAATCTACCACAGATCCAGACTTTCATTTTTCTGAAACTTGCTGTTGCCGGGCATCTTACGTTGTTTGTTACCAGGACAAAAGGGCCGTTTTATAAAAAACCTTTCAGATCGGAAGAGCGTCGTGTAGGGAAAGAGTGTAGA
>CAJVXP010000030.1 GCA_913009685.1 uncultured Bacteroidota bacterium
CGACGCTCTTCCGATCTAGGGGACTTCTAATAAAAATACTGAATCTTTTATAACAGGTACGCGAGTGTGTCGTGCACCTTTTTTCTTGAATACAGGCAATAGAACAACTGATGATTCGTATCCCAATAAGAGTTTGTATTTTTGGTACTTAAAATTTTACTGTGGAGCTTTATTCAAAAAAGAAACGTTGGAAGATTATTCTCGCTATTTTAGGGGTTCTCATTATTGCTGCTTCATTATTTTACACCAATATGCTGGTAACAAAATTTGCCCGGGCCGAACGCCGAAACGTGCGACTGTGGGCTGATGCTGTACACAGGAAACTGCGACTGGTGAAATATACCGATGCTTTTTTTAGCCAGCTCCGAAACTCTGAACGGCAAAAAGTAGAGCTGCTGGCTGATGTCTATAAACGACTGCTTTACAGCAAAAATTCCTCGGATGTAACCTTTTATCTGGATATTATCAATCGGAATAAAGACATTCCGGTAATTATCACTGATCAAACCAACAAAATTATCTTATCCAGAAACCTTTATCCGCAAGGCGACGGTTCTTTGTATCTCCGGGGTAAGCTGAAAGAGGAATTTTCGGTTTATCCGCCTATCCCTATACCTCGCACAGGCACCAAATTGTATTATAAAAATTCATTGGTATTTAATCAGTTACAAGATGTGCTGAACGACTATATTTCGGTTTTTATGTCGGAAATTACGGCTAACTCATCCAACGTTCCGGTCATTGTTACCGACAGCACGCAAACCAATATTATCCAGTTTGGGAATCTGAATGATGTGCGCATGAGTAACCCGGCTTTCGCCACCAAAATGCTCCGGGAGATGAAAAACCAAAATGTGCCCATCGAAATAAATTTTCCGGAACAGGGGAGGGCCTATATCTATTATAAGGATTCCGATTTATTAACAAAGATGAAATGGTTTCCGGTAGCACAAATTCTGGTCATCAGCTTTTTCCTCTTTATTGCTTATTTGTTGTTCAGCTCTTCGCGGAGATCGGAACAAAACCGCGTGTGGGTGGGCATGGCCAAGGAAACCGCACATCAAATCGGGACGCCGTTGTCTTCCATTTTGGCCTGGGTCGAGCTGATAAGGATGGATGAAAGCAATGCCAGACAGGCAGCCGAAGAAATCACGAAGGACGTGAAACGACTCGAAGTTATCACCGAAAGATTTTCCAAAATCGGTTCCACACCCAGCCTCGATGAAGACAATCTAACCAAGATTATTTATGATACAGTGGCTTACCTCAGGCTGCGTTCGCCACGAAAAGTGCAATACAACATCTTATTCCCCCGCGCAAAAGAAATTATTTTACCGGTTAACGCCTCCCTGTTCAGCTGGGTTTTGGAAAATCTTTGTAAAAACGCTATCGATGCCATGGATGGCAAAGGAAATATTACCATCGATATGCAGGAAGAAAGTAAACAAGTGGTGGTGGATGTTATTGATACGGGAAAAGGTATTCCGCTTACCGGACAAAAGTCTGTTTTTAATCCCGGATATACCAGTAAAAAACGGGGATGGGGGCTTGGACTATCTTTGGCCAAACGTATTATCCAGGAATATCATAATGGAAAGATTTACGTGAAAAGTTCCTCATCCAAAGGAACCACATTCCGTATAATCCTGAAAAAATAATGTACTGTAAACTCATGCCGGGTATATATCTTCACATACCGTTTTGTAAACAAAAGTGCCATTATTGTAATTTTTATTCTCTTGCTTCACTGAAATACCGCGATGTTTTTGTGGATGCATTGCTGAAAGAGATGCATCTGCGCAGGGATTATCTGCACGACAAACAGATCAGCACTGTTTATTTCGGCGGCGGCACTCCTTCGCTGCTACATCCTGGCGAAATAAACCGGATTATCCGACAAATCGAAGAGCTTTTTGACCTCGATTCCCACGCAGAAATCACACTGGAAGCCAACCCCGATGACCTGTCAACCGAATATTTGAAAGCGCTGAAAACCGACACCGCTGTCAACCGGCTGAGTATGGGCGTACAAAGTTTTTTTGACAATGATTTGCGCTATTTGCATCGCGTACATGATGGAAACCTTGCCCGGAAAGCCATTGAAATGGCAAAGCAGATCGGTTTTGAAAATATGACTATCGACCTGATTTATGGCATCCCGACACTGACAGATGCCAAATGGGAAAAAAACCTGGAAATATTTTTCGATTACAATATCCCGCATTTGTCGTCGTATGCACTGACGGTAGAACCTAAGACGGCTTTATGGGTACTTATCGAAAGGCAAAAGCTAAAAAACACCGATGAAGACCAAAGTGTTCGTCATTTTGAGATTCTGTTGGAACAAACCCGGCAACACGGCTTTGAACAATACGAAATCTCCAATTTTGCCCTGCCGGGTTTTTACGCCAAACACAACTCCACGTATTGGCTCGGCGGACATTATCTCGGGCTGGGCCCTTCGGCACATTCCTTCAACGGATTGTCGCGCCAGTGGAATGTGAAAAATATGAAACAATATATTGAATTAAATAGTATTGAAAACATTGTGCTCGAAAAGGAAGTACTAACCGAAGAACAGCGTTATAATGAGTACGTTATGACTTCATTACGCACATCCTGGGGCTGCGACACAGAACATATCCTGAATGGTTTCGATAAAAAATATGTCGCATACTTTCAACGAAAAATTCAAAAGTACCTGAAACAAAACAAAGTCATACAAAAAGGAAGCATTTACATTTTGACCGATACCGGTAAGTTGTTTGCCGATGGTATTGCCGGCGATTTGTTTGTTGATGAAGATTGATTTCCGACCTTTTTTCGTTTGTAACAACAGAGAGTACCCTTTTAAGTTTTGTTAAACCCCGGCTGTGGTTTTTAGCGTTAACTTTGCGACAATAATTTTTAAAAACAAAAATATGGCCGAAATAACATTAAAAGGAAATCCCATCCACACGTTGGGAACACTTCCTGAGAAAGGCTCTAAAGCCCCGGAATTCACACTGATAAAAAACGACCTAAGTGAGGCAAAGCTATCAGATTACAAAGGAAAAAACGTTGTGTTGAACATCTTCCCCAGTCTTGACACACCCACCTGTGCCGCTTCGGTGAGGCATTTTAATGCAGAAGCCTCCAGCCTGCATAACACGGTTGTTTTGTGTATATCAAAAGACCTGCCCTTTGCTCAGGCACGTTTTTGCGGGGCAGAAGGTTTGGACAACGTGGAGACGTTATCCGATTTCAGGGATGGAAATTTTGGCAAAAGTTATCAGGTAGAAATTACCGATGGCCCTCTGGCCGCATTGGAATCACGGGCTGTGGTTATCCTTGACGAAAAAGGAACGGTGATTTACACGCAACAGGTTCCTGAAATTGTGGATGAGCCTGATTATGAAGCAGCACTGGCCGTGCTGAAATAGCCCATGGCGCTGTCCGGTGATATGTTTTTCTGAAAAACATTAACTTTACAGGCTATAAAAACTGGATGTAAAACCGTTTTTAATGAAAAAGCCGAATTTTTACTATTTATCTCTTCCTTTCAGTATTGTGAATGGCGTGGTGTGGGGCATCGGCATCGTGTCGCTCCCGCTACTGGCCAAAACGGCTGCACGGGCAGGGCTGACCTTTGCCATGATCAATCTCGGCATTGCTACCGGAGCCATCGTCTGGGGTCATCTTACCAGCAAATTCAAGTTGAACAATCTGATTTCTACGGGAACCATTCTTTCTTTTCTTGCCTGGCTTGCCCTTGTCTTGTTCAATGGAAAGTTTTTAATACCGCTGGCTTTTTTGTTTGGCGCTTTTACTGCCAGTATTTTCACCTTTGCAAGTATCATAATAACCAACACTTATCCAAAAGCGCTGTGGGATAAATATATTGCTCAAATGCAGGCTTTTATGACCTTCGGAACGGTTGTGGGCCTGTTAGTTACCGCGGTGTATGCCAAAGTCGTGGTAGGTCTTCCCTTTCTGTTTCTCGCTATACTGGTTTATCTTCCCTTTTACAAACACCACCGGCATATTGCAACACATCATCAGTTGCATCCGAGCCTCCTCAAGCCGAAGATGCATTTTGCCGAGTTGTTCAATGGCTACTTCCACCAGCACATTCGCTGGAAACACTTCCTGAATTTTAAAAACAAATCACTTTTACTGTTAAATATCCGGTGGATTTTTGTTTTACTGGCGCCGGCGCCTGTTTATGCCATGTATCCGCTACTTATGAAAAATGCGTTTCATTTGAGCGCTTCGGGCTCATCTCTGGTGTATGCGCTGAGTACGGCTTTTGGTGTTGTTCTGTTTATCACCGCCGGAAAAATAGCAAAGAAAAAAAGTGCGTTCTTTACGATGAATCTCGGTACGTTATTGTACGTTTTGAGTTTCATCTTAATGCTGGCAGGTATTTGGACACACCTCTTAATCCTCGGTATTCTCGGTTTTATGCTTATGATATTTTCCTGGGCTTTTATTTCAACAGGCATGAATATTGGCGTTGTGGAACTCACCGGTGAGAAAAAAAGAGGCGAAGCGCTGGGCCTTGCCAACTCATTCCAAAGTATTGATAATGTATTGGGGGGAGCCATCGGAGGATTTGTTGTCGCTTCGATGGGTTATCAGGTTATTATGTATTTTGGTATTTTGTTTTCCTGCATTGCTATCGTATTGAGTATCTTTCAACACAAATTTAAATCAGAAAATCATGCTGTCTAAAAAGAAAAAAACTAACGAAAAAGAGGTCGTTTCAACAACTTATGCCAGCCGTTTTTTTACCAAACCCATATCACGCTATCATATTCCTGATGATGGCATGGATGCGGATGTGGTCTATCAGCTTATCCACGACGAGCTGAACATTGACGGAAACCCGGCTTTAAATCTCGCCACATTTGTTACTACATGGATGGAACCGCAGGCCGAAAAGCTCATTATGGAAACCCTGAACAAAAATTTGGTGGACCAGGATGAATACCCGCAAACCGGAATTATTCAGGAAAGAGTAATTAATATGCTGGCACATCTGTTTCATGCTCCCGAAAACAAAGAATATATTGGGACGGCTACCATCGGTTCGTCGGAGGCCATAATGCTGGGACTTCTGGCCCACAAATGGCATTGGAGGGAAAAAAGAAAACAGCAGGGCAAACCCACCCAAAACCCAAACATGGTCATAGGCGCGGATGTACATGTAGTCTGGGAAAAATTTGCACGCTATTTTGATGTGGAGATGCGGATGATTCCGATGCAAAAAAACCGCTTTACCATAACAGCGGAGGAGGTAAAACAACAAATTGATGAAAACACCATTTGTGTAGGTGTTGTCATGGGAACTACTTTTACAGGGCAACTTGATCCGGTACAGGAAATAAATACCATGCTCGAAGAGGTTGAAAACGAGAAAGGGTGGCATATTCCAATCCATGTGGATGGGGCAAGCGGGGGCTTCATCCTTCCCTTTTTATATCCCGACTTTAAATGGGATTTCCGGCTGTCGCATGTGTGTTCCATTAATGTCTCAGGACACAAATACGGATTGGTTTATCCCGGTGTGGGATGGCTGGTCATGCGCGATAAATCTGATCTTCCCGAAGAGCTTATTTTTTATGTAAACTATCTTGGAAGCGAGGAAGCTACCTATACGCTTAACTTTTCGCGCGGAAGCGCCATGATGGTGGTACAATACTACAATCTGATACGCCTGGGGAAAAAGGGATATCGGCAAATCATGGAAAACAGTCTCGAAAATGCCCGCTATCTTGCTGCTATGATTAATAAAATTAAATATTTTGATCTGATTAATAAAGATATAAAATTACCTATTCTTGCACTAACTGTAACAGAATCAGCCGGGTTTAGCGTTTATCAGTTGTCGGATAAATTGAGAGAAAGAGGGTGGATCGTTCCGGCCTACTCGCTGCCTGCTGCTGCCAACGGCATAAAAGTTTTGCGTATTGTAATTAAAGAGAATTTCAGCCGGGATATGGCTGATATGTTGATACAGGACATGCTCCGGTTTTCAAAAGAACTTACAGGAGAGAAAAAGCCAAAACCGGAAAGTAGTTGCAGAAATCAAGTTCATAAAAATATTTGCTGATACAAATGGCTGATAAATAGTGTTAACAGGAACACATAAATCATGAAACGCATTAATGTAATTATTGCCCGGGTACTGTTTCTTTTTGTTTTATCAGGTATTCTGGGGGGTTGTACAACAGCTATTCGTGCTGAAAACGGGGATAATCCTGTTTTCCAATTGATAAAAACTATTCCGCTACCTCATGTAAGCGGCAGAATAGACCACCTTTCCATCGATTTAATAAACCATCGTCTTTTTATCTCCGCACTGGGATATAATTCGATTCTTGTGCTGGATTTGAAAACAGAAAAAATTACTCATCGTATTTCCGGGCTGGAACATCCGCAAGGAGTGCTGTACATCCCTAAGCTGAACAAATTATTTGTATCAACGGCAGGAGATGGAAAATTGTTCGTTTACAATGCCGGTAATTTTCAATTACAAAAAACAATAGATTTTGGGGATGATGCCGACAATTTACGTTACGATTCAGTTTCCGGTATTGTTTATGTAGGCTATGGAAGTGGTGGTCTCGGACTGGTGAATGCAAAAAACAACCGGCTTATTAAAAAAATTCCGTTAGATGGCCATCCCGAAGCATTTTCTGTTAATAAACAAGACTCTCTTGTTTATGTAAATATTCCTGATGCGAGGGAGCTGGCAACCATAAGCCTGAAAAATTATCAGGTAGTGAATAGAACTTCCTTTATCAGCAGTCTCTGGAATTTTCCTATGGCTCTGGATTCCGATCATCATCGTTTGTTTGTCGGATACAGAGTGCCGTCCCGGCTGAAGGTTTTTGATTCACGAACAATGAAAACGGTTACCACCCTGAAAATAGACCGCGATGCGGATGACATTTATTATGATTCACAGAAAAAACAGATTTATATTTCATGTGGCGGTGGTTATCTCGAAGTTATCCGGCAGGAAACCCCTGATATCTATAAACTTCAGGCCAGAATTAAAACAGCAGAAGGCGCCCGTACATCACTTTACGTTCCACAACAAAAACAACTCTATCTCGCCGTACCAAAATCCGGAAATAACAGTGCGCAAATCAGGATTTATCAGCGTAAAGATGCTGTAACACCCTAAATCGAAAACAATATAAAAGTCCGTTTCCCGAGAGTCTGGTTTTTTTACAAGGATATGTTCTTTGATAAGTGGTGATTTAGCGAAAGAGAGCTATACGTACTTCTCTCCCTTTTCAATTTTTACATCAGTTACAAACTGCCTGATTTTCTGTTCGTCTTCCTTACGGCAAACCAGCAAAATGTCATCCTGTTCCACCACAATATAGTCGTTAAGTCCCTGCAAAACAACAAGTTTGTCCTGTGGCATATTGACAATACAATTTTTAGTGTCGTATAGCATTACGTTATTACCCACAACGGCATTTTTGTTTTCATCTTTTTCGCGAATAGTATAAAGCGAGCCCCATGTGCCGAGGTCCGACCAGCCAAAATCAACGCTGAGGACATACACATTTTCAGATTTTTCCATTACCCCGTAGTCGATGGAGATATTCTTACAAACAGCATAAGTCTCTTTGATGAAAGCATCTTCTTCGGTGGTGTTGTATTTTCCGATTCCCTTTTCAAAAAGGCTGTCCACCTCTTTCAAATGTTTGTCGAAAGCAGCCATAATACTTTTCAGCGACCAGATAAAAATACCTGAATTCCATAGAAAATCGCCGCTGGCAATAAATGATTTGGCAATTTCGAGGTTGGGTTTTTCAGTAAAAGTTTTCACTTTATGGAGGCGACTGTCTTTGGGATAAACATTGTTTCCTTCAAGTTGTATGTAACCGTATCCTGTATCGGGCCGACAGGGACGAATGCCCATTGTTATCAGCCAGTCGTATTCGGAAGCCGCTTTCATGGCCGTTTTAATATCTCTGACAAACTCATCTTCTTTCAGAATAATATGGTCGGAAGGAGCCACCACGATAACGGCATCCTCGTTTTCCTCTTTAATTTTGTAATTGGCATAGGCAATACAAGGTGCTGTGTTGCGGCGCGAAGGCTCACAAAGTACCTGTTTTTCTTCAATTTCAGGCAACTGTTCCAGCACCAGATCGCGATATATTTCGTTGGTAACGATATAAATATTCTTCACAGGAAGAATCTTGGCAAACCGGTCGAAAGTCAGCTGAATGAGGGTCTTTCCTGTTCCCAGTACATCCATAAACTGTTTGGGATGAGCCGTTTTGCTCATGGGCCAAAAACGGGCTCCTACGCCGCCGGCCATTATCACACAATAATAATTGTCCATCGTAATTTTTTTAGGTTATACAAAAATAAGAGAATATGTTAAAATAACCTCTTTTTTCAGAAATTCAATCAGAACGCCCCACTCACAATTCACCATTCACCATTCACTACTCACGATTCACCACTTCCACCGGTGTCAGCGGTTGGAAGAGGAAGATCCGATTGCTGTCCAGCTCAACACATTTGTAACGTTTTCGTAACTTTTCTACCATTTGGAATTTTCTGTTGTTTCTGAAAAGGAACAGATCGCCCGCTTGCAGGTCTTCGATAAGTGTTTCACTGTTGCCGTCAAATTGCATTAGAACACGTGTCAGCTCAACATCAGCATGACTGGAAGCTTTAATATTTTGCAAATGTTGATAAATTGTTCCCTGTAAATCCGGTGGAAAAATATTCTTTTCCAGAAAAGGCTTCATAAGTTGTCGGTAGGTTGATTTCCACTCCTTGCCGTGTGCCTGAATTTCTTTTCCGTATTGCTTGTGCGTGAGCAAATGGGCCAGCTCATGAACAAAAGTGATAAAAAATGCGTATGGGTTCAAATCATGGTTTATGGTAATACGATGGTAGGGATGGCTTCTGCCTGGCGGGCGATAATCCCCCAGTTTTGATGTACGGCTTCGGGTGATTTTCAAATGGATTTTATGTCGGATAATCCAAGCAAAGACGATGTCAATCGTTGCTTCCGGAAGATACTGTGTTAAAATTTCTTTTTCTTTCATAAAAGATAGATTATAAAACCTTTACATGATTTCACAAGGAGATTTCACGCATAAGTTTTTCCAAAGGGGCCGTAGCCTTCGACCAGTGATAATTTCTTTTTACAAAACCAAAGGCATTTTCTGCCATCTTGTTGCGCTCCTGCTGGTTATCAAGTAAAAAAAGCAGGGCATCGGCCAGCTGTCGTGCACTGCTGCCGGTAAGAATCTCCTCTTTTTCTTTGGCCTTCAGGGCGTCATTGGCCAGTGGAGTGGTGATGCACGGAATTTTCATGGCCATGGCCTCTAACAGTTTGTTTTGCAGGCCGGTGCCCATACGCATGGGTGCGATAAAAATGCCGGAGGTAGCATACGCTTCCCGAATATCATCTATCCATCCACTGACTTTTATTTTCCTGTTCGCCAGACTTCTGACTTTGTGATGCGGGCTCGCTCCGGCAAGCAGAAGTCGGGTATCCGGTTTATGTTGCCATACCATCGGCATAATTTCTTTGGCAAGGAACAAGGCGGCATCAACATTAGGATGATAATTCATGTTTCCTGTAAAGACAATTTCCTGCATTTTTTCCCGCAAAAGCGGATGAAAAAATTCCATATCCACACCATTGGGAATCACGACAATGGTATCATTTCGGGGATGGGGAATCAGCGCCCTGTCCTGCTCCGAAATGATGATTTTAATGTCAAAACGGTCGAAAAGATCTTTTTCGAATGCTTCCATTCGTTTGTGTTCCATACGGAAAACGGATTTCAGAAGAAACCCCGCTTTGTCGGCACGTCTTTTCAATCCGTAAGAGAAAGCATCCTGATAATCCAGTGTTTTTTTTATGGGAATATCCACGAGATAACGTGCTGTACGTGACAACTGTGCAAACAAATGATCAGGTTGGTATTCCTGAATAAGTGTTTTTATCTTTTTTGCTGCGTTCCGGCTGTAAAAATAACCTGATTGTAACGGTAATCCTGCGAAATAGGATTCTAAGATGTTTACTAAGCGTGTGCATGAAGGAAGATCGATGAAGTTTACGGAACGACAGTAGGGCTGTAATTGCTCAAATGCTTTTTGTTTGTCGGCATTACGTAACGGGTTCAATGCGCAAAGAATGATTTCATGTTTTTCGGAAAGGACTTTTATCTGATAAAAAGCCCGGAGTTTGTCTCCTTTCTCAAGGGGATACGGAATTCTGGAAAGTAAAACGAAAATTCTCATAAGCAGCGTTTCAACACCCTTTGGCAAAAGTCATAAAATTTCCTGATAAAAGGCCTGTAACCGCTGGATTATTTTTTGGTTTTTATGCTTTTCTTCTATAAGCCGGCGGGCATTTTTTCCAATACGTATTGCTTCATCCTTATTTTTATAGAGACTTCCGATGGCGGCGGCAAATTCATCAGCCGTATCGGCGATAATAATATTTTCGCCGGCTGTATAATCAATCCCTTCAGCGCCTGTTCTTGTAGAAATAACAGGTTTCCCCAAGCTCATGCTCTCAATGATTTTTATGCGGACTCCACTTCCTGAAAACAGGGGAGCAATGGCTATGCTTTTCGATAGGATAAAAGCACGTGCATCGGGGACTTCTCCCAAAACACTAACATTCTTTTGCTTTAAATCCAGGAGCCAGCGAGGCATGGCACGACCTGCAAGATAAAATTTCAGGTCGGGAAGCTTAGGATGAATCTGCGGCCACACATTTTTTAAAAACCAGCGAATACCTTCTTCGTTGGGTTTCCAGTTCATGGCTCCGATATGAAACAGGGCATGTTCTGCCGGTGGGGTTTCCTGTGCCGGATAGTTTTCCATGTTCACACCGAAGGGAATGGTTTTGACGGGTTTCCGGCTGTGATATTTGAAAAAACCGGCATCTTTTTCGGTGATGGAAAGAATACCATCAAAGTGATTGAGTACTGTTTTTTCATATTTTTCAAGTGTTACAAAGAGATGATGCAGATAAAATTTCTTTAACGGGTTTTTGCAGGTCAGATACATCCGTTTCCAGATAAGGTGTTCGATGTTGTGTGAACGCAGCAATATTTTTGCCTCGCTGTACTTTCTAATGACATCTATGTAAGGCGCCATGAAAAGGGTTTCCATTTGCACAATGTCGAAGTTTTCTTTTAGCAGAATTTCTATGAGTTTCTCTTCAAAAGCTTTAGAGATAAAACGTTGTACGTGATAAGATTGCTGTAAAAACAGGTTAAAAAAGGCGGGAATGGCTTTTACGTTCAAATCGATATGGACAAATTCAATGTTGGTCTTTATTCGGTAAGCGGCAGGAATGTCTGCCACATTAACATAATATTTATCAGAGTTTACAGCCAAAACTTTTATTTTATTTCCGGCTGTTATCAATCCATCGATGAGGTTACTCATGGCAATAGGTCCTCCCTCTTTTGCAGGCCAGGGAGATTTATTACAAATGAATAGTATTTTCAGGGATGCCATGGGTTTTTATTCGTCTTGTTTAGATTTTGGAAAGTGAATTTTAATGTTACTTTAGAAGTCAACTGTTTTTTTAACAGCCTTGTGTTTTTCAAAAAACTTCTCCCAGCTTTCACTATCCATCAACGGTGCATCGGTGGTGGCCTTGTAGGTTAAAAACAGACCGAGTGGCAGGATAACCATCGTGGAGAGCCAAACGCCAAATACAACACTCAATTCGCCTGCCCGGGCAGCCTTTACGCCGGTAACGGAAATTACATGGTAAATCACGAAAAAGATAACAGAGATAACCACCGGAAGCCCCAGGCCTCCTTTTCGGATAATAGCTCCAAGCGGCGCTCCGATAAAGAAGAAGATAAGACAGGCGAGAGAGAGCTTGAATTTCTGATTCCAGATAATTTCGTGTCGGATAATCAACTGCTTTTTGGGATTAATAATTCGGTTTACGTGAAACAATACATTATCTTTTGCACTACGGGTGTGACGTTGAGCGATTTCCAGAATTTGACTACGGGCAGCCAAATCAAAATTCCTTAAAAAAGGATACAAAACCGGAGCTTTTTTTGCTTCTTTTTGTGCCATTTCCCCGTTTCTATAGTTTTTTCTTTTTGGTCTAAGGTATCCGAAATTGCGTAAAGCGTTTTGCCGGAAGGCTACTTCACGGGTTGTCACAAACCGGCTCAAAGAATCAATGGCATGATCCAGCTGTTTGATATTCAGCATAGAATAGTGGTTCTTGAAGAGCGACTCGTTAGTATGGCTGAGATCCAGCTGCGAGAGATCGAAGGATAGTATTTGCTTTTTAAACTTAATTTCTTCAAAGGGATGATTCTGACGGTAATCGCGTTCATTGGTTACTTCAATATAGTTATAACCATTGTAAAGGGTAATTACCAGTTGTTTTTGGTTAGGCGAAAGTTCCATAAGCCCTTTTTTTGCAACCGTTACTTTGGTGTTTCCCATTCTGCCGGTATGGTCGTAAATCATCACATCGTAGATGGTTTTGTTGTCCTTGGCTTTTCGGCCAGCTCTGATAACATATCCGTTGAGTTCATTGTCAAAGATACCCTCATCTAAGTTAAATGCCAGTTTTTTCTGACGTATATCATAGAGTAAGGAGCCAAATTTCAGGTTGGCTACCGGAAAAACGTAATTTGAAAACAGAAAAGCACTGATGCTGATAAGAACGGCCAGTATGATAAGTGGTTGCATGGCTTTTTGCAGAGAGATTCCGGCACTCTTTATGGACACCAATTCATAATGTTCCCCCATATTGCCAAAGGTCATCAGTGATGAAAGGAGAACAGCCAGCGGCAGGGCAAGCGGAACAAATGTTGCCGAGGCATAAAACATTAGCCGCAAAATAACATCCCATTCGAGTCCTTTTCCTACCAGATCATCTACATATTTCCACAAAAACTGCATGAGAAGAATGAAAATCGTAATGAAAATGGTAACCAGGAAAGGCCCGAGATACGATTTCAGCATGTATTTATGGAGTCTTTTCATCGGTGTTCTTAAAACCTGCTACAAAGATAGAGAAACTGTTGAGTAAAAAGAGGAGTTAAGAATGACAAAGTTTGAAACTCTTTAAATTATGCTGATTATTATTTTACGCTCTTTGAAATTTAACTGGTGTTATTTGTTACGGACGTGTTTCCGAAACTTTTACTCAGTGTCATTACCGGAATTCGTAGCAAACCGGTAAAGAAGTATACGGATAAAAAAAAGCCGGTATCCACAGGATGCCGGCTTTTTCTGTGAATTCACAGAAAATTATTGTTTCAACACTTTTCTGGTCGAGTAGTTTATCTTCAGAGCATTAGCCATACGCAATTGTTGCTTTACGTCTGTAACAATCCCCATTTTCGTATTTTTATCTACTTTTAAGGAAAAAGTCATTAAATTACGATCAGCTTCGTTACGAGCCTGACGTTCTTTGGTAACAAATTCAGGGATATCGCCCACAGTAGCATAACTATCGTTTAACTGGATACGTGCTTTTGTACCATAAAGTGCTTTATCCGTCGGTTCTCCAATGTAGATGTAGCTAACCAGCGATTTTTTCTCAAGCTTTTGAACCTGTGTGGCTTCAGGAAGTTTTATTCTCACTATTAATGTGTTCTCACGCATGGTGGTGGTTACCATGAAGAAGAAAAGTAATATGAAGATAATATCAGGAAGCGATGCGGTATTAATCGCAGGGTGTGATTTTGTTTTTTGTGTACTAAATTTTGCCATTTTACTGCCCTCCTACATTTTCAGGTTCAGCTTCTGAAACTCGAATAGGAACCAATTTATTAATCGTTTTGATTTTATTGTTATCGGCTAACTCGCTGAATTTCAAACCGTAATACTTAAGCGCTTGCTGGTCTTTCATTTCATTAAAGGCCTTAGCTATCGCATCCTGAACCTTAATATACATTTCATAGGAAGTTCCCCTGTCGTTCTTTAAAGAAACGATACCCTTTGTCATCAGTACTTTTTTCCCCAATTCAGGGATGAATTTTTCCTGTACTTCAGGATATGCTTTGTCATTGGGATGTATTGACATAAAGTCAATAATTTTATTGGCCAGGTTGCTAATATTGGCCGGTTTCCCGTTTACAAGCATAAGGTCGTGGCTATTGATAAGGATTTTCAGGACATTCCGTTCCTTAACATCCACATTTTCGTTCTTATTTTTAACAGGCGGGGGCAGAATCCTCGTAATACCTGTATCAACATCCATGGTTGTTGTAACCAGGAAGAATATCAGCAAAAGGAATGCGATATCCGCCATTGACCCGGCATTTATTTCCGGTGCTGCTCTTCTAGCCATAACTTATTTTATTTAAAAAATTTCACAATTCCTGAATACAGGATAGCAATGATAGATAGTACAAAAGAAATATAGGTGGCAATTAATCCCATCCCTACAAGTTTGGATGTCTCAGCTGAAATTTTATAAGTTTCCAGTTGTAATGCCGTCAATTGGTTCGTGGCAAAACCATAAGAAACACCTAAAATAATAACAAGAAGAACAATGCTGAGAAGCATCTTAATCAGATTCTTGGGATTAACGATTATGGTATACACCGGTGCCAGAATGATTACTGCCACACCAAGGAAAAGCATAATTTTACCCCAACCCAGGAAAGTGTCCGTGCTCATTACTCCGACATAGAATAATATTCCGGGGATAACTGACAAAATCAGCAGCACGTACAGAACCCTTCTGGTGATGTTTGCTATTTTATCTTTCATGGCCGGTTATTTTTTATAGTTTTTAGCCACAATATCAATGAATGCAATGGAAGTATCTTCCATGTCACTAACTAAACTGTCGATTTTTGAAATAATATAGTTGTAAAATACCTGAAGGATGACGGCAACAATCAAACCGAATACTGTTGTTAACAACGCGATTTTAATACCGGTGGCAACAACTGCAGGGCTGATATCACCAGCAACGGCAATGTCGTCAAAGGCTTTAATCATACCGATAACTGTACCCATAAATCCTAACATAGGTGCCAGAGCAATAAAAAGTGAAATCCAGCTTACTCCGCTTTCAAGTCTTCCGGTTACGACACTGCCATAAGCAATAATAGATTTCTCTACATCTTCCAGCCCGTTGTCATAACGGTTGAGGCCCTCGGCAAAAATGGCAGCTACAGGTCCGCGTGTATTACGGCAAACTTCTCTGGCTCCTTCAACATCATTATTACCCAATGATTCTTCAACACTTTTTAAAAGTTTCTTTGAGTTGATGGAAGCAAGGCTCAGATAAAGGATGCGCTCAATAGCAATTGCCAAACCAAAAATGAGGGTTAACAGAATGACGCCCATAAATCCGGGACCACCTTCGATAAACTTTTCCTTCAAAACCTGGTGAAATGACTTCGCTTGTGCGGGAGCAGCAGGAGCTGTGGCAGCAACAGCGGTTGTGTCTTTTGCCGTCGAATCTTGTTTGACAACGGTTGTGGTATCATTTGCTGTGGTGTCTTGGGCATAAACAAAATTTGAAAACCCAATGGTTAACATGGCAGCAATTGAAATGAATGCAATTAATTTTTTCATGATTGATAAAAATTGATTAAAACGATTTTACATTTTCTGAAATGTGGCTACAAAAATATAAATTATTTGATTAAGAATTCCTTTTTAGGTATTAATAAACAAAAACAAAAATTATTTTTCCTGTTATCCGCGGAGAGGGCGGGATTCGAACCCGCGATACCCTTTAGAGGTATACACGCTTTCCAGGCGTGCCTCTTCAACCACTCGAGCACCTCTCCTTTTTTCCAGGCGCCAAAAGTATAAAAATATTCTTAATACACGGTAATTTCTCCTCTTAAGGGCAAATTCATAATGACTCTAAATTTTCCGGGCGTGAGATTTTGCCCCAGCAGAAACATACTTTTTGTCAAAGCGGCCTCTGTGGTGATATCATATCCACTGATAATTCCAATCTCTTTCAACTTTAAAGAGGTGTCGTATTTCCCTTGTTCAACAGCTCCTGCCGGACATTGTGATACATTAATAATATGTAGTCCGTTTTCCACAGCCGTTTTTAAAGCTGTGATAAACCACTCTTCCATAGTGGCATTTCCCGAACCGAAAGTTTCAAGAATCATAACTTTTAAATCAGGGATGTTAATGATTGCTTCAACAGCTTCTTTTGAGATTCCCGGAAATAATTTTAAAATAACTATCCGGTTATCCAAAACTTTATGGACTTTCAGCTTTTTAAAATTAGGTTTCAGGATCTGGTGTTTATTATATTTAAGGTAAACACCCACTTCTGCCAGCGCCGGATAATTAGGCGAAACAAAAGCATTAAAGTTCTCGGCATTATATTTTACGGTACGGTTGGCACGCAACAAATGGTTTTCAAAATAGATACACACTTCCGGAATTAACGGTGTGTTATCTTCGGTGGCGGCAGCCAGCTCAATGGCGGTTATGAAATTTTCTTTGCCATCGGTGCGTAAAACGCCGAGCGGTAACTGTGAACCGGTGAAAATTACCGGTTTGTTCAGATTTTCGAGCATGAAACTCAGTGCCGAGGCCGTATAAGCCATGGTGTCGGAACCATGCAACACCACAAAACCATCGAAAGATTCATAATTTTTTTCGATAACCTCTGCCAGCTGAATCCAGTGTGCCGGATTTATGTCGCTGGAATCGATAAGCGGGTCAAAGCAATAAAAATCCAGATGATAATGAAACCGTTTTAGCTCCGGAATCTGATCGTAAACGCCTTCAAAATTGAAAGGTTTTAGCGAACCGGTCTTAGGGTCTTTAATCATCCCAATGGTCCCGCCGGTATAAATAATGAGTATATCAATTTTATTTTCCATGTTTTTACGATTTCTTAAAAAAGAGATTTTCGGCTGTCCTGCCGGTAGTCTCGGCCACCGCTTCCACCGCGATATTTTTTACTTCGGCCACTTTTTGTGCCACATAAATAAGGTAAGCGCTCTGGTTCCGCTTTCCCCGGAAAGGAACCGGTGTCAGATAAGGGGCATCGGTTTCCAAAACCAGCGCTTCAAGCGGCAACTGGCTGACGACATCTGCCAGTCCACTGTTTTTAAAGGTAACAATCCCGCCAATACCCATTTTAAATCCGGTATCCATGATCTGTTTTGCCTCTTCCAAAGTCCCTGTAAAACAGTGGAAAACACCGTTCAATTCATCGGTAAGTTCTTCTTTGACAATTTGATGCGTCAGCTTAAAGGCGTTGCGGGTATGAATAGAAACAGCCATTCCTTGTTTTTTGGCCATTTGCAATTGCCGGCGGAAGGCCTCTTTTTGTTCAGCTTCAAAGGTGCTGTCCCAGTACAGGTCGATGCCGATTTCGCCAATGCCGTAATAATTTCCGGTGGTCAGTTCCTGTTCCACCAGCTTTAGTTCTTTATTATAATCTGCTTTCACTGAAGTGGGATGTAGTCCCATCATAGGAAAACAATGTTGGGGGAAAGCGGCGGACAACGCTTTCAGGTCGCTTAGTGTTGTGCTGTCGATATTGGGCAGAAGTATGTGTTCCACCCCGTTTTCCAGAGCGTTGTTGATAATTTGCTCCCGGTCTTTGGCAAAATCGTTCAGATAAAGATGGGTATGTGTGTCCGTTAAAATCATGCGGCAAAAATAGGGGAAAAAAGCAGGAAGTGCCTAACCAGGAAACCGGAAAAAACAAATTCCAAACAATTGGGTTTCTGTTTGAAAATTGGTTTTTTGAATTTGTGATTTATTTGTTTTTTGTAAATTGTGATTTGTCTGCCTCACCTTTTTCTGGCAAGATGATTTTCTGCCAAAAAATGACAGAAATCAAAACTTTGGGCACTCCACACTTTAATCACTTTCTTCTTCCTGCATCTCTTTCAGCAGTGTGTTCACCTCTTCTTCCGTTTTGTACAACACATTTTTACAAATACGAATAAGTTCGGCAGCCCGTTTTACTTTTGCAGAGAGCTCGTCCACCGAGATGTCTTCGTTTTCAATTTCTGCCACAATATTTTCCAGCTCTTCTATGGCTTCCGTGTAGTTTTGTTTTTTCATGAGTCTGTTTTTTCGCGTTTTTCTTTAACGATACTTTCAATTTCTCCTTTGTACAACCGGGTTGTCAGTCTGCTGCCCGGTTTAGCGTCCGCAGCTGATTTCAAAATTTTTCCATTTAAAGAGGTAACACTGTAACCTCTTTTCAGGATGTTTTCGGGTTTCAGCAGTTCTGTTTTATTTTCCAGCAGCGAGAGCCGGCTACCGGCTTTTTGCACGGATTGTACGGTGTGAATCGCCATCAGCTTCCGGAGGTTTCTCAGCTTTTGCTCTGCCTGATGAATCTGTTGGACAGGTTGGTGTTTTAAACGTGAGGCCATCCTTTGAAGTTGTTCTCCGGCTTTGTCCAAAACCACCTGCCCTGATTGTTCCATCCGCCTTGTCAGGAAATTCCAGTCGGTTTTTTTATGGTTAAACAGATTCTTTGTGTGCACCTCAAACATTTTTACCAACTGTGAAAAATGCTGATGCTCTGATGCCAACAACCGGCTGGCATAGTGATTTGTTTTTGTTTCGGCTGTCTCCAGCCTGACGGCAAAATCATGAAACTGTCCGAGAAGAAAATGGCCGGCTTCAGTGGGTGTTATTTTATTGGCAAAAGCCACCATTTGAACGACGGTGAGATTGGTGGAGTGGCCTATTCCCGTAATGACCGGAAGCGGGAAAGTGGCTACCATTTTGGCAAGATGATAATTGTCGTAGGCATTAAGTCCGACATCGCCACCCCCGCCGCGGATAATCGTTACCACATCAAAATCTTCACGATGGGCGGCAATGGCCTGAAGCTGTAAGCCAATAGATTTCACGGCGGCATCGCCCTGCAAAAGAGCGGGGAAGAGGATAAGCGTAAATTTGTAATGCCAGCCGTTATTTTGAAGAACATTTTTAAAGTCGTTGAAGCCTTTGCTGGTTTCTACGGAAATAACGGCAACCCGCTTGGGCAGCAGCGGTAACCGGCGTTTTTTATTTTCATCAAGAAGACCCTCTTTTTTCAGTCGTTCGATGGTTTGCTGTTTCTCGCGTGCCATTTCGCCCAGCGTAAAGCTCGGTTCAATGTCAAGGATATTCAGTGCCAGGCCGTAGTGTTCGTGGTAGCCCACTTTGGCAAGGAACAATATTTTCAGGCCGTCTTTTAAAGGTTCTCCGGTAACCGATTTGAATTTTTGGTTGATTTTATTGTAATTGCCGGCCCAGATGTTGGCTCTGATTTGTGCTTTGATCAGTCCGTTTTGTTTTTCCACCAGATCGGGATAACAGTGGCCGCTTTTGGGATAAAAGTTGAGTTTGGTAATTTCTGCTTTCACCCAGTAGTAATCGGGAAAGGCTCTGCTGACAGCCCGGCTGATGCCAGATGAAATCTCCATCAGGCTGTATATTTTTCTGTTTTCTATAGTTTGCGTCATGGCTTTATTACCCAGGGAATTGTAACGAAACAACCTAACGGTTTCGACTTGTTCTTTCGTGTTTTGAAAAATCATAATCTCGTTTTAAACGAGACCCGTCACTTTATTTCGTTACAAATCCTAAGCAAAGATAAGCCTAAAATAGCAAAGATTTTTGGCTCTGTGTTGTTTATTGTGGGTATCATCATGGATCCGTGTGAGGTAAAAAAGCCAAAAAATCTCAAATAACAAAGAGGCAAATAACAAATAAACCTCAATATTCAATCTCAAATTATTAGAAGTCCCCTTTAAATAAACAGAGGCTATTCGCAACTTTTGCGTCTTGAAAAATCATAAAATTACTTCGTCGAGACCCGTCACTTTATTTCGTACAAATCCTTAAGTTACGAAAACTTTGTTAATTTTGGCATTTAACGTTAACAACATAAATTTTAACGATGAAAGCAGCAATAATCAGTACCTACCCTCCCCGTGAGTGCGGCATAGCCACTTTTACAGAAAATCTTATCCGCGCATTGCCTGAGCAAATGGAAGGAAAGACAGAGGACGCGTCTGTTTTTGTGGTTGCCATGACAAATAAGGAAGGGGCGTATGCTTATCCCGGCATTGTGAAGTACCGCATTCGGGAGAGTCATCAGAAAGATTACCTGAAAGCGGCTGACTTTATCAATTATTCGGCTGATATCTGTATCCTTCAACATGAGTATGGCATTTTTGGCGGAACCAGCGGAGTGTATATCCTCCCACTAATCAACCGGCTTAAAGTGCCATTGCTTGTTACTTTCCACACTGTTTTGAGAGACCCCTCATTTAGCGAAAAGGCTATTCTCCGCGAAATCGGAAAACAAGCAGATAAAATAGTAGTTATGAGCAAAATGGCGGTAAAATTCCTGGTTGATATTTACCAGATACCGCGAAAAAAAATCATTATTATCCAACATGGGTTTCCTGTTTTCGACTATAAAAACCATGATGAATACAAACATAAATTTCATCTCGATGGTAAAATCTCCCTGACAACTTTTGGTCTGCTCAGCAGGGGCAAAGGAATAGAAACCGTGATAAAGGCTTTGCCGAAGGTGGTTGAGAAATATCCCAATGTGGTTTATCAGGTTCTGGGAAAAACCCATCCGGGCGTGATAAAAGTATCGGGCGAAGAGTACCGCCATTATCTGAAAAGGCTTGTGCAGAAGAATAACCTGGGGAAGCACGTGATTTTTATTGACAGTTTCCTCGAAGAGCCTGATTTGTGTGCTTATCTTTCGGCTACGGATATTTACATTACTCCATATTCCAGCGAGGCACAGATTACAAGCGGGACGTTGGCTTATGCAGTTGGCTCAGGTGCGGCGGTGGTTTCCACCCCTTACTGGCATGCTGTGGAGCTGATTGATAAAGGCAGGGGGCGTCTTTTTCCGTTTAACGACCACGAAGAGCTTACCAATGTGTTGGTTGATTTGCTGGACGATCCTGCTAAAATGCAGGCAATACGTAACCGGGCTTATGCTTATGGTCAAAGAGTAACCTGGCCTTTGCAGGGGAAAAAATATTTGAAAGCTGCCGAGCAGGCCTTAAGAAAATACCACAGTCCCAATCACCTGAAAGAAAAAATTGTTGACCTGACACTTTTGCCCACACTGGATTTGACACATTTCAGGCGGCTTACAGACACTACCGGAATCCTACAGCATGCCCGGTACAGTATTCCTGACTATCGTCACGGCTATTGCCTCGATGATAACGCAAGGGCTTTGCTGGTGATGAATATAATTTATGAAAGACAAAAAGAGCCGGAAGCACTTAACTTTTTGTCCACCTACCTTTCTTATATTAATTACATGCAAAATCCGGATGGCAGTTTCCGGAATTTTCTTAGTTACGATCATAAATTTCTTGATACGAAAAGCTCAGAAGATGCCTTTGGCCGGACGATTTGGGCTCTGGGTTATCTGCTGGCCCATGCGCCGAACGATGCTTTTTTTCAGATAGCTCATCAGCTTTTTAACCAGTCGTTCGGTATCTTTAAAGATTTGAAAAGCATACGGGGGATTGCCAATACATTGATAGGTATCAGCCATTATCTCGAACGCTTTCCTTACGATGAAGGAATGGTAAATATTATGGGTATCCTTGCCGATAAATTAACGGATGCCTTTGAAAAGGAGAACAGCCCGGACTGGCACTGGTTTGAGCCGATTATGACATACGACAACGGATTGTTGCCTACCGCTTTGTTCTGTACTTATGAAAAAACGGAGCAAACCAAATACCTGAAGGTGGCCGAAGAAAGTATGAATTTTCTGGAAAGTGTTACTTTCAAAGGAGATCATCTCGTGCTCGTAGGAAACGATGGGTGGTACCGGAAAGGGGAAAACCGTGCCAGATTTGCCCAACAACCTGTTGATGCTATGGGGATGGTGCTTATGTACGAAAAAGCGTATCTCATTACAGAGAATAAAAAAGATTACCTCAATAAAATGTTTATAGCATTCAAGTGGTTTCTTGGTGAAAATGATTTGCGTATTCCTTTATTTGATTATGAAACCAAGGGCTGTTGCGACGGACTGGAAAAGGATGGGGTAAACCGTAACCAGGGAGCCGAAAGTTTGTTGGCCTATTTGTTATCACACATGATTGTGCTGGAGGCTTTTGAAAAAGAAAAAACCACTTAAAAATGAGCCAAAATGGAAATAGTAACCCGTTATTCCCGTAATCCCATCCTCACCAAAGACGACGTCCCGTATCCGGTGGTTACCGTGCACAACGCTGCCGTGGTAAAGTACAACGGAAAGTACATCATGGTTTTCCGTTCGCATTTGCATAACGGCCGCAGCATTTTGGGAATTGCCGACAGTGCGAACGGCGTTGACTTTAAAGTCCGGAAAAAACCGTTTATGACACCGGATGGCAAAAGTCCGTACAGCGAATATGAATCGTGGAGCATTGAAGATCCGCGGATTACCTGCATTGATGGGGAATACATTATTACTTATAGTGCTTATTCGCCCCACGGTATCCGTATTGGCCTGGCAAAAACCCGTGATTTTGAAACAGTGGAACGTTTCTCCATGATCACAGAGGCTGACTACCGTAATGTGGTGCTGTTTCCCGAAAAATTTAACGGTCTTTATGCCCGGCTCGACCGGCCGCATTCGGAGATAAGTCCCTGGAGCATTTGGATTTCCTGGTCGCCTGATTTGAGGTATTGGGGCGAATCGCAACGGATTATGGACCCGATGCCGTATCATTGGGACGAAATGAAAATAGGGCCCGGAGCGCCACCCGTAAAAACCGAAAAAGGATGGCTGAGCATCTATCACGGTGTTTTTCCCACCATGGATGGAAGTGTTTACAGGCTGGGCGTTGCACTACACGATTTGCACGATCCTTCCAAAATTATCGGCGTAGGCGACGACTGGATTCTTCAGCCGGAAGACCCGTGGGAAATTACAGGTTATGTGCACAATGTTGTGTTTAGTTGTGCTGCCGTTCCTGAGGAGGATGGAACGGTACGGATTTACTGGGGAGGAGCCGACACGGTTATGTGTACCGGTACGGCCAAATTGGATGATTTGGTAGCGCTTTGCTTAACGAAAACGAGAAAAGCCATCCCGTAAGGTAGTTAAAACGTTACCGGGAAAAGATGAAACCATGCGAAACATTAAAATAGCCATATTATCACCGGCATGCTGGCGAACGCCACCGCGAAAATACGGCCCGTGGGAACAGGTAGCTTCCAATATTGCCGAAGGATTGGTTGAAAGAGGTTATGATGTTACCCTTTTTGCTACGGCCGATTCGCTTACAGCCGGAAAACTTGAGGCCGTTTGTGACCAACCTTACGGTGAACATCCCGAAATGGATGCCAAAGTGTGCGAGTGTTTGCACATTTCTCATTTTATGGAAATGGCACATAACTTTGATATCCTGCATAACAACTACGATTTTCTCCCCTTGACTTATTCCAGGCTGGTGTCCACACCGATGGTAACCACCATTCACGGTTTTTCTTCTCCGAAGATACTTCCGGTGTATAAAAAATATAACGACACCTCTTATTATGTCTCCATCAGTAACTCCGACCGGAGCCCGGAGCTGGATTATGTTGCCACAGTGTACAACGGCATCAAACCGGAGGAATTTCACTTTCGTGAAGAAACAGGAAATTATTTGTTGTTTTTCGGCAGAATACATCCCGAAAAGGGGACCTGCGAAGCGATTCAAATTGCCCGGAAAGCCGGGATGCGTCTGATTATTTCGGGGCTGATACAAGATGAAGAATATTTTAAGGCAAAGGTGCAACCTTTTGTGGACGACAAAATGGTTGTCTATGTGGGTAATTCGGGGCCTGCCCGGCGCGATGAGTTACTGGGAGGCGCTTTTGCGTTGTTACATCCCGTTAGTTTTGAAGAACCTTTCGGTCTGAGTGTGGCCGAAGCCATGATGTGCGGCACGCCCGTTGTGGCTTTTCGCAGGGGTTCCATGACCGAGCTGATTGTGCACGGGGAAACCGGCTTTTTGGTTAATGATATCGCGGGGGCGGTGGCTGTCATTCCGGAAGTGGAAAAAATCAACCGTTCCAACTGCCGCCAGTGGGCCATGGAGCACTTTGGCATGGATAAAATGATAGAGGGCTATTTGGCTGTTTACAGAAAAATTCTGTTAGCATAAACCGGCATTGAGGGCTATGCGTAGCGCGGGATTAATAGGGATACAGCGGTTTCGAGCCTGAATTTTGTCCATTAAGCCAACCCCTTCAATTTTTAGCCGGCGTCAAATGTTCCAGCAGGTCATTTAATTTAAATTTCACAATACCGGAGCGGGTATCGGAAGCAGCATAGGGTAAGACAATCCATTCATTGTGCAGCAGTGCGCCGCAGGCGTAAACCACGTTAGGCACATATCCGTTTCGTTCGCTCTCTCTCGGGACCAGCAGCGGCTCTTTCAGCTCGGCAATCACCTTTGAAGGATCTTTCAGGTCAAGCAAAAGCGCTCCAATGGAATAGGTGCGTACAGGCCCTACGCCATGGGTGAGCAATAACCAGCCTTTTTCGGTTTTAATGGGGGAACCGCTGTTTCCGATTTGGATGTATTCCCAGAAAAATTTCGGCTCCCGTATTAAAACGGGATTTTCCCAGTAATTCAGGCGGTCACTGTACATGATATAAAGGTTTTCGTTGTCGTTGCGGGAGATAACAGCGTATTTCCCGTTGATTTTTTCGGGGAAAAGCGCCATTCCTTTGTTTTGTGAACCCGACCCGATCATAGTGCTGATTCTAAACCGGTAGAAATCTTTGGTCTCAATGATCTGCGGAAGGATGGAAATCCCGTTGTAAGCCGTGTAAGGAGCATAATAGGTAACAGAACCATTACCATTGCTGAAAGCCACAAAACGGGCATCTTCAATGGCCCGGATATCCGTCGTTGACCGGGGGAAAATAGCACGTTCCGAAAGATCAGATTCGTCATTAAATTCAATTTCGTAATTGGACCGGATAATCCAGTACAGTGTATCAATGGCTGATTCTTCTGTTCGGGTAAGGCTCCCTTTTTCTTTAAAATGTTTTACGCTTTCATCCAGTTCGTCAAAGGTAAACGAATCCAGCAAATCATCAAAAATGACTTCCACTGCTTTGTAATGGCCCATATCCGAAAGCTTCATGATAAAATCCTGTTTGCTGTATTCTACAGAATGGATTATCTTGGCCATTTCCACGAGATGGCTGAGGCTGTCCATCTCAATGTTTCCATCTTTGTCCAGCAAGCCGCTGCGGAATACAACGGACGACATGTGTCCTTCACCCACAGCCCGAAAACTAATAATTACTTTTAAATTGTTGTTGGCGATATCCGCAGAGGTTTGAAAAGGATGAGGAACGATGGAGGGATTAAACAAAGCAGCAGACTCTATTGAGTATTCCAGCGTGAAGTAGGCCCCTATGAGGAGTTTGTTTTCCAGAGAAAGGTCATTATAAATGGTGATATCGAGATGTTTAATAATTTCGT
>CAJVXP010000031.1 GCA_913009685.1 uncultured Bacteroidota bacterium
TGACTGGAGTTCAGACGTGTGCTCTTCCGATCTGAGGAATTTTTCTAATTCTTCTTTTATTTCATTTATTATATATAATATACGATTATCTGGCAAAGAAGTTTGCCAAGCATTTTCGTAATTTGTTTTATTTTCAAAGTTAGTGATAATCTGGTCTAATATTCGGCCCTTTTCCTCTTCGGGATGGTTCAGCACACGGTCGAAGACTTTATAAATTCTGACTTTATCCAGATTGAGAAGTTTTGTAATGACCCTGCTTTCATCCGGTAAAAAGGAAAGTTTCTGCCGGTAAATCTTTACTTGACTTTGGGAGTAATCCATGATTTGATTTAAAAAAAGCTAAAATAAGCGTTTAACGATAAAATTCCAAATGGTTTGTGACAAAAAAATGAAATGGAAATATTTGTTTTTCAACAGGTTCTGTTTTAAACTTCAAAACATCTTTTCAGGAAGTCTTCCACAGCAGGAAAAATCTTTTCAGGCATTTCCACAAAGCCCATGTGGCCTGTTTTGTCAAGAATGATAGCTTCTGCATGAGCAGGAAGAGGCACCTGAGGCAAAATTTTCTCCAACGGAATACGGGAATCCTGTTTCCCCACCACGAACAAGACCGGAAAATCTGCTTTTTTCAACACCTCAAGATTGTCCTCCCGGTCGCGCATGCCTGCCAGCGCAGCTGTTACACCTTGTGCCGGGGTTTGAAACGACATTTGCCTGAGATGGTCGATTTCCCGGGCAAAATGAGCTACATTTTCTTCAGCAAAAAGCAGGGGAATAAATTTTGCAATAAAATCCTTGTGGTTTTTCTTTACAATTTCAATGGTGCGGGTACGGTTTTCTTTGCTCTCGGCATTATCTGCAGCAGCCTGCGAATGAAAGAGCACCAGACCCCGAAGAAATTCCGGAAATTTTTTGGCGAAAGCCTGCGATATATAACCGCCCATGGAGTGTCCGATGAGTATGGTTTTTGTGATGTTTTCGGCTTCCATGGCTGCTTTCACTACGTCAGCCATGAACGTCATGCTGTGATTTTCACTAAAAACCGCAGTTTTCCCAAAGCCGGGCAAATCGACAGCCAGCACCTGAAACTTTGGTTTCAGATAGTCAATAAAAGAATCCCAGATATGAATATTTTCCAGAAAACCGTGCAACAGGACAATGGGATTTCCTTCGCCTTCAACAAGATAGTTTACCTGCTTTCCCTGCCATATTATCTGTTTTTCCATAGCATATATTTTTTTGGGGTAAAAATAGGAAGATTTCTGAAAAAGCAAATCATTGTTTGCAGATTATCCCGCTCTATTAATACAAGAATTATGCTGCCTACGCCGGAGCTTTTTAAGGTAGAGGTTTAAAATCTCCGATTGTCCATCGCCAGCCGGAGATCAACCCGCTTCTTAAAGATTCCTTTAGATTTCCGATATAATTTCGTCGTATTATTCATCAAAAAACTTAAAAAATGAAAAAGTACGTAATGATTTTGTCAGCCATGCTTATGGCCATCAGTTTTACTGCCTGCAGTCAAAGCAAAGTTCCTGCTGCGGTAAAAACCGCTTTTAGTAAAAAATTCCCCACCGTTAAAAAAGTTGACTGGGGCAAAGAAGGCAAAACCCGGTGGGAAGCCGAATTTGAACGCAATGAAAAAGATATGTCGGCCAACTTCGATTTGCAGGGTAACTGGAAAGAAACGGAAACCGATCTGGAAGAAAATACACTTCCTGCCAATGTTGACAGCGTTTTAAATAGCCAGTTCTCCGGTTATAAAATAAAAGAAGTTGCCTTTTCGGAAACTCCTGAGCGCAGCGCTTACGAAATCGTTATCAAAAAAGGCGAAAGCAAGCTGGAAGTTACCATCGACAAAGCAGGTAAACTGCTAAGTAAGGAAAATGCCGGTGAAGACAACGATTAATTTCCCGGAGATTTCATGATTTTTAAGTATTTTTTTCTAAAAACGGCCACGGGGAATTAACATTTTGGTCGGAGAAAGGATTCTTTTAGCAGACTAATAAAATACCTTCTCCGGAACAAAATACTAATGCCTGTTTTTTTATTTCAAAAATTTTAAAAAAACTATTTTTGCCTGGTTTTGCAGGACCTCTTCATTCGGTATTATGATAAAATTGTTATTCATGACAAAAAAGATTCAGAATATTTTAAAATTGGAAAGTGTTTTTTTAAAGAAGAAATGCTTCTTTCTTTGGCTGGTTTTTGTTCTGCTAACTGTTCCTTTTCAGCTTCTTCAAGGTCAGACCCGATTATCGGAATACATTGACAGCGCCCGCGTAAACAACCCGCAAATTATCAGGTTACAGAAACAAATCCGAATACTGGAATTGGGAAAGAAAAACATCAAAGCACTTTACGAGGCGCCCAAAGGATATATCTCTTCCGATATAAATTTAACACCTTATTTCAATAACAATGGCGCATTGTTTACTGCCAACCCTTCTCCCGACGCCATCGGGTATGACATTGGTATTACCAACGGAGGTTTGTACTCAGCACTGATGAATGTGGATATTCCTGTTTTTGCCCGAAAATCCACGCAAAACGCCTTGTTTTTGCAAGACCAAAAAATTGACAGATTAAAATTTTTATTGAAAAATTTTTATTTTAATTTAAACCGTCAGGTTACCGGTCTGTATTTTACAACACTCGGTATTCAGTTATCATATCTTACTCAGCAAGAGAGTGTTCGGTTACTTTCAGGAGAGGTGAAAATCATGGAGCAACTTACCCGGAAAGGACTTTACCGGCTGGTGGATTATGAATTGTTAAAAACAACCCTTTCCGGCGATTCCATAAAGCTGCAAAACCTTGCCAATGCCTATCGGTTACAGCTTATGCAAATGAAAAGTGTTTGCGGCATTTCCGATTCCACACTTGCATTGCTGAAAGTGGAAAAAATGGGAATATCCCAACCCGTAAAATCTGTTTCGTCATTTCTTGAGCCTTACATCAACGACAGTTTGACCGCTATTGCTCAAAACCGTTTGTTTAACAACCGCTATCTCCCAAAGGTAATGTTGTATTCCAATGCGGGTTTGAATGCCGTTTCGCTCAATGGAATTGAAAAAAAGTTCGGACTATCGGCGGGTATCCGGCTCTCCTATACCTTGTTTGATGGTAAACAAAAACAGGTCAGCAGGGAACAAAGTCTGGTGCGGATTGATCAGGCACAGTTGCTCAAAAAAATAAAGAACAGAAATATCCGAATGCAACGTTCCGCTTTATTAAAAGCCATTGCAGAAGCGAGAGATAATTTGCAAAAACAAGGTAAGCTGAAGCAAAATTACCAAAATTTAATTGCTTTATACAAAGTTGAAGTACAAAAAGGGCAGGTGCCGGTTACCGGTTTTTTAATGGCTTTGAGAAATTACAACGATTTAAAACTCTCGTACAGTTTGCAGGAAATAAAGTTGTACAAATTAATTAATGAATATAATTATTGGAATCATTAAACAATCCGGAAAGATGAACAGATTTATCAGGTGGAATATTTTATGGATAGCGGCAGCATTATTTGTTGCCACAGGTTGTAAACAAAACCCCGGAAAAAGTGATGCGTCAGCGCTCCGGCTGCCCCTTCCTAATGTCACGGTCACAACTCCCGTTAAGGAGAGTAAGACCATCTATACTACGTTTCAGGCTGTCAGCCGCTACCTTCAATCGGTTAACTTCAGAGCCAGAACTTCCGGTATTGTTACCACTGTTTTCGTCAGTCCGGGAGATGAAATCAAAATCCACCAGCCGCTGTTTATCGTTAAACCTATGGAAATGTCTGCTTTGGAAGGAGCCGGCGCTCTGTCAGACAATCTGATCAACAGCCGCGACACCATTTTTTCTGACCAGCTCGCTTTCACCAATCAGGTATTGGTACAGGAAGGAGATTATGTACAGCCGGGAAGTTTGCTGGCCACTGCATTTAATGAAAATTCCCTGGCAGCAGTTACTTATGTCCCCTTTTCTGAAGTCTCTTTCATTAAAGAAAATAGTCCCTGCACAGTGGAAATTCCCGGAAAGTACAATGTCTCTTCCTATTTTCAGAAGCAACTTTTTCTTGCCGACAACATCACCCAGACACAGCCTTATGTGGTGCCTTTGCCTCCGAAATTAAAAATTGCAGGCGGGATGAACCTTTTGGTGAAATTTAAGGTGAAAGAAATCAGAGATGGCATCTTTCTACCGAGAAAAGCCATTCTGACCAACGAAGAGGAAACCTCATTTTGGATTATGAAGATGGCTAACGACACCACTGCCATTAAAATTCCGGTAACCCTTGGATGGCAGGGAAAAAAACAGATACAAATCCTTTCAGACCGGGTTGGGATAACCGACAGGGTGATCACAGAAGGTGTTTACGGTCTGCCGGATACCGCTTATGTTAAAATTGCAAAATAAGGCATACGAACATGTATAACTTTTACAATAAATTAAAAAGTCCGCTTTTTGTCCTGATGGTAATTGTTGCGCTGGCCGGCGCTTATTCTTACAGTAAGATGAAAACGGAACTTTTCCCCAATGTAACCTTCCCGAAAATCAAAGTTATCGCGGACAACGGGCAGCAGCCGGTGGGAAAAATGCTGATTACGGTTACCCGCCCCCTGGAAGAAGCCATTAAAAAAAGCGAAAACCTGACTTTGCTCAAAAGTATCACCTCAAGAGGAAGTTGCGAAATTTCGGCATTTTACAATTGGAATGCCAACATCAATCTTGCCAAACAGCAGATAAATGCACGTATTGCAGAAATCAGAAACCTTCTTCCTCCCGGAATACAGATACATATAGAAAAAATGAACCCTTCCATTTTGCCGGTGGAAGGCTATTCCCTTGAAGGAGACAAAAGTCCGGTAGAATTGAGAATGCTGGCAATTTATACCGTGAAGCCTTTCCTGGAGCAAATCAGCGGTGTCAGAGAGGTGGATATCATGGGCGGGAAAATTAAAGAGTACCAGCTGCTGCTGAATGTTGAAAAGATGAGCCGGTTGGGAGTCACCCCGCAAATGGTGAAAAATGTACTCATGCAAACGAATTTTATTCGCTCCAACGGGTACGTGGACGACTACCGGAGGTTGTATTTAAGTTTAACCAATGCCAATATTAAAAATCTCAGGGCGCTTAAAAACACGGTAATAAAAAGCACTTCAAAAGGCGTTATCCGGGTGAAAGATTTTGCCAAAGTACAAATTGGCGAACAGCGACAATACGTGCGTATTAAAGCTAACGGCAAAAACGTGCCCCTTATTGCCGTGATGAAACAACCTGAAGCCAACCTGATGGTTATTAACGAGAAGGTTCAGAAAAGGATTAAAGAGCTGAACGATCATATCTTACCGAAAGGAGTCATTATCAGGCCCTACTACAATCAATCATCATTTGTGGGAGATGCTATCAAAAGTATCCGTGATGTACTTTGGATTGGATTGCTGCTCGCCATTGTTGTAACCATTGTCTTTTTGCGTTCACTAAAAAGCGGTTTTATCATTTTGCTTAGCGTACCGTTATCGCTGGCTTTTTCCCTTGTTATTCTTCATGCTTTTGGCTTTGATTTTAATATTATGACGCTGGGAGCCATAGCGGCGGCCATCGCCCTGGTAATTGATGATTCGGTAGTGATTGTGGAGCAGATACACCGGACACATGAGGAAAATCCGGACGATGATTTCAAAAAAGTCGTTCCCAAAGCCATCAAATATTTGTTTCCGGCCATGGTAGGCTCTTCACTTTCCACCATTGTCATCTTTTTACCCTTCGGGATTATGTCCGGAGTAGCCGGTGCTTATTTCAACATCATGACACAGACCATGATGATTACGCTGACGGCATCTTTTTTTATTACATGGATCGGACTTCCGGTATTTTATCTCGTCCTTTTTCCGAAAATGCACCAAAAACATCATAAATCCACCGTTTTAAAAAAACGAAACTGGGTTGGATATGTTATTCACAGACCCATCATCAGTGTTATTTTGGTTTTGGCTTCACTAACAACCATGTATTTTATTTTTCCAAATCTCCCTTCAGGTTTCCTTCCCAAAATGGACGAAGGCTCTATTGTGCTCGATTTTGTTAGTCCGCCCGGGACAACGCTGAAAGAAACGGAAATAATGCTGGGAAAAATCGATGATATCCTGGCGACAATTCCTGAGGTGGAGTCCTATTCGCGACGGACAGGGACGGAAATGGGATTTTTTATTACCGAACCCAACACCGGGGACTATTTAATCCAGCTAAAAAAGAAAAGAAAGCGTACCACAACCGAGGTGAGCGATGAAATCCGGAAAAGAGTGGAAAAAGCTGTTCCCGGATTAAGGGTTGACTTCGGACAGGTGATTACGGATATGCTCGGTGATTTAATGAGTTCGGTACAACCTATCGATGTCAAAATATTTGGAGACAATGAAAAAACCATTCATAACTATTCAAAGAAAATCGCGGCCCTGATAAAAAAAGTCCGGGGTACAGCGGATGTTTTTGATGGTATTGTGATTGCAGGTCCTGAGATTCAGGTTGTTCCGCAAACCGCCCGGTTGAAGCAATACCACCTTACTCCGCAAGCGCTTCAGTTTCAGATGCAAACGCGTACCGATGGCTCTGTTGTGGGCGCTATTCAGGATCCCATGCAGTTTACCAATATTCGAATGATATATCCCGACAGAGACAGTATCGGCATCAGAGCTTTAGAAAAAGGGAAGCTGTTTCTCCCCAACGGGAGGCTGGTTCCCATGAAAGGGTTGGCCACTGTGCGTACCCTGAAAGGTGTAGCCGAGATAGACCGCGAAAACCTGAAAAAAGTTGGCTATGTTACAGCCCGCCTCAACAACCGCGATTTGGGAAGTACGTTAAGAGCTATTCAAAAAACCATCCGCGAGCATATTCATCTGCCACCGGGTTACACCATTGAATACGGAGGTGCTTATCAGCAACAGCAGCAGGCTTTTCACGAACTGGAGCTTATCCTGTTTCTTGCTGCTTTGCTGGTGTTTACCGTTATTTTATTCCTTTTCAGGAAACTACGCGTGGCGCTCCTCATTATTTTTTTAACGCTGCTCGGACCTACCGGAAGCGCTTTGTTGCTTTATTTTTTACATATCCCGTTGAATGTGGGTAGTTATGTTGGCATTATCATGATCGTGGGAATTGTGGGGGAGGCCTCCATCTTTACCTATCTGCAGTATAACGAGGAGCGTAAAAAAGGTCTTTCGGTGGATGATTCTATTATTAATTCCATTTCTATCCGTTTACGGCCCAACTTAATGACGGCTTTGGCAGCCATTTTTGCCCTGCTGCCCCTTGCTATGGGGATTGGTACCGGAGCACAAATGCACCAACCGTTGGCAATTTCGGTCATTGGAGGTTTCCTGATGGCACTTCCCGTGCTGCTTATTGCATTGCCTACTTTTTTAAGGATGATTGAGAAAGACGATACCGGAAAAGCACTAACCTGAGTTCGACGTAAGACTTGCTTACGTCGAATTCAGGTTACTACAAAAAGAAAGTACTGTCCGGGAAAACGATTAGTCCGGTTTTTCTAATTTTTCCTTTCATCAATGGAGAATAAATGAAATGGTTTGATTGTCAACCTGATACAGGCAGTCCTTGTTTCTTGAAAGAAAGTAATTATTAGAAGTCCCCTAAAGTAATACGGGCAACCGGATGTCCCTTTACCCGTATATATTCAACTGTTGCTTAATGGTGGTAATCAGTTCATTTTTATCGATGGGTTTGGCGAGGTAACTGTCGAAACCCTCTTTCAGCAGGCGTTCTTTGTCGCCCGACATGGCATAAGCTGTTTGTGCGATAAACGGAATTTTCCGGTATTCGGTATACTTTTCGCGAATAACTTTTAAAAGTTTGATGCCATCCCAGTCGCCGGGCAGGTTGATGTCGAAAAGCATGACCTGGTAAAAATGTCCGTTGGCAGCCTCTTTGGTGATGATGTCCATGCAGTCGTCACCGTCCACTGCGAGCTTTACTTTTCCCAGCTTCTTAAGCATTTGCTCGAGTATTATCCGGTTCATACGGTCGTCTTCCACCACAAAAATATCTAAGTCGCCCAGTTCGGCAGCGGTACTTACTTCCACTTCCCCGACGGGTTCCGTTAGGACTACCTGTTCTTCGACAATGACTTTTTCGCTGCACGGTATGTGAATGGTTACGGTAGTCCCTTTTCCGGGAACTGACTCAAGAAATAAGTTGCCTTTCATCATTTCAATGTATTTTTTTGCCAGTTTTAAACCTATTCCTGTTCCTTCGTTGTGAATATCTTTCGAAAGGCCTGGTTCAAAAAGATATTTTTGTTTATCAGGACTAATTCCTGGTCCGTTGTCTTTTACCTCAATAACATCGGTATCTGTTTCTTCTGCATAGGAAGCCGAGATAGTAACAAAACCCTTCTCTGTATATTTTATGGCATTGTCAACGATTTGCGTCAGTGCTTTTTCCAATCCTTTTTCATCTGTGAGGGCAGTATTTAACTCACTACTGATTTTACTTTTAAAAATCAGTTTTTTGTTGTTAGCTTCCGTTTTATATTGCTCAAACACTCTGGTTATTATCATGTCCAGAGCCACCGGTTTAATCTTTAGCACCAGGGTGTTAGATTCAAGGCTGGAGAGATCAATGACGTTGTCTAACAGCTTCAGTAGTCGGGCGCCGCTCTTTTCAATGTTTGCGGCATATTCGTACAGTTCACCATTTTCCATGATGGCCAGTTCGGTTTCCAGCATATTGGCAAATCCAATAATTCCACTCAGCGGTGTACGCACATCAAATCCCAGATTAGCAATAAACGCATTACGGAGATAATTAGCCTCTTCAACTTTTTTCAAGGATGTTTTTAGCGTAAGCTCTTGCAGACGCAAAGTTTCCAGCTCCTGCTGCAACACACCGGTTTGCTGCTGCAATTTCTCATTGATTTCCTGCTCGGCTTTGGCTGTTTCCTCTTGCAGCCGATTTATTACCTGTTCCGTTTGTTTTAATTTGCGAACACTCTTTTGCGTGAAGAGAAACAGATAAATCAGCGAGGCAATTCCGGCCAGCAATACAAAGAGAAACAGATAAAAAGAAGCGGGAAGACCCGTGCTTTTCGTTGATATTTCTTTTACCGGTAATCGACTGTTGTGTTGCAGGCTATCGGCGATTTTATAAAAAACCAGCGCGTGTTTATAATCTTTTATCTGCACAAATTTCCCCGACAACTCTTTGAAAAAAAGGATTTTAGCTTCCACAGAAGCCTCCTGTTCCGATAGTTTTTCATACTGCAGTGCAAAATCAATAGCTGCAGCAGGATTTTTCCGGTAAAATTCGAAGGCAGCATTTTTCAGTGCAGCTGGTTTTTCGTTTTCAGGCATTTTCTGAATGGCGAGATTCAGGCTGTCGACATCTGTCTCAGGCAAAGCGAAGCCCTTTGCTCCCAGTAGGAAAAAAATGAAAATGAGATAAAGATATTTTTTCATTGGATAACCGGTGTTGATGTCAAAAGTAAGAAAAAATTCTTCCTGTATGTCGTACTCTTTCTGGAAACCCACATGAGTACGGATAGTCAGGGATGGTTTTTACGGGGAGGGCTGTTTCGTTATTGTATTATGAGCCCTGGGGCTAACGGTTTGGTTATGCGGAGGGCGGGATTTCAAAGCCTTCATTTTCTACTTTGCCAGATTGTTGATTAAAATTTATATTTTTTTAAATTTAGTAAAAATTTTCGTATTGCTTATGAGCTCTTTATTACCTGATGACTGCTTTGCCTTTTTACTGGGATTGTACAAAAAAATGTCGTTTGGATTTCATCCGTCACAAAATCAATCTTCCCTCCTAACAATTCGGACAGATTTTTTACTAAAGGCAAACCAATACCGAGACCAGCCACCAATTTATTATTATAGACATCTTGCTTTTCAAACGCATCAAAAATCTTCTCCTTTTCATCTTCTGTAATTTTTGGGCCGCTATTTGTTACATAGAATACAATATTTTGATTCTCAATCTCACACCCAAACATTACTTTATTATTGTCATTTGAAAATTTAATTGCATTATCAATTAAGAATGCGAATCAATGGTTGAAAACGGTGCCTGATACTTAGTGTTTTACACAGTTTAAATTATATTAAAAAGAACCTGCGATTTATTAACTCTTTGATTTTCAAACATAGTTGAAATTTAACCCTTGATTCGCATTATTAATAAAAACAGCTTCGACAATAAGATCATCAATTTCAAAAACCTCAAATTCGTTTGGTACTAATAGTTCAAAAGATTGATAAACTCCGATTCTCCCTTGTGGGCATTTCTTCCCTAATATTAAAATATCTAGGGGGTAACCGGATTTCTTCAAAGCTTAATTGAACAGAATATTTCTTTGATGAGATTTCTTTCATAATGATAATTTTTAGGTTATATTTCTCCCAAAAATACAATTTATTCTAAACAAAGCAACGGTAACTGCCTATTTAGGTTATGGCGATATATATTTGAAACGCCTTTAAAAGCGAAGCGAATGATAAAGAGCAATTAAGATAATAATCAATATAATTCGGCGCCATCGATGGAATCGGCGCTTTTCACATATCCGTAATCGTAAGGGTAAATAAATTCGCTAAACTGTTAATGGCGAGTCACTTTCGGACGGGCAATAAAAACCTCTTTCTCCCGGATAATTTTGCCGGGACTTTCCCCTAAAGGCTTTGTTGCTGCGGTAACTTCTTTTTATTTTGATAGTTTTCTTCCTTTCCATTCAAATGGAAATAATCCCCGAATGGCGACATAAGTAATGTAAAGCGGGTAAACAGCTTCAAAAGGAAGCACAAAAGAGAGCAGCTTCCGCTTTCCGGCAAAACGGCTAAAGGCGTATAGCAAAGGCAAATCAATGAAGAATTTAAGCAGTACAAACAGTACATAAATAATTAGAAACCACGGAATAAACAGGCTGGAAATCAAAATGGCTGTCAGTAGAAAGTTAAAGATAAAAATGGCAAAGGACACCAGCAGCGCCCAGGGCTGTGTGTATGCTCTCGCCTTTGAGCCCCATCGAATACGTTGAGCAAGGAAAGCCTTCAGTGTTGTCGGCGGCGGCGTGTGCATAATGGTTTCTTTGTTTTTGATGAAAGCAATGGCTTTTCTGCCAAATCTCCGTTTGACATAATGAATCAGGAAAACATCATCACCCGAAGCAAAATGGGTTTTCATGGTATTGGCTTCGGCCTCAAGATAAATCTGCTTTTCAAAAGTGAGGTTAGCCGCATTACCCATAAAAGGAAGTCCTGCGCCGGCTGAGCCTGCCCCCGAAGCCACAAGGCTGATAAAATCAAGAGAGAAGAGTTTCTGTAATAAAGAAGTTTCGTTTTCGTAAACCACAGGTCCCAGAATAAGCCTGGGACGTTTTTCTTCATATAAGGCCACAACTCCCGCTAACCAGCTTTTGTGCGGCAGGCAGTCGGCATCAGTGGTTACGATAAGTGTTCCGGCAGCAGCATTTATCCCCTCCCGTAAAGCTGCTTTTTTCCCTTTTCCTGCGGAATCAATCAGCCGAATGTTTTGCGCTTTATTTTCCGTAATAATTTTCTCGGCAATTGTCTTACCGTCATCTTCCGAATGGTCATTGACAAGTATAATTTCCAATAACTCAGCCGGATAAGTTTGTTGTAAAAGAGCCTCCAACAAAGTTTTTAATGCGAAAGCTTCATTTCTGAAAGGGACAACCACGCTGAGCGGAGTGTATTGATGTCTGTGCGACAACGAAAAGCTTTTTAGCCGGTGCCAGCCTGACGTGAAAATAAGGATAATCAGTAAGTAAAGCATTGCCGAAAAGGAAAGTACGAAGAGTATAATTTTAGTGCTCATGATTTTTATTGTTGCGGAAAAACCGGAGCTTAAAGATAAAAAATAATCCTGACAATGCGGGAAGTGCAAGATTGAGCAGCCACAGAGCAGAAGAAGCGGCCACTATCGCACGGCTCAACCCTTCTGACAGGGGGGTAATGCCAAAAAACAGTCCGAAAGCATAGAGACTTACCGAGCCGCGAACGCCAATTTCGGAAAGTGCAATGGTAGGGATAATACTCATCAGTAAATAAATGAATCCAATCACCATCATGGCGTGCAGGTAACCGATGTGTATTTGAAAAATCCTTAGCAGCAGAAAAAATTGTAACGAGAAAACAAGATAACGGATAATGCTGATGAGAAGGACATAAAAAAGTTCTCTAACGTTGTACCAGGAGAATACTTCCGCATAACGGGCTATTTTTTTGTATGCACGGCCACTGATACTTTTCAACAGCACGGAAAAGACACTGAAATTCAGGAAGGCAAAGACCAAAACAGCTGAAACAACAAAGATGCTGAAAACCAGTCCTGCAGAAGCCCACCGGTTCAATGAGCTGTCCGGACTTATCCACCGGGGTAAAAAAAACACCACTGCGGTTAACCCAAACAGAATGGTCGTAAGCAGTTGTGCCATACTTCCCAGAATGGTAGCGAGAGTGGCCTGCCAACGGTCGGCTTTTTTCAGGATAAAAACCCGTCCCAGGTAGTCGCCCACACGGTTGGGAAGAAAAACACTGACAGTAATTCCGGCCAAAATGGCTTTGAAAGCTCCTGCCATGGTAACGTGCTCTAACTTTTGCATCAGGTACTGCCATTTGAGACTCTCCAGCAACAGATTCACCGGTAACAGTAAAACCACGATAACTGACAGTAAAACAAAGTTCTTAGACCGGGTTACCGCCTCAATACTTTTTAAAAAAGAGGATAAGTCATGTTTGTAAAAAAGCTGCTCGTACAAAAAATAAAAGGTGAACACCAAAATGGCGAACCGGATAAGAATGTTGTATGTTTTGTTTAATTTTGCCATAAACGTTTCAATTGGCCAAAGAAAGAATAATATTAGGCATTGACCCCGGTACCAACATTATGGGTTACGGGCTCATCCATCAGTCGGGCAACGACATCCGGATGATCACCATGGGTATTCTCAAATTGTCGCAGTATAAAAACCATGCGCTAAAATTAAAAAAGATTTTTGAACGAACGCTTGCCATGGTGGAGGAATATCATCCGGATGAGCTGGCCATCGAAGCGCCGTTTTACGGGAAAAATGTCCAGTCGATGCTAAAACTCGGCAGGGCACAGGGCGTTGCCATGGCGGCAGCTTTGTATAAAGACCTGCCAATTTTTGAATATTCACCAAAAAAAATTAAACAGGCCATCACCGGAAACGGTAATGCTTCCAAAGAACAAGTCGCCGGCATGCTCAGGACAATTTTAAATTTTACGGAAATGCCGGCAAAGCTGGATGCTACCGATGGTCTTGCTGCCGCTGTTTGCCATTTTTTTCAGGGAGATACAACAGCCGCATCCGGAAATTATAACAGTTGGTCAGGATTTTTAAAAGACCATCCGGAAAGATTGAAAAAGTAAGGCTCTGTTTCCCGGGTCAAAAGAGATATTAACCTGAATTCGACGTAAGACTTGCTTACGGTTATAGATAATTTTTCTATAGGCGACTTAAATTTACGTTGAACTCAGGTTGTTACATGAGTTTCTGTTGCAACTTCCACCACCGGTCGGGGATTTCCTGTTGCAGGGCCTGTTGATAGTCGGCATACGAGCAGGGCGTATAGGGATTCTTCAATTGTTTTTTGCCGGTTTTGTTTTTTACGGGAATCTCAATCCACCAACGGTCGGTTTTTTTACTTTTCAAAAAGAAAAGTTCTTCTTTGTAATTTTCCAGAAAAACCCGGTAACGGATAAAATCTTTACTGTTTTTTCCAGGAATATCGTGTTGCCGGTTGTCGAAACCATCCAGAAAATACCAAATCATTTGTGCTGTCAGCAGTGCGGTTTGGTTGCGGATGTCGTATCGGGGATTAAATTCATAAAATCCTATGCTGGTGAGTTTGTCATTCATGCCGGCATATCGGCAAATGCGGCAGGCTTCTTCGCCGTTCAACCCGTTGGGGCCGGCATAATAGCTTCCGGGGGCATCCGCCGCACGAATGGCGGCCAGGTCGAAAGTAAGCATGTCGGCATTGCGCACCATAGGTTCTGTTTCGGCAATGTTTGCACGGATGTTTCCCAACCGGTTGATGTCGAAAAAGAGATTTTTCATCAGCTGCATCGCGTCCTGATTTACAAAATAGCTTTGGAAACCAATGTTGGTATAATTAAAAAGAAAATTGGGTTGATGCACGATGATGCGGCTGAGATAGGAATGTGCATTAAGGTCCTCCTCGTCTTGTCCAAGGTCGAAAATCGGATCAACGGCAGCAATATTAATGACGCGACCAATATTTTCATAGGCAAGGTAGTTGGCATAGGTTAAGTCCTGACTGCCACCGATAATGATGGGTAAAATATCCTTTTTTATGAGTACGGACAGCGCATCTTTTACGGCAAAATAGGTATCATCAATGGTGTTTCCCTGCTTGATGTTTCCCAAATCGGCTATTTTAACGTTGTTCCAGTGGGAAAAGAGCGGATAAAGCTGTTCGCGCACTTTATCGGGACCATCGGCGCAACCGGTATTCTCTAATGATTTTCGGTCTTCGTTTACACCTACCAAAGCGATTTTAACACCTTCCAAACCGGGAAAATGCCCGGTTTTCACAAAAGGTTCAATCAGGTTTCCAACAAAAAAATTCTCGGTTTGTTCTGCGTATGCGGAAAGGTCAAGGCTTATCGGCTCAAAATAAATCTCTATGTCCATAATTAACTCTTACTTATGCGGGACTAAAATAGCAATTAATCCGGTGCCGGCAAGCCATGAGAAGAATATTTTAGCAAAAAGACAGCTTTTGCAAAAAGTGTTGTAAAAGCTTACTTTTTCTTTTTTACATACCGTTTTTTCGGCATGTTTTTCGGGTCTTTGGCAATGGCGTAGCAATCTTCCAGTGTCAAAGCGGCGGCCTCCATATCTTTGGGGATCTTGTAATTTTGTTTCTTAATAACAAGATATGGTCCCCAGCGGCCGTTCAGCACTTGCACATCGGGGTCTTTGTCGTAGCTTTTGATAAGTTTTTCTTTTTCCGCTTTCCGTTTGTCTTCAATAATCTGAATGGCGTCTTCCAGTGTAACCGAAGCAGGATTGTATTCTTTTTTAATGGAATAAAAAAGCTTGTTGTGTTTTACATAAGGACCGAAACGGCCAATGGCTACGGTAACTTCTGCTTCTTCGTATTCACCGAGACTGCGGGGAAATTCAAAAAGTTTCAGTGCTTCTTCCAGTGTAATTGTTTCCAGGCTCTGTCCTTTTTGTAATCCGGCAAAGCGTGGTTTTTCTTCCGAATCGGTATCGCCAATCTGAGCAATGGCGCCATAACGTCCGATTTTAACATACACGTTTTTTCCGGTGCCGGGATCCTGCCCGAGCAGTTTTTCGCCGCTGAATTTCCCGGAATTTTTCAGGGTATCCTGAACTTTTTCGTGAAAAGGCCCATAAAATTCTTTGATGATATTGTTCCACGCTTTTTTACCTTCGGCTATCTCATCAAATTCCTTTTCCACATTGGATGTAAAATTGTAGTTGATGATGTCATCGAAATGCTGAAGCAAAAACTGGTTCACCAAAGTACCAATATCCGTAGGAAAAAGTTTGGCTTTTTCGTTGCCGGTATTTTCTTTGGTGATCTTTTCTTCCACCTGCCCGTTTTTCAGAATAATGTTTCTGATGTCTCTTTTTTCACCGGGTCGGCTTTCTTTCACCACATACTCGCGTTTTTGGATAGTGGAAATAGTTGGCGCATAAGTAGATGGTCGCCCAATCCCCAATTCTTCCATTTTTCGTACGAGGCTTGCCTCGGTATAACGGGGAGGATGTTTGGTAAAAGTCTCCACCGATTTCATCTCCTGCAAGGACAGCAGATTTCCTTTGGCCATGGGTGGTAACAGAGAAACATCTTGTTTTTCATCACCGTTTTCTTCGACGCTTTCGCGATATACTTTCAGAAAGCCATCGAATTTGATGACTTCTCCGTTAGCCACAAACATTTTGTCAGCACCGGAAGATTTGATTTTTACGTTGGTTTTTTCCAGAACGGCATCACTCATTTGCGAGGCAATGGTTCTTTTCCAGATAAGTTCATAGAGCCGTTGCTCTTCGCGCGTACCACTGATGGAAGTTTGGTTCAGATAAGTAGGGCGTATGGCTTCGTGTGCTTCCTGAGCGCCTTTGCTTCGTGTGGTAAATTTGCGAATTTTAACATACTCGTTACCAAAAAGTGATTCAATTTCAGTTTTGGCAGCCGCGATGGCCTGCCCTGACAAGTTCACTGAATCGGTTCTCATGTAAGTTATACGCCCCGATTCGTAAAGCCGCTGTGCCACACGCATGGTGTTGGCAACAGAGAATCCCAGTTTTCGGGAAGCTTCCTGCTGCAGCGTGGAGGTAGTAAACGGTGGTGCCGGTGATTTTTTCCCGGGCTTTTTCTCCACAGAAACAATCTGGAAAGTTGCCCCAACCTGATTTTCAACAAACGTCTTTGCTTCTTCAAGAGTTTTGAAACGTTCCGCATATTCTGCTGTAAACCGCGTGGTGGCTTTTCCCTCGCTTAAACTGAATTCGGCAAGTGTGCGGAAAGCCGAAGTGGTTTTGAAATTCTTTATTTCTTCTTCTCTTTCCACAATCAGCCTTACGGCTACCGATTGCACCCGGCCGGCAGAAAGCGAAGGTTTCACTTTTCGCCACAACAAAGGAGAAAGCTCATAACCTACGAGGCGATCCAGCACCCGGCGGGCCTGCTGAGCCGAAACAAGATTTTTATCGATACTTCTTGGATTCTCAATGGCCTTTAAAATAGCCGTTTTGGTAATCTCGTGAAAAACTATTCGTTTGCTGTTTTCCTCTTTCAGCTTGAGTGCATTAAAAAGATGCCACGAAATAGCTTCTCCCTCACGGTCTTCATCAGATGCCAGCCAGACGGTTTCCGCTGCTTTGGCCATCTTTTTCAGCTCACTGATAAGCTTTTTCTTGTCCGGACTGATTTCGTATTGAGGCTCAAAGTCGTTTTCCACATCTACACTGAGCTTTTTGGAGTCTAAATCCATCACGTGCCCCAGGCTGGATTTAACGGTATAATCTTTCCCGAGGAAACCTTCGATGGTTTTGGCTTTGGCAGGGGACTCGACAATCACAAGGTTTTTGGCCATATTCAAAAATTTAAATTTTGTTTATTCTCATTTTTAAAAAATGCGCTGCAAAAGTAATATATTTAAACAATACGAATAATCCGGGCTTCTTTTTTTTGGAAAAATCATTCGGATACCGGTATAGCGGATTCAGAAACAGGCACTTACGCAGCACTTACATTGAAATTTACATCTCTATGAATATCCTGAAGCAGAATGCAAAACCTGTTAAAAAATTGAAAAGAGACACCTAAGTCCCTTTAAACCATGGCCTTACTTTGGATTATTTTGTAAGTACCACCGTTTCAATTTTTTCAAAAGTATCGGGGTTGATAACGCGAAGTGTAACCTTCTTTCCATCCACATCAAAAAGCATTAAAGCATGCTGTGTAGTGTATTTCTTCACAAAATTGGTCCAGGGCATTTTTTGCAAGCCATAATAAGGGGCGCCGGCCGAGCCGTTGGTTATTTGCCATAAGCCACGGTTCAGCTTAACCTCCGGCTCCTTATAATTTTTCGGATAACGTGGTGTTTTGTCATTGATAAGCATGCGTGTATAGTTGTGTTCATCGCCACACAACAATGCCAGTACTTTTGGTGTTTTGTTTATGAGCAAATTTAGAAACTGATCGCGGCGCTCAATAATCCCCTTTTTCACGGGTTTCCCATCTACCCAGGGTCTGATTTGATTATTTCCATGGTACCACATATCATCTCCTCCGTGTCCGGCATTTGGGAAAGCGGGTGTGTGGAGAGTAACAAAGATATGATCGATTCTGCTGTCGTTTTGTAGTTTTGAGAGGGTGTTTTTCAACCATTTCAGCTGATTATCCATGATGTACGCATGCGGGTTCCCTCCGGTCAGAGGAATCTGTCTTACGTTCGGGGTGTACCAGTAATTGGAATTCAAAATCACCATGGCTATGTTATCGTAAACATAGTAATAGGCCGTCTCTTTGTAGGAAGGGAAATCGGTAGTTTTCCTGTCAGGATCGTAATAAGTGCCATCCTCGGTGGTGGGGCCGTTTTCAGGATTGACAAATTCATCGGCAAAAACTTTCTCTGCCGAAACTTTGTCAAAAGGAAAATCATCTACCGATATTCCATAATGGCTTCCATTATCAAAGACTTTTAAAAATACTTCGTGATTTCCGGGGGCAATAACAAAAGGCATATAATGCCAGTAAGGCTCCACCGTATTTTTCCAGTTGGCATACTCCAGGCGCTGCTGACCAATGGAGGACGAGTAACCGTTTATAAGGTCGCCGGTAAACTGCATAAAAACGGCCTTTTCTTTGGCTGCCAGCACAGCCATTCGTTTCAAAATGTAGGCATTCACCCCGTAAATATCTCTTTCGCCGCCGCCGTTTGCTTTACGCGAATCGCTGGCATAAGCAAAGGTAAAAGCCGTCCGGCTGCCTTCTTTTGGGGCTGTCTTAAAAGTATATCTTTCGGAGTAATCGCCGTAATGTACTGTGTACCGGTAGCTTTTATCAGCTTCCATACCCGAAAGTTTTATTTCGTGATGCAAACCGGTTTCTGAGGGGGTGTTATATTTTTTGTCGTTAACCACAATATCAGGCTGGCAAAGTTTGTTTGTTTCAAAAGAAATAACAGCGCCATTTTCGGAAAGCATATTCACCAGCGGGCCTTCGGTTATAGTTAAATCCGGGGCAAAAGGGCCTTTTCCTTTGATGTTTATTTTCCCATCGTACAGAATGACTCCCTGAGCATTGACAATGCGGTAACCCAGTTTCATGTGTCCGGTTTTTTCCCATCCGGCAATATCATAACGGCCGGCAGTTTCTTTCAGGTTTATTTCAGCTTTTCCGTTTTTTATGACAGCTGATTTTTTAAAGTAAACCGGATACGCGTATTTCTGCAGATGTGAAGAAAACAGACCATAATAGATGGTTCCGGTAAAGGAGGAATTTTTAAAATCAAAAGCTATTCCGGTTTTTGTTCCGGTGGGCATAACGGCAAGGTTTTGGATTTGTTCAAAAGGATGGGCCTCTTTCTGCGGTGCCAGCCGGCCGTTTACCGGATTCTTAAAATAGAGGCTTTCTCCTTTTCGGATAATGTTACTGTAAGAATCCGGAATTTTTATTTCTGCATTTTGACTTAGCAAACTGCCTGACAGCAGAAGGAACCATACGAGGGTAAAGACATTTTTCATGTTGGGATGGTTTTTAGTTTTTGATATAATATCTGTTTTTTTATAAGACTTATATCGGATTAACTATTTTTTAGAAACGGATGATAATCGCCCGTAAGACCTAACGGCTTTTGCGTACGAATATTATGAACGATTTCGATGCTGTTGCGGGCTTCTTTTATACCAAAGCCTTTGCCGGCAAGGATATGCCGGTAGCTTTCCGTATGCAGATCGGTAAAACCGCCACTAAATTCTATCTCTTCACCGTTTACCGTGATGGAGCGATAGGTCGGGAGTCCGTTTTCCACAGCTTTTTGGGGCAGGTCGTTACGGTCGAGGCTTAAGAACCAACGCACCCGTGCCTGTTTTAGTTGTAAAAATCCGGCAGCTTTATCTTTCTGATACACATGGACTTTATTGTCCTGTACTTCGCCAAATATCCAGCTGAGCATGTCAAAGAAATGGATGCCGATATTAGTAGCCACACCTCCTGATTTGGCCACATTGCCTTTCCATGAATAAAAATACCACTTACCCCGCGAAGTAATGTAGGTTAAATCAATGTCATACATTTTATCTCCCGGCTGTGAAGCGATTTGATTTTTCAAAGCAATAATGGAAGGGTGGAGTCGTAGTTGAAGGATGTTGAAAATCTTTTTTCCGTTTTCTTTTTCTATCTCCTCCAGCCCGTCAAGGTTCCAGGGGTTCAATACCAGCGGTTTTTCACAAATTGCATGGGCTTTATTTCGCAGAGCCAGCCGAATGTGTGCATCGTGCAGGTAATTGGGCGAACAGATACTGACATAATCCACTTTTCCCGATACTTTCCGTCGTAGTTTGTCGAGATGGCGGTCGAAACGTTCGGGTTCGGTAAAAAAATCTGCCTTCGGAAAAAAGGAGTCAATGATTCCTACACTATCGAACGGGTCTAATACGGCGACCAGTTCATTTCCGGTTTCTTTAATGGCTCTCATGTGCCTCGGGGCGACGTATCCGGCAGCGCCTATTAACGCAAAATTTTTCGACATGGAAATAGTTTTAAATTTCTGCAAAGATGCAAAATTTCCAACCGTTATTTTAAAGGAACCAGGTAGGGGGAAAAAATCCCGGCTTTTAAAGCCGGGAAGAAAATTAAACTTTATTTATTAGTCTTCTGAAAAAGCTGTTTTTCTTTCTTGGGCTGTCATCGGTATAATATCCGCTGCCTTGCTTACCATAGCCATATCCGTAGCCGTAGCCGTAGCCATAACCGTAACCATAACCGCCTCCCTCCATATTAATGTCGTTAATTACAACACTCATCTTCATGCCGCGCTCTTCAATGTCTTTGCTAAGCGCACCAAAAATCCGTTTATTGGTATAGTTCTGACGCACGAGATAAATATTCACATCAGTGTAAGGCATCAGCAGGAATGCATCTGTAACTAAGCCAACTGGTGGCGTATCAATAAGAATATAGTCGTAACGTTTTTTCAGTTCTTCAAAAAGAACAGCATTCTGGTCTGAAGCAATCAGTTCAGCCGGGTTTGGAGGGACGGGGCCGGCCATAATAACGTCCAAATGGTCAATCACACCGGAAGGCTGGATAATATCATCCAAACTGTCTTTTCCAATTAAATAAGAGGTAATTCCTTTGTCGTTATTCAGTTTAAAGTCCTGGTAAATTTTTGGTTTACGAAGGTCGAATCCTAACAAAACAGTTTTCTTTCCATATTGGGCATACACACTGGCGAGGTTCATGGAAACAAATGTTTTACCGGCACTGGACAAGTCGGCAGTAACCATTATGGTTACCGGCATTTTACCACGAACAAGGTATTGAATATTGGTACGCAACGAGCGGAAAGACTCGGAGATACTGGACTTGGGGTAATGGGCTACCACCAGCTGAGTATCTTTGTTGCTGTGTAACAACTGACCGATGATGGGGAACTTTGTGTTTTTTTCCACATCTTTACGCTCAACAATTTTGTCATTCATATAATCTTTACCAAAGACATAAGCTAACGGGAAAGCTATCCCCAGAATCAGCGCAATGAGGTAATTCATCGATTTTTTGGGGAAAACAGGCACGTTACTAAAATCAGTACGTGCCTTGTCGATAATTTGATTATCCGGCATATTGGAAGCTTTGGTAATCTGCGCATCTGACCGCTTTTCCAGTAAGAACGTATAGATATTATCTGCCAGCTTAAATTTCCGCTCAAAGTTGAAAAGCTGTCTTTGGGTTACCGGCAATTCGTTAAGTCGTAAACTGATTTTTCTAATTTGCCTGTTGATGTCGGCAATAGCTTCATTGGAATTCTTAATAATATTGGTAACATTTTCTACAATAGCACGTTTGGTACTCAATATCTGGCTGTTAATCGTGATAACTGATGGGCTTTTTTCTGTTGAGTACAGCAATACTCCTGCTTTTTTATTGAATAATTCTATCAGCTGGGCTACCAGCGCGTTCAATGCAGGATCTTCAATACCCATAGCTGAAGGAGCAACAAGGTTGTTCAGATTGGTTTCATTCTTTTTTATATAATCTTTCAGGTTATTATAATATTGGGATTTCACCAAAAGCTCGGCTCTTTGTTTTTCCATATCACCCATGTACTGAAAAACCTGTTGCGACTGAAAAGAGATATCCATAACCTCTTTTTTAGACCGGAATCTTTGGAGGTTCATCTCTGCCGAACTTAATGTGTCCGAGATAATGCTCAGCTGCCCGTTGATAAATTTAATGGTATTTTCGGCAATTCTGTTCTTCATCTCCAGATTTCTGTCCAGATACTGCTGGGTCATCATGTTTAGATAATCCACAGCCTTGGGTAAAGAGCTCGATTTCAGGGTCAGTTTCAGAATTGAAGCCTCCCTGTTTATGGGCTCAATCTTAATTGCCATATAATGCTTTGTCAGCGAAATATAATCATTAAAGAGAAACTGATAAAGCCTGCCAAAATCCTTTTCAGGATTGAAGTTTCTGTTCAGGAGCACTTTAAAAGTATTATACTTGGATTTGACTTCCTGGCCAAAACGAAACTTTCCTTTGTAAATCACTTTTTCTATTTCCCCTTTTACAAACCGCTTTGTGGAATAATTATATTTATAAATATGCTCCCCCTCTGCCTCTATTTCATATTCATTTTTATTTAGAAACTTCAGATAATATCTTAATCCCACAGCCTGTGGGACTGTGGTATCATATACAATTTCAAATGGAGCTGTTCTATACAACTCTGTTGTCATCATCTGTTTTCTTTCAAAATAAGAGGCATCAATATGTAGTTTCTGGATGGATTTCATCAAGCTATTTTCCCCAAAATAGGATACCTGAAAGGGCAATTTTTGAACCGACTGATAAGCCAGCGAAAAGGAACTCAATTTTCCAATTTCGTTCTCCAGATTTTGCTTGTCATTTGCAAATCCTATTCCCAGTAATGCCGATGGGTCCATCTTCGATTTGCTGTCGTTCACCAAAACGGTGGAATGGACTTCATATTCAGGATTGGTGTATTTGTTATACAGAAAAGCAATGGTAATGGCAATAAGTATAGAAACCCCAAACAGGAACCAGTGACGGGAGAGTTTATAGTACAACGTTTTAACGTCTATATTTTCTTCCTGTTGTTGTATGTTATCAAAATTTTCCAAGATTGTTTTGTTTAAGGTTTTTTAAAGAAGTTGATAAGAAGCAGTGTTGTTGAAAGGGCACTGAACACTACGCCGTAAGGAAAGGTGGCAAACGAAAATTGTTTACCTTTTAAAGGCGGAACATATACAATGTCGTTGGGCTTCAAATAAAAATAGGGAGAAGACAATATATCTTTTTTTGTCATATCAACATGGTAAACTTTTGAGCCTCCTTTTGATTGCCGGATAATGGTTACATCGCTTCTTTTGGCAAAATCGGACAGGTCGCCGGCCATGGAAACTGCTTCAAAAAGATTGATGTTGTTCTGATAAATTTTGTATTGCCCGGGTCTTCTTACCTCGCCCAGCAGGGTAATGTTGAAATTAACCAGCTTGACAATAACGATAGACTCTTTCAAATACTGACTTAGCTTCTTCTGAATAGTATCTATTACCTGGGCTACCGTCAGGTTTTTCACGTAAACATTACCGGTAAGTGGGAACTGAATTATACCGTTTGTCGAAACCATGTAACTGTTGAGATAAACGGAAGCATCACTACTAACATTTTGCGAATATTGTCCGCCTCCCATGGAGTTAAGGAAAAGGTTTGTTTTTTCGTCCATGCTGACAACACGGATATACAGGTTATCTCCGGGCTGAACACGGTAGTTGATTTTACGTTGGTTTTTAAACGATGACAAAGTGTCAGACATACTTTTAACCTGCATGTAAAGTATCTTTTTTTGCGGAACACAGGAGACCAAAAACAGGCTTGCCAAACCAATCAGAAAAATAAACTTAAAATCAAAAAATGTATGTTTTTTCATTTAGTGCAGGCTTTTTAAAACGAATAATCAAAGGATGATATTGGCTACAAAGGTAAATGTTTTTTTAAAAATGCCAAATCTTTCCATAAAAAAATGTTTTGAGGTGTTCAAATAATTTCTTATCTTGTAAGCCTAAGTTTGATTAAAATCTAATCATTATGAAGTTTGAAGGAGAAAATATTTTAGAGTTTACGGACATGTTTCCGGATGACCGGTCTTGTTTGG
>CAJVXP010000032.1 GCA_913009685.1 uncultured Bacteroidota bacterium
CCCGTGAGCGTATTAGCGTTCTTTTAGACCCGGGGACTTTTGTGGAAATCGATAAATTTGTCACCCACACGTCCACGGATTTCGGGATGCAGGACAACAAAATTCTCGGCGATGGCGTAGTATCCGGCTATGGCAAAATTGACGGTCGGCTGATGTATGTCTTTGCCCAGGATTTTACCGTTTTCGGCGGTTCGCTAAGCCGGGCTAATGCCAACAAAATTATTAAAGTCATGGATTTGGCCATGAAAATGGGAGCGCCGGTCATTGGACTGAATGATTCCGGTGGCGCACGTATTCAGGAAGGTGTTGAAAGTCTTGCCGGCTATGCCGATATTTTTTACCGTAACGTTCGCAGTTCGGGGGTTATTCCTCAAATTTCTGCTGTGCTGGGACCCTGCGCCGGCGGCGCCGTGTATTCGCCTGCCATCACCGATTTTATCATGATGGTGAAAGAGACTTCTTACATGTTTGTTACCGGTCCGGATGTGATTAAAGCAGTAACCCACGAAGCAGTTACCAAAGAAGAGCTGGGCGGCGCCATGACGCACAACAAAAAAAGCGGTGTAGCCCATTTTATGGCTGACGATGATGAACAGGCCATGATGATGATTCGCGAGCTTATGGGATTCCTTCCGTTGAACAATATGGAAGACCCGCCCCGCAAGTCCTGCGCCGAAGACCCCAACCGCGAAATCCCGAAATTAGACACCATTGTTCCCGCCGACCCCAACAAACCTTACGACATGAAAGAGATTATTCTTTCGGTAGTGGACACAAAGCATTTTCTGGAGGTGCAACCCCATTATGCTCAAAATATTATTGTGGGCTTTGCCCGTATTGATGGCCGTTCGGTGGGTATTGTGGCTAACCAGCCTCAGGTGCTGGCCGGCGTCCTCGACATCGCCAGCTCCATCAAAGCCGCCCGTTTTGTACGCTTTTGCGATGCTTTCAACATTCCCTTGATTACTTTTGAAGATGTACCCGGTTTCCTGCCCGGAACGACCCAGGAATTCGGCGGCATTATAAAACACGGAGCCAAGCTATTGTACGCTTTTGCGGAGGCGACCGTTCCTAAAATTACAGTAATTACACGAAAAGCTTATGGTGGCGCTTATGACGTGATGTCGTCAAAGCACATTGGTACCGATGTGAACTTCGCTTACCCCACTGCCGAAATCGCCGTGATGGGTCCCGAAGGAGCGGTGAATATCATTTTCAAACATCTGAGTCCCGAAGAAAGAAAAGCAAAAGTGCAGGAATACCGCGACAACTTTGCCAGTCCTTTCAAAGCTGCCGAAGTGGGCTATATCGACGAGATTATTTATCCCCGCAATACACGGAAAAAATTGATTCAGGCGCTGGAAATGATCGCCAATAAATCGGAAAGTAATCCACCGAAAAAACACGGGAATATTCCTTTGTAGAAGTACTTAAAGTTTGAAGTGCCTGAAGTTGGGAATCTGGTTTCCTTAAATGAACTTGGCAGCCAGTTGTCCATGAATGTCAGAACAGTCAGACGATATATTGATCTGCTGGAAAAATCATTCATTGTCTATCATTTAGGCTCGTACAGCAGTAATCTCAGGAAAGAAATAGCTAAAAAGAACAAGTATTATTTTTATGATAACGGGATTAGAAATGCTGTGATTTTACAGATGAATGCGCTGAGCGACAGAAGTGATGCAGGTGCATTATGGGAAAATTTTATCATGGCGGAGCGAATAAAAAAGCTACATTATGAAGAGGTGTTTTACAATCGTTTTTTTTGGCGCAATTACAATGGCCGTGAAATTGATTTGCTGGAAGAAAAAAACGGAAAATTAAAAGCTTTCGAGTTTAAATGGAAAAAAACAAAAGCCGGCATTCCCAACGATTTTGTAAAAAAATATGGAAGCACCGGCTTTGAAATCATTCATCCGGGCAATTATCTCGATTTTGTTTTATAATCTCAAACCAATGCTCACCAGTTCGGCGATGTCATAATTTTTCACCTCTTCTTCTTTGTTTTTGTATTTTAAGCCATCGGTGAGCATAGTCATACAAAACGGGCAGGCCGTACAAATGATGTCGGCTCCCGTTTCAAGCGCCTGTTCCGTACGGTCGATAAAGACCTCTTTTTCACCCTTTTCAGCTTCTTTAAACATCTGTCCGCCACCGGCGCCGCAACACATGGCAAAACTGCGGTTTTTTTCCATTTCCACCTTTACGGATGGAATGGCTTTCAGTACCTTGCGCGGAGCATCATACTCCCCATTGGCACGCCCGAGATAACAGGGATCGTGATAAGTAATGGTGCTGCCGGCAAACTTGTCATTGTCAATTTTTATTTTTCCTTCGTCGAGGAATTTCTTGAGAAATTGTGTATGATGCACCACCTCATAATTTCCGCCAAAGTCGGGATATTCATTCTTCAATGTGTTGAAATCGTGCGGGTCGCAGGTAACGATTTTCTTCACTTCATACCCGTTCAGCACTTCAATATTGGTCAAAGCCTGCATCTGGAAAAGCATTTCGTTTCCTGCCCGCCGTACAATATCACCACTGTCGGACTCTTCGGTACCCAAAACGGCAAAGTCCACTTTGAGGTAATTCAGAATTTTGACAAAAGCCTGCATCACTTTTTTATAACGGTCATCAAAAGCGCCGGATGAACCTACCCAGAGGAGGTACTCAGGTTTCTCGTTGTTGGCAAATTTATCGGCCATAACCGGCACATCTAATCCTTCGGCCCACAACAAACGGTCTTCGGACGAAAATTGCCAGGGAGCACCGTTGTTTTCAATGTTGGTGAAAACAGTATTCAAGCCGGAGGGTGCTTTTGACTCTTCCATCACAAGATAACGACGTGCTTCGAGGATTATGGAAGGCTGGTTAATCTCAACGGGGCACTCCTGGGCGCAGGCATTGCACATAGTACAAGCCCACAACTCCTCTTCGGTAAGATAATCAAATACCAAATGTTTACCGTCATCATAAGCTTTTCCTTCTTTCAAAAGACCCGGTCCTTTTTCCTTCATGCGGGCGCGGGTGTTCATCATGACCTTACGCGGAGAAAGCAGCTTCCCGGTAATGTTAGCAGGACACACCGATGTACAACGCCCGCATTCGGTACAAGCCAGCGAATTAAAATAACTGGTCCATTCCAAATCGTCCACATCCAAAGCGCCGAAACGCTCCGGTTCGCCCTCTTCTTCTTCCGTTTCATCAAAAGTAGCATTAGGGTCAAGCATCATCTTCACCTCTTTGGTAATGTTTTCCATATTCTCAATATATCCGAGCGGTTCCAACCGGCTGACAAATACATTCGGAATCGACATAAACACATGAAAGTGTTTGGAATAAGGCAGAATGTTGGCAAAAACGAAAATTGACAAAATATGAAACCACCAGTTAAACTGATACCAAAACCAGGCTTGTTGCGGTGTTACATTGGAGAACAAAGGAGCCCACAAATGCTGTGCTATGGGATAAGCGCCAGCCATAGGTTCACCTGTTTTTTGAGCCCAGAGATAATAAAACGTATTCATTCCCATGAGCGAAATCATCAATAAAAAGATAATTGCCAGTGCGAGAAGTGCATCATATTCGGATACCGGTTTCATCTCTATCCCTGAAAATCTTTTGACATGGAAGATCACCCGGCGGGCAATGAAGATAATCATGGCAATGGCAATAATCAGCGCGAAAATATCACCGCTGCCCATCAGAAAGTTGTAGAACCAACCAAGACAGCTAAATATTTTTTCTGTTCTGAGAAGACCATCAAAAACCATTTCGATACTGCCGAAAATGATAATCATAAAGCCCCAGAACATCGAGGCATGTACCAGTCCAATGATCGGACGGCGGAAAATTTTTGTCTGAAACCCGGCAATCTCAATGGTTTTCCACAAACGAGCCCACAGATGGCCAAGCGGTTTCTTTTTTGTGAATTTAAAATATCTGAAATACCGTTGAATACTGTAAGCAAAAACACCCAGCGTAATGAGTAAAGCAATTGAAAAAACAATTTGTTTAACCATGATGATTGTATTTTAATTTATGAAGTTGTTTAAAGTCAAGCCAAAATCTACAAAATCCCATTTGATTTTAAACAACTTCTATCTCAAGAAAACAGGAGTACAATTTTACACTATTTTTAATTAAGAATGAATATAAATATTACGCATGCGTACTAATTTTTTTTAAACATGATTATCTATCTTCCAAGAATGCATCTTTTTGATGTTATTTTGTTCTGAAGACAATAATGCTGTTTACCATGTATTTTCTCTTTGTTTGTGAAGAATAATCATAAACAATTCCTATTTTTGCGAGACTCATAAAATTAAAGACATGCAGCTTCCAAAAGTTTATCAACCCAAAAATCATATAAGAATTGTTACTGCCGCATCGCTGTTCGACGGCCACGATGCTGCCATTAATGTGATGCGCAGAATTATTCAGGCTACCGGCGCCGAAGTCATCCATTTGGGACACAACCGGTCTGTCCATGAAATTGTAAACACCGCCATTCAGGAGGATGTTCAGGCTATTGCCATCACTTCCTATCAGGGGGGGCACATGGAATTCTTTAAGTACATGTACGACATGCTAAAGGAGAAAGGCAGCAGCCACATTAAAATCTTCGGCGGTGGGGGAGGCGTGATTCTTCCCGACGAGATTAAAGAGCTGCAAGCATACGGTATCGCGCGTATTTATTCTCCTGACGACGGTATGCACATGGGCTTGCAGGGTATGATTAACGACCTGATGGAAAAAGCCGATTTCCCTACCGGAAAGGATATCCGTGTTACGCTCGACGATATCAAAAGACGGGATGAAGTTTCCATTGCCCGGCTGATTTCGGCAGCGGAAAATAACCGCGATGAAGTAGAAAATTTGCTGGATGCCTGTAGAGAAGAAGGCGAAAAACATCACACACTCGTCATTGGCATTACCGGTACGGGTGGTTCGGGAAAATCATCGCTGGTGGATGAAATTGTCCGCCGGTTTTTGAACGATTTTTCTGACAAAACACTGGCTGTCATTTCCGTTGACCCCTCCAAGCGTAAATCGGGCGGAGCCTTGCTCGGCGACCGTATTCGGATGAATTCCATCGACAATCCACGTGTTTACATGCGCTCGTTTGCCACACGGCAGTCGAATCTTTCCATTTCGAAATATGTTAAAGATGCGGAAACCATTGCACAGGCTGCCGGTTTCGACCTGATCATTCTGGAAACTTCCGGTATCGGACAATCCGATACTGCCATTGTGGACCACAGCGACATTTCGCTTTACGTGATGACCCCCGATTATGGCGCTGCCAGCCAGTTAGAAAAAATCGACATGCTGGATTATGCCGATTTGATTTCTTTAAACAAATTTGACAAACGTGGTGCGCTGGATGCTTTGCGCGATGTGAAAAAACAGTATCAGCGCAACCATCAGCTTTTTGAAACAAGTATTGATGAAATGCCTGTTTTCGGTACTATTGCATCTCAGTTCAACGACTTGGGCGTAAATGAATTATATGCCAACATTTTAAAGAAAATCAAGGAGAAAACAGGGGCGGATTTTCATTCTGATTTAAATCATCCACCTGAGACATCTGAGAAAATACACATTATTCCGCCACAGCGGGTGCGTTATCTTTCTGAAATTTCAGACACGGTCAGGGGCTACAACCGATGGGTTGAACAGCAGGCAGACCTTGCCGGGCGTCTGTACAGTCTGAAGCAATCAATAGATGAGATGAAAGCTGCCGGCCAGGATGAAAGTATTGCACAACTAAAGACGGTTTACGACAAGCTGTTGCTGGAAGCAGACCCTAAGAACGTACATCTTCTTGAGCAATGGGAGGAGAAAAAAACAAATTACACCAACGAATTTTTTATTTTCAAAGTCAGAGGCAAAGCGTTCAATATTGCCACCTGTACCGAATCACTTTCGCACACAAAAATTCCCAAGGTGAGCATGCCCAAATTCAGTAGCTGGGGTGAAATTTTAAAATGGGTTTTAAAAGAAAATGTCCCCGGTGAATTTCCTTTTGCTGCGGGAGTTTTTCCCTTTAAACGCGAAGGCGAAGACCCGACACGAATGTTTGCCGGAGAAGGCGGACCCGAACGAACAAACCGCCGGTTTCATTATGTTTCGCACGGCATGGAGGCAAAAAGGCTCTCCACAGCATTCGACTCGGTTACGCTTTACGGTGAAGACCCCGACCTCCGGCCCGACATTTACGGAAAAATCGGAAATTCAGGCGTGTCTGTTGCCTGCCTCGACGATGCCAAAAAACTCTATTCCGGATTTAACCTTGCCGACTCCAAAACTTCGGTTTCCATGACCATCAACGGTCCGGCACCAACCATGGTGGCTTATTTTATGAATGCAGCCATCGACCAGCAGTGTGAGTTGTATATCCGCCAAAACGGACTGGGAGAACAGGTAGAGCAAATTGTTGATAAAATTTATAAAGAAAGAGGAACAGAACGTCCTCGTTATCAGGGGGAGTTGCCTGAGGGTAATGATGGGCTGGGACTTATGTTGCTTGGCGTTACCGGCGACATGGTGTTGCCCAAAGATATTTACGAGCGCATCAAAAAAGATACGCTGAGCAAGGTGCGCGGCACGGTACAGGCCGACATCCTTAAAGAAGACCAGGCACAAAACACCTGTATTTTCTCCACCGATTTTTCCCTGAAACTTATGGGAGATATTCAGGAGTATTTTATTAACCATGACGTGCGCAATTTCTACAGCGTTTCCATTTCGGGATATCACATTGCCGAAGCCGGAGCCAACCCCATTTCGCAACTGGCATTTACGCTGGCCAACGGATTCACTTACGTGGAATATTACAAAGCCCGCGGCATGGACATCAATAAATTTGCACCCAACCTCTCTTTCTTTTTCTCCAATGGCGAAGATCCGGAATATGCTGTCATTGGCCGCGTGGCACGGCTTATCTGGGCGAAAGCCATGAAACTGAAATACCACGCCAACGAAAGAGCTCAGAAACTGAAATATCATATTCAGACTTCGGGACGCTCGCTGCATGCACAGGAGATAGATTTCAATGACATCCGCACAACGTTGCAGGCGCTGTATGCCATTTATGATAATTGTAACTCACTACATACCAATGCTTACGATGAAGCCATCACCACGCCAACCGAGGAGTCGGTAAGGCGTGCAATCGCTATTCAGCTTATCATAAACCACGAACTGGGATTGGCTAAAAACCAAAATCCGTTGCAGGGTTCTTTCATTATCGAAGAGCTTACCGACCTGGTGGAAGAAGCAATTTTATCGGAATTTGACCGTATTACCGAGCGCGGCGGCGTACTGGGCGCCATGGAAACCATGTATCAGCGAAGCAAAATTCAGGAGGAGTCGCTTTACTACGAAACCATGAAACATAGTGGCAAGCTGCCGATTATCGGAGTGAACACTTTCCTGACGGAAAAAGGCTCACATACGGTCATACCGGGAGAGATTATCCGTGCCACCGAACAGGAGAAAAAATATCAGATTCACATGCTGGAACAGCTACAAAAAACATGGAAAAAAGAGGCTAAAACTGAACTGGAAGTGTTGCGAAAAGCAGCCGCTCATAACGAAAATATCTTTGAAGGCCTTATGGAAGCAGCCAAATACGCCTCCATTGGTCAGATTACCAATACGTTGTTTGGGGTAGGGGGGCAGTATCGCAGAAATATGTAATTTCAGAATGTTTCTTTTTGTACTTTTAACCTTTGATAAAAACGGAAAATATGATTACGAAATGCATACTGATTATCTACCCGGAAGTCTATGAGACAAAAGTGGCTATTTTCAAAAACAACGACCCTGTCTTTCTGAAAACCATCCGGCACACCAAAGAAGAACTCTCACAATTTAAAACCATCCCCGACCAAACCGGATTCCGGAAAAAGCGTATCCTTGACGAGTTGAACCGCAACGATCTTACGCTTAGTAATATTGAAATTATTATGGGACGCAGCGGTATGGTAAAACCGGTTGCACAGGGTGTTTACGAAATCAACAGAGTCATGGTTAAAGACCTTACCGTCGGCGTGATGGGCATGCACGAAACCAATCTCGGCGGGCTGATAGCTTATGAAATTGCCGAAGAGTGGAACAAAAAAGCTTACATGGCCAATCCTGTGGTAGTGGATGAGCTTTCGGATGTGGCGCGTGTTACCGGACATCCTCTTTTTGAAAGAAAATCTATTTTTCATGCACTGAACCACAAACATGTGGCCTGCAAATATGCCAAAACCATCAACAAAAACTATGAAGATCTCAACCTGATTATCTGCCATATTGGTAGTGGAGGGATCTCCATTGGTGCCCATCAACATGGCCGTGTGGTAGATGTCAACCAGGCTTTCGATGGTGGCGGTCCTTTCTCGATTCGCCGTACCGGCACACTGCCGATGGGACAACTGGTGCGCTACTGTTTTAGCGGAGAGCATACGGAAGCGGAGATTATGGAGATGATTACTGCCAAAGGCGGTTATTTTGCTTATCTTGGTACCGACAACATCGAGAAAATCAACCGGCTGATTGCCGAAGGTGATGAAAAAGCCACCTTTATTTCCAATGCGCTGGCTTACGCCGTAGCCAAAGAAATTGCTTCGCATTATGCTACCCTTGAAGGGAAAGTTGATGCCATTATCCTTACGGGGATGATTTTTGACAGCGATACTTTTCTCGAAAACGTAAAACGGCGTATCGGTGGCATCGCTCCCATCGCTCTTTACCCATCGGTAAACGATTTTGAAGCACTTGCCCGCTATGGCATTATGATTTTGAAAGGGGAAGTGCGGGTGAAGGAATATGAATAGATAACTTCAATTGAAAACTATTTCCGGGAACGGGCAGACAACGGCACAGCATTTCCCAATGGCAATGTATCCGATTTTATGATCCTCCAGAAATTGGCCGAGCCCGGACCGCGGTCGGTGTTAGTAAGCACAATCAATGTTTTGTGATGCTTCATGTCGCGGATGTTAAAAGAGCGGAAACCTTTCCACCAGCCGAAATGATACACGGTGCTGTCCATGCCACCCCGGATACGCCATCCGAAACCGTAATTGTCGCGACGTCGCCAGTAGTGCGGACTTCCGGGGACAAAAGCTTCCCGCAAGACAGAATCGGGCAACAGCGTGAACTTGTCCCACGAACGGTCGAACTTATACAGATCGCCCACTGAGCAATATACATTCTTGTCGCCAAGCACTGCGTCGAGGTAATCGTCGGGCATTTTGCGCCAGCGCCAGCCACGGCGGTAATAACCCGGCACCCCGTGGTTTACGTAAAGCGGCACCTCCGAATCATCTCGCATGTTATAAACGAAGGAAGAGTTCATGCCGAGCGGTTCGAAAATATTTTTCCGGATAAAATCTTCGAAATGTTCGCCCGTAACAGCTTCCACCACATTGGCCAGCAAGGCATAATTGGTGTTGCAATAGTGAAAACCCGTGTTGGGATGGAAATAAATATTCGGCTTATATTCCTCCAGCAATTTCAACATGGCATTGTTGTTCATGGGAATCCTTTTGTTTTTCCACTCTTTTTGCGCCAGGCTCATGTAACGTGGTAATCCTGACCTGTGGTTCATCAGCAGCCGCAGGGTAATGCCTTCGTAAGGGAATCCCGGGAGATATTTCCGGATATCCGTGTCGTAATCCACTTTTCCCTGATGTTTCAGCATCATGATGGCAAGTGCCGAAAACATTTTTGAACCCGAGGCCAGCTGAAAAGCATCGCCCACCTGCAACGGCTCTCTATGCCGACGCACATTGCGGTAACCATAGGCTTTTTCAAAAATTATTCTACCTTTTTCGGCATAAAGCACTACACCGTTAAAACCGGTTAGTTTCCGTAATCGCAGAAAAATTTTGTTTAGCTCACGGGCTTTGTGTGCCATGATAAGGCTGTCGCGTGAAACGTAAGGGACAACAAACCCGGAAAGATCCAGTGTTTTTTTTGCCTGCTGACCGGAAGAAGACTGATGCCCACAAGAGGCAGACAAAAGCAGGACAATGCTTAGTACGAAACTACTGAAAATGCTAACTTTTTTCCACATATAGCGTGCAAAACTAAGAAAAACAGCCATTGTCCGGGATAAATTGTGCATTGATTTTTAGTTGCCACATATCCTTATAATTCTCCAAAATAGGATAGTAGATTTTTTCGAATCCGGAACAAAAAAAGCTAATATTTTGTTTATTAAATACATATGTTTTATGGTATGCAATTTGGATTCTAAATAATGGACTAAATCAACGAACAATGATACTCTACGTCATACTTTTATATGTGGTACTTTTATATGTGGTACTTTTGATTATCTCCCTGTTTTTCTTTCTTTTTAAGAAATTCAGGTTTGACTCCGGTCCTGGCCAAATTGCTTTTGCTTTGCCTCAAGAAAAACAAGTTAAACTTTTTACTTGCGGTAAAGTGCGGATTTTCAGGTATATCACTCAATACGAATGTCCTAAGTGTGGTTTCAAAAGGATGGAAACAGACGAATTTTGTCCTCATTGTGGAGAGAAGAAAAATGCCCCTTAGGATTTGTAACGAAATAAAGTGACGGGGATCGACGAAGTAATTTTATGATTTTTCAAGACGCGAAAGTTGCGAATAGCCACTGTTTATTTAAAACTTTTGCAACGAAGAAAAAGCGCAAAAGAACAAGTCGAAACCGTTAGGTTATTTCGTTACAATTCCTTAAATCTCTCCATGGCACGCGAATGTTTTGCGTGCCTTGTCTGAATTTCAAATCCGGAAAAACATAACAATAAACTGCCTTTCCCCCGGTTCTGTAAAAAACAATGAAAAACAGATTACTTCCCGAAACTTTCACGCACCATAACATTTCAATACAAAAAGCGTCCTGTTTCACAGGTTTTATAATTTTGCAGATGACAATTTAAAAGTTGTGTATGCTGAAATATGATGAAAATGCTTTTCCGAATAATGTGTTGGAAAAGGAGATAAAATACCTTAGGCTGCTTGCCGACCGCTTTAGGAATATCCAGGATGCCAGTACCGAAATTATTAATCTGGAGGCTATTCTGAACCTTCCCAAAGGAACGGAACATTTCCTGAGTGATATCCATGGCGAGTATGACACTTTCAGTCATGTACTTGCCAATGCTTCCGGTGTGGTACGCAAAAAAATTGAGGATGTTTTCGGAAAAACCATTCGCGAAAAGGAAAAACGTTTTTTGGCAACGCTGATTTATTATCCCGAAGAAAAGCTGAACCTTGTTTTGAAAGAGGAGAACGACCCGGACGAATGGTTTGCCATTATCCTGCAACGGCTGATAAAAGTTGCCCGGGCAGCCGCTTCCAAATATACCCGCTCGAAAGTGCGAAAGGCTATGCCCCCCTCATTTTCATACATTATTGTGGAACTCCTCAACGAAGGCGGGGAGGATAAAGAGGAGTATTTCGAAGGCATTATCAATACTATTATTGAGATTAACCGCGCCGAATCTTTTATTATAGCCATTTGCAAGTTTATTCAGCGCCTGCTCATAGACCGCCTGCATATTATCGGTGACATTTATGACCGGGGTCCCTATGCCGAAAAGGTGATGGATCGTCTCGTAAATTATCATTCGGTAGATATTCAGTGGGGCAACCATGACATCCTTTGGATGGGAGCCGTGTCGGGTAGCTACGCGTTGATTGCCAATATGATACGAATTTCACTACGCTACAATAATTTGAGCACTTTGGAAGATGCTTACGGTATTAATTTGCTCCCGCTGGCCACCTTTGCCATGAAGACCTATCAGGGAGACGACTGTTCAATATTTTCTTCCAAAGCCGAAGCGGATGGGAAAAATGCAGAGATTATACGACAAATGCACAAAGCTGTTTCTATCATCCAGCTTAAGTTAGAAGGGCAGGTTGTCCGGCGTAATCCTCATTTCGGGATGGAAGACCGGCTCCTGCTGGATAAAATTGATTACAAAAAGGGAACTATCCTCATCAACGGGAAAACCTACACTTTGCTGGACACAAATTTTCCAACAATTAATCCTGCAGATCCCTACCAGCTTTCTGCAGAGGAACAGGAGGTCATGGAAAAACTGGGTAACAGCATTAAAAACAGCCAGCGTTTGCAAAACCATATTGAGTTTCTTTTTTCACATGGAAGCATGTATCTGACTTTTAATGCTAATCTTTTGTATCACGGCTCCATTCCCATGGACAACAAAGGAAATTTTGCCTCTTTTGAGATCGAGGGTTCCAAATATTCGGGGAAAGCCCTTTGCGACCATTTCGACCGGGTAGCACGGAAAGCATATCATCATCGTTTTAGCCGGCATTATGAAACAACTGCCGATTATCTGTGGTATCTGTGGTGCGGGGCGCAGTCGCCGCTTTTTGGAAAGACAAAAATGGCCACTTTCGAACGTTATTTTCTTGCGGAGAAAGAGACACATGAAGAAAAGAGAAATCCCTATTACCTGATGGCTTATGAAAATGAAATATATTGCGATGCCATCCTGAAGGAATTCGGCCTGACCGGCAAAAACTCACGTATCGTTAACGGCCATGTACCTGTAAAAGTGCGAAAAGGCGAAAGCCCTATCAAAGCCGGCGGAAAATTGTTTGTTATCGATGGCGGCATGTCGGTTCCTTACCAAAAAGTTACCGGCGTTTCGGGTTATACCCTGATTTACAACTCCTACGGACTGGTACTGGTCGAACATGAGCATTTTGATTCAAAACGTCAGGCCATTGTGGAGGAAAAAGACATTATCTCGAAAAGAATTTTTATTGAAACAAAAGCTATCCGGAAAAGGGTGATGGATACCGATATCGGGAAGGATTTGATGACACAAATCAGCGACCTGAAAATGCTGCTGACGGCATACAGAAAAGGATTGATTAAAGAACGTTTTTAATAGACAAACCGAATGTTAAGGGTTTTTAAATTTGGCGGCGCTTTACTAAAAGATGTACGTGGCATGCGCAACATGGCTTCTATTGTTGAGGAGTTCAGGTGCGAACCATTGGTAATAGTGGTTTCGGCCATCGGGAAAACCACCAATGCGCTGGAAAACTTATTGCATTTGGCCCGGCAAGAACAACAGCCACAACAATTACAGGAAGCTTACTTTGCCTTAATGAAAGAGCATATACGGCTTGTCAGAAGTCTGGAACTACAGGACGAAAGCTCGTTGATTCATCAAATTGAGGGAGATTTTTACAATTTGTGGCAGGCATTGAAAAAGACCCCAAAAGACCCATTTTTTGCTTATGATAGTGTGGTGAGTTTTGGAGAGCTTTTTTCCGGTCACATTGCCGCTTATCTGCTTGGCGAAAAAAGCCTTCCCGTGAAACTTACAGACGCGAGGACGCTCATTGTAACTGATGAAAATTTTACCAGCGCCAACGTCAATTGGCCTTATACCCAAAAAACCGTTGAAGCACGAATTACGCCGGAACTGCAGAGGGGAAATATTGTCTTGACACAGGGATTTATCGCTGCCGGACACAAAGGAAATGTTACTACGCTGGGGCGCGAAGGTTCCGACTTTTCAGCAGCCATTTTTGCGTACGTTTTGCAAGCAGAGGAAGTTTGTATCTGGAAAGACGTGCCCGGACTAATGAACTGTAACCCACAGGTTTTCAGCGATGCCGTAAAACTGGCACACGTATCTTACAACGAAGCCATCGAGCTGGCATTTTACGGCGCTTCGGTCATCCATCCCAAAACACTCCAACCGCTGCGCAAAAGAAATATTCCACTGAAAGTATGTGCTTTTTATGCTCCCGAAACACTACCGACGCTTATTGATGTCAACGAAGAAAATGATGCTGATATTCCAAAAATCATTTTAAAAGAACACCAAACGCTTCTGAGTATCAGCTCCCGCGATTTGTCTTTCATGGCCGAAGAGAACCTGAAAACGGTCTTTAGCGCTTTCAGCAAATACAAATTGCACATCAATCTCATGCAGAACTCTGCCGTGAGTTTCTCTGTTTGTTTCGATGAAAACAGAGAGAAATTAGATGCCGTGATAAACAATCTGAAAGAGGAGTTTATTTTAAAATACAACACCGGATTACAACTGCTGACCATCAGGCATGACAATGGAGAATTGCTGGGAAAACTAACCCGTGGGAAACAAATTTATCTCAGTCAGAAGAACCGTACCACACTGCAGGTTTTGATGCGTCAAATGGAAGAGTAGCAAAATTATTTCCTGGAAATTAACTTAAATGCCAGCTTATTTCTTCTCTTTTGTGAGAAAATCATTCACATACGCCGCTGCTGTTTTCCCTCCCTGAATGGCATATACCACCAGGCTGGCTCCACGTTCCACATCTCCGGCAGCAAAAACTTTTTCAACAGAGGTTTGTTTGGCTTCGTTTACTTTTACATTTCCTCTCGCGTCATATTCTACTCCGAGACTATCCAGTAAACCCCGGTGAACAGGTTGGGTAAACCCCATGGCAAGCAATACCAGGTCGGCCTGTAGAAGTTTTGGCTTTCCTTTTTCATTCATTTTCCATTGTCCCGAGGCGTTTTTGGTCCATTCCAAATCAATCACTTCCACCTGCTTTACAACACCGTTATCCCCCAAAATTCTTTTGGTAAGCAGGCTCCATTTCCGTTCGCAACCTTCCAGATGAGAGCTTGTTGTCCGTAACACGTTGGGCCAGTAAGGCCACGGATTATTCTCATCCCTTTTTTCCGGTGGTTTGGGAAGTATTTCTATCTGCGTTACGCCGGCAGCTTTCTGACGGATGGCTGTTCCTACACAGTCAGACCCGGTATCGCCACCACCAATAACCAATACGTGTTTTCCTGCGGCATCGATAATTTCATTAGGCGGTATCTTTTCCCCTGCAACTCTCCGGTTGTTCTGCACCAGAAAATCCATGGCAAAATGAACCCCTTTCAGGTTACGACCTTCAACGGCAAAGTCGCGCGGTTGTTCGACACCGGGAGCAAGTACAATCGCATCATAATTTTTAAGCAACTCTGTCCCGGTAATATCCCTGCCCACCAGTACATTGGTTTTAAAGGCAATCCCTTCTTCCTTAAAAAGTGACAGTCGCCGGTCGATGACAGTTTTATTCAATTTAAAATCAGGGATTCCATAGCGTAACAATCCGCCGATGGCATCATTCTTTTCAAAAACCGTAACCTGGTGTCCGGCACGATTCAGCAGGTCTGCTACCGATAAGCCTGCGGGACCGGAGCCGATAACGGCCACTGTTTTCCCTGTTCTTGTCTGTGGCGGGTTGGGTTTGATAAAACCTGAGTCGAAAGCATTTTCAACCGTGGCACATTCGTTTTCGCGGACGGTAACTGCTTCTTCATGGATGGCCAGCACACAGGATTTCTCGCAGAGTGCCGGACATACCCTTCCGGTGATTTCGGGAAAATTGTTGGTCGAATGAAGTATTCTATAAGCTTCCTCCACATTTCCGTGATATAAGGAATCCTGCCATTCGGGTATTTTACTTCCTACCGGACATGCCCAATGGCAAAAAGGCACACCGCAATCCATACAGCGCGAGGCCTGTAATTTCCTGTCCTGGTTATTGAGGGTCTGTTCCACTTCGCCGAAATCATAAACTCTTTCCTTTACCGGCCGGTAGCCTCCTTCTTTTCTGCCAATAGTCATAAATCCTTTTGGATCTCCCATAACGTCTCTGTTTTTATGTTAATCAAATTCTTTTTCAGCTTTTCCTTTTTATACCGATTGTTTTTCAAAATGCGCTAAAAAAGCGTTTTGAAAATTATCTCGCCTGAGGCGAGACCGTTGTACAATTAAAGCAGCTTTGGGAGTAAAGCGAACCAAAGGCGCATTTTAATTGACAAACGGTATTATTCGAGATGCGACGGATCGTCTTCCGTCAGTTTCAGTTTCCGTTCCAACTCCCTGACTTTTATCTCCTCAAGAACCTTTCTGTATTCAAATGGAATTACTTTCACAAATTTTGGAAGATATTCGTCCCAGTTGGTTAGGATTTTTGCGGCAAGGTGGCTTTGGGTAAACAGCAGATGTTTATTAATCATATCTTGTAACTCATCCATATCTGTTTTATCTTCTACTTTTATCAAATCCACCAGCCCTTTATTACAATTGTAATCGAAATCTCCTGTTTCATCCAGCACGTAAGCAATTCCTCCGCTCATCCCGGCAGCGAAATTCCTACCGGTCTTACCCAACACCACCACACGTCCTCCGGTCATATATTCACAACAATGATCTCCGGTTCCTTCCACCACGGCTATGGCTCCTGAATTCCTGACACAAAACCGTTCGCCGGCAATACCGCGAATATAAGCTTCGCCACGGGTGGCACCATAAAAGGTAGAGTTACCAATAATAATATTCTCTTCGGGTTTAAAAACAGAACCTTGTGGTGGCACCACAATAATTTTTCCTCCCGAAAGGCCTTTGCCGATATAATCGTTGGCATCGCCCTCCAAACGAAATGTAACCCCTTTCACGAGAAAAGCGCCAAAGCTTTGACCTGCCGTTCCGGCGAACGAAGCATTTATGGTATCACGAGGGAGTCCTTTTTCGCCATATCTCTTTGATATTTCTCCCGACAGCATGGCCCCTGTGGTACGATCCGTATTAAAAATGGGATGAAACAGCCACACTTTCTCCTTCCCTTTAATGGCTTTGCTGGCCTCTTTTATCAATTTGAAGTCTAAATGTTCCTCTATAAGATTGCCGTTATTTGACAAGGTATTCCGCCGGACAACTTTTTCATCCTTTTTCGGCATAGACAGCAAAGCGGAGAAATCAATATTTTTCATTTTCCAACCAAACACCTCCCTGTCTTCTTCCAGCAAATCCGCTCGTCCGACAATATCATCAAATTTGGAATAGCCCATTTCGGCAAGTTGTTCGCGTACCTCTTCAGCTAAAAAGCGGAAAAAGTTTATCACATATTCCGGTTTCCCAATAGCACGTTTTCTAAGCTCTTTATCCTGTGTTGCAATACCCATGGGGCAGGTGTTCATGTGGCATTTGCGCATCATCACACAGCCCAGGACAATCAGTACCGATGTGGCAAAGCCAAATTCTTCAGCACCCAGACAGGCCATTTTCACAATATCCTGTGCGTTTTTCAGCTGCCCGTCAACCTGTAACTTTACACGTCCCCGGAGCTTATTCATAACCAGCGTCTGCTGGGTTTCTGCAATACCCAACTCAACAGGCAGCCCCACATGCTTGATGGAGCTTACCGGACTGGCGCCTGTTCCGCCTTCGCCACCGGAAATAATGATCAGGTCGGCACGGGCCTTCGCCACACCGGCAGCGATGGTCCCGACACCTCCTTCGGAGACAAGTTTTACGGAGACTCTGGCTTTGGGATTGGTAACTTTTAAGTCGTATATCAACTGAGCCAAATCTTCGATGGAATAAATGTCGTGATGGGGAGGTGGTGAGATCAAAGTAATGCCGGGCGTTGACTTCCGTGTTTTTGCAATAATTTTATTCACCTTATAACCGGGCAATTGTCCGCCCTCGCCGGGTTTTGCCCCCTGGGCTATTTTTATCTGAAGTTCATCGGCGTGGGTAAGGTAGTTATTGGTAACACCAAAACGTCCGGAAGCAATCTGTTTTACGGCACTTTGTTTCAGCGTATCAAAACGTGCGGGGTCTTCTCCTCCTTCGCCTGTATTGCTTCTGCCGCCAATGGTATTCATGGCAATGGCAATGGCCTCATGCGTTTCTTTACTGATAGATCCGTACGACATGGCTCCGGTTACAAACCGTTTCATGATATTTTCAACGGGCTCAATCTGGTCAAGGGGTATCGGGTTCCGCTTCACCTTTAAACACCCCCTGATAAAGGAAGGTTTTCGGTTATACTTGTTTACCTCGGCGCTGTATTCTTTGTATTTAGCATAGTTATTGGTTCTTGTTGCCCATTGTAACAGCCCTATGGTTTCCGGATTCCAGGCATGGTCTTCTCCTTCTTTTCGCCATGAATATATTCCCGCATTACTAAAAAGAAACTTTTGTTTCGGGTCTTTAACCTGAAAAGCATCCCTGTGGAACCGGCTGTATTCCCTGAAAATCTCTTCCATCCCGATTCCACTAAGAGGAGATGCCGTTCCTGTAAAATATTTCTCAGCCAGCTCACGGCTAATGCCAATGGCTTCAAAAATTTGTGCGCCATGATAACTACGGATGGTGGATATTCCCATCTTTGAAAATATCTTTAATAACCCTTTGTTCACAGCACGGATATAATTTTCACGGGCTGCATAGTATTCCATGTCTGTTTTCCCCTCTTTTACCAACTGGTCGATGGCTGCAAAGGCGAGGTAGGGATTAACGACACTGGCGCCGAAGCCGAGGAGCAGGGCAAAATGGTTCACCTCTCTTACTTCACCTGTTTCAACAATGATTCCCACCTGCATTCTTTTTTTCTTTTGAATGAGGTGGTGGTGTACGGCAGCAACGGCTAACAAGGAAGGGAACGGGGCCATTTCGCTGTTTAGGGCTCTGTCGGACAGGATAATAAAGTTTTTTTTGTCATCCACAGCATCTTCAGCTGCTTTCAGCATCCTGTCAAAAGCTTTCTTAAAACCTTCCATCCCCTGGTTTACAGGAAAAAGCATGGGAATGGTTGCATGCGTAAACATTTCGTCTTTCAGGTCTTTTATTTTACCCAAATCGGTATTGATCAAAATAGGATCGAGAAACTTAATCAGCCGGCAGTGGTCGGGACTTTCCGATAAAATATTGGAGTTAAGAGAGCCGATGTAATTGGTAAGCGACATCACAAGACCTTCGCGAATGGGATCGATGGCCGGGTTGGTAACCTGAGCAAAAATTTGTTTGAAATAATTAAATAAGCGTTGGGGCTGTCGTGAAAAAATTGCTGGTGGCGTATCGTTTCCCATGGAGCCAATCGGCTCAACACCGGTACTTGCCATGGTTTGTATCAGCCATTCCATCTCTTCTTTCGTATAGGAGAAGGCTCTGGCAAAGGTGTGAAAATCCTCTATGGCAGAAGGAACCCGCTTTTTTACTTTGATATCGTTCATCATCAAACGGTTCTCCTTCAGCCACATGGAGTAGGGGTTGCGACGGCTAAGCTGGTCTTTCACCTCCTTATCGGGAATAATGGTTCCCAGCTGGGTATCCACCAACAGGATTTTTCCCGGTCTGAGTCTTCCTTTTTCTATGATCTCTTCCGGGGCAAAATGTTGAACTCCCACCTCCGAAGCCATTACCATTAAATCGTTTTTGGTTATAATATAGCGCGAAGGCCTTAACCCGTTTCTGTCGAGTGTTCCGCCTATGTACCGGCCATCGGAAAAAACCATGGCCGCCGGGCCATCCCAGGGTTCCATAATGGTAGAGTGGTATTCGTAAAAGGCCTTCAAACTTTCGGGAATGGGGTTTTTTTCATTGAATGATTCGGGGATCATCATACACATGGCGTGGTCAAGCGAACGACCGGTCATGTGCAAAAACTCCAGCACATTATCAAAAGAGGCAGAATCCGATTTCCCCTCTTCGATAACCGGCAAAATCTTTTCCAAATCTTCTCCAAAGACATCCGACTTCAACAAACCCTCACGTGCATGGGTCCACAGGCGGTTTCCTTTGATGGTATTTATCTCTCCGTTGTGTGCCAGCAGGCGAAACGGCTGAGCCAACGCCCAGGTGGGAAAGGTGTTGGTGCTAAAGCGGGAATGCACCAGCGCAATGGCCGATTTAAATTGCGGGTGTTGAAGATCGGGATAATAGGCCCGAAGCTGATTGGGGGTAAACATCCCTTTATAAATGATGGTTTTGGAAGAAAGGCTAAGGATATAGAAAACCTCTTTTTGGGACATTTCTAAGGTGCTGACCCTTTTTTCGGTCAACTTTCGCACCATATAGAGTTTGCGTTCCAGTACATCCTGCTCCAGCGCTGCCTTTACAAAAACCTGTTTTATTAATGGCTCGGTAGTTTTGGAAATCTCTCCCAGCACGGAGGTGTTAACAGGCACATCGCGAAAAGCTATCAAATCCAGTCCCTCTTCTTTTATGGTATTGGCCAGAATCTTCAAACAGGCATTAGCTTCCTTTTCAATTTTAGGTAAAAAGATCAAACCGGTTCCATATTCTCCTTTTTCAGGCACCTCCACTTTTAATACCTCCCTGATAAATTCGTGCGGTATCTGCATTAAAATACCTGCCCCATCGCCACTGGCATCATCGGCGCCCCTTGCTCCGCGGTGGTCCAGGTTTTGCAGGACTTCAAACCCTCTTTCAACTATAGTATGCGAAGGTGCTCCTTTGATATGGGTCACAAAACCAATTCCGCAATTATCGTGCTCATTTTCCGGGTTATACATCCCTTCATTCTGTGGAAATCCCATCACCATTGTTTAAATTTTTTAGTATTTAATTTTTATTAGTATTTAATATTTCCGGTTTATGACAACTTCACCAAATATCGTGAGTTCAAAACCTTTTTCGACGATAATGCTCCCATGAATAACGAATGAAAAGCAATCGAAATGATACCAAAAGTAATGAATTGAACCCGTTTTACTAAATTCAACTCCTTAATCTGCACTTCGGAACAGGACAACTTTTTCTTATCCTTTGGGCTGAAACTGGTTTTTAATTTACTTATTTACAGAGTCTTATATAAATATAACTGTTGAGAAAAGTAATAGATAAATAATAACAAGGGTTAAACAGATAATTGTATTAAAGTCAGGTTCTGCAAACGATTTTTATAGTATGAATCTTTCCCCTCCTCAAAAAAAGCAGCGCTTTTACAGAAAATTTTGTTTTCCAATGATGATTTGGCGAAAAAAGCGGGTATCTTCTTGATGTATTTTGTTTTTGCTTTTAAAAGAAAACCTTGATTCCCTGAACGTTCGGGTTACAAAACCCAATAAGCATAGAAAAAGCATGAATATTCACACCGCAAAAGATTATTTACCCAATATTTCCTATTCAGTAGAACAAGACTCACCGGCATTTTCTATCTTTGTAGCTCAGAAATCTCAATTTTTATGAAAGATACAATTGCTATTTTGTGCGGCGGAGGTCCTGCCCCCGGAATCAACTCGGTAATCAGCTCTGTAGCCATGGCTTTCCTCGATTCGGGTTACCGTGTTATCGGTATCCACGAAGGCTACAAAGGACTTTTTTCCCCGGAGCCTGACATTCAGGAAATCGATTTCAAATTTGCAGACGACATCCACAGAAGAGGTGGTTCGGCTTTGAAGATGAGCCGTTTTAAACCGCAGGATTCGGAATTCAGCACCAAATTTTTCGTTGATTTCAATGTGAAACTGTTGGTGACCATCGGAGGTGATGACACGGCTTCCACAGCTAACCGGATTGGGAAATTTTTACGCGAAAACGACATCAGCATCCAAAACATACACGTTCCCAAAACTATCGACAATGACCTGCCTCTGCCGGATAACACACCAACTTTCGGCTACCAGTCGGCCAAACAGGAGGGCGTTCGTATTGCACAAACGGTTTACGAAGATGCCCGTACCTCAGGCAACTGGTTCGTCACAGCAGCCATGGGGCGCGAAGCCGGCCATCTGGCTTTCGGCATTGGCGCTGCCTGCCATTTTCCCATGATTGTTATTCCGGAAATGTTTAACAAAGTGGAAGTTACTTTTGACCGGATTATCAAAATGATTATTTCAGCTATCGTGAAACGCAAAATTCTGGGCATTGGTTACGGTGTGGCCATTGTGAGCGAAGGGGTTTTCCATTTCATGTCGGAAGATGAAATTAATAATTCAGGTATTGACTTTACTTATGATGAACACGGTCATCCCGAACTGGGCAACGTAAGTAAAGCGCATATTTTCAACATCTTACTACAAAACAGATTAAAGAAACTCGGTTTGAAAGTGAAGAGCCGGCCGGTGGAGCTGGGATACGAGCTGCGCTGTGTTCCGCCTGTAGCCTTCGACCTGATGTATTGCGGGCTGCTGGGTTACGGTGTGAAAAAACTTTTTGACGAAGGTCAGACGGGATGTATGGTAACAGCTTCCAACGCCGGAAAAATAGCACCATTGTATCTTGAAGATGTTTCGGATGCCTCCGGAAAAATCATGCCGCGCCTGGTAAACATTGAAGGCGAGAAACAGAAACTTGTCTTTGAGCACGGATTGCAATTCATTGAACCCGGCGACTATGAAGAAGCCAAAGCCTGGATTGACAAACCGGAAGATTACGATTTCAGGGAGATTTTGGGGTGGTAGCGGTGTGTGAAGGGGGAGAGTATTTCTATGCAAGGCACAAGGCACGCGAAACATTCGCGCGCCAGTGGGGTATTAAATTTATTGCCTACTCTGTTTACGCTTTTCGGCCTCTGCGGTTTAATTATTTTTGATGCAACGCACGGAATATCCGTTTTGCTTGTAGTTAAACCCTTTCCATACTTTGGTATCAAAGACGAACAAATACAAAAATGCCGCCGATGAGGAGTTATATTCAGTAGAAACCCACCAATCACCGTAAAGACTTATTTTAGATGAACTTTTGGATAAATATCTTC
>CAJVXP010000033.1 GCA_913009685.1 uncultured Bacteroidota bacterium
AATCGAGAATAGCCACAGTTTACCCCGTGAAATGGCAAAGCTAATATTTCACAGGGTGAATTTAAAACTTTTGCAACGAAGAAAAAGCGCAAAAGAACAAGCTGAAACCGGCAGGTTATTTCGTTACAATTCCATAGTTGTTTTTGTGTAAATTGTTTAGCAACGTCTATTCAAATCGCGTTTCAATTTTCCTTTTCGTTTATATTTTTTATTTTTTCGGCAACGATAATCCACTGTACTGTGATAAATTCTTCATAAGCCGAGGGCTGTCCTAACCCCAATGAAATTATCCGGGAGATAAACCTGCCTCTGAATTTTTTCCAGCGGTTGCGAGGATTTGAATAAACTTTCTTAACGATAAACCCATACTCATCCAGCATTTTGAATATGGTCTTTTTTGTAAAAAACCGAAGATGTCCCTGGTCCATGATGCCATAATCACGGTAATTCCAGGTACCTTTTACCAACAGTTCCGTAATTACACCAAGATTTCTAACGTTGGGAATACTGATTAAAATATGACCTTCTTTTTTTAATACCCTGTTCACCTCCTCTAAGATAGCCCATGGGTTGACAGTATGTTCCAATGAATCGGCAAGAACTACCCAGTCGAAAGACCTGCTTTTCAATTTAGGCATCCATTCTTCCGCCTGTCCAACATATACATTGGTTAACCTTTTTTTTGCCTCTTCTGCCACCGCGCTAACCACTTCGATTCCTATGTAGGAACGAGGATTTTTAATTTGAATTATGTCTTCACCCAGCTTTCCTGTTGCACAACCCACATCCAAAATATCTCCGGGATTCTCAGGCAGTTGATCGATAAGGGTACTGTTGATGTTTTCAAAATAACCTTCCGTTTCTTTTTTATAATGAATTTTTTCAATGGAATCCATGATAAAATATTTTGTTCAATAATTTTTTTCAAAGGTAAATTATCTGTTTAATAAACCCGGGAAATACTTGCGTTTTCTGACCATTTAGAAATATCAATGGGCTTTGGCTTTTTTCTGACCTCAAATTTAGGAGTTGCGTAACACGAGGTTACAGTTGCTTTACTTCCGCTTTTCCTTTTGCACATTCATCTCGTTTTAAACGAGATTGATAACGAAGGCTGAGATTATTCCCCAATTGTGCTGGTTTATTTTGCCTTGCTTTTAAAAAGCTCTCCGACTCCAAAAAAATCTTCTTTTGTTACTTTGATTTTATTTCTTGATTGTAATTCCAATAACCGGGTAAATTGCCACATGGTAGAGAATGAATACCAACGTTTCCACCAGGTGTTAAAAGCTGCATGTAGCATAAATCCGGGCTTCCATATTCTAAAAAGCATGGGAGACATCCATTTTTTCATATCGATGGTACGGTTAAGGAAATGGATAAATAAAAGCGGCAAAGAAGATTTAGGGGACACCTGTTGAATAGAAGAGCTGACTTTGTGATAAATTACTGCATCGAAAGCAACGGCCATTTTTATTTTCAGTTTTTTCATCTGCATGGAAAAAAAATAATCCTCTTCACCAAAAAAGAAATCTTCATTTAAAAAAAGGTTTTTCTCCCAAATACTTTTATCGACCAACAAGGCACACCCGGTAATAAAGGTAATTTGCCTGACTCCGGAAGAGGGCAACTGATTTTGATGCTTTTTATGAGCGAGGTACTTTCTTCCACCCCACCGGCCAAGAAAGCCTCCCGCATTCCATACTTTATCTTTTTGATCAGCATAAACGATAACAGGTGTCCAAACCAGAAACTCCGGATAAATTTCAGTAGCTTTAAGCAGATGACTAATTCCTGGCGATGGAACGATGGTATCGTTATTTAATAAAAGATACTTTTCAAAGTAAACAGAAAACTGATGGAGGGCAAACTTAATAGCCACATTATTTCCTTTAGCAAAGCCCAGGTTTTCCTGGTTTTCCAGTAAACACACAAGTCCGCCGGGATAATCCAAAACCGAATGAAAATTTTCTTTTTCTTTTCTTCTAAAATGAGAAAAACCAATTTTCTGCTGTTTAAGCCATGACCGGATTTGTTCTGTTGAGTTATCCTCAGAACCATTATCCACCACAAATACAACAGACGAGATGTTTTTGGTTGCTATTAAAACAGAATTCAGGCATTCAATGGTGTCTGAAGCATTATTCCAGTTCAATATAATTACGGCTAATTGACGATGATACTCCATAATGATAAAAATCGGTCAAAGACAATTGTTTCAAAACATAATATTGACGAATGCTTCTTGCCGGGAGAGAAAGTTTATTCACCAATATTTTGGGCAAAAGCGAACTGAAAAAACAAATAGGGGATAGACTATCCGTTGGTCTCTGCTTTCTCTTCACCTAAAAATTTCATAACCGTCTCCATCAACTGGTTCAGTTTAATAGGTTTGGCAATAAAATCGCTGGCACCCAATTTGAAACTCATTTCTTCTTCGCCGGATAAAATATAGGCTGTCTGAACCACAACCGGAATATTTTTATCTTTTTTCCGGATATATTTTAAAACTTCAAAGCCACTTGTGGTAAGCAGATTTAAATCCAGAAGGACAAGGTCAATTTTGTTATCATCAAATATTTTGATAGCATCATCGGCATCTTCGGCCCATAACAAATTAGCATTGGTACGGCTCAGCGCCGCATCAAAAAAACGACTGCTGGTCATCGTGTCTTCAACAATGAGAATGTTTTTGTTGTTAAAGTCAAACTGTTTCATATCACAACCTCCTGTTATACAGTATATTTCTTAAATAATGTAATTAATTCTTTTTGTTTAAATGGTTTGCTGACATAATCGTCCATGCCTGCTTCCTTATACTTTTTCTTTTCATCTTTGGATGTGTTGGCAGTCATTGCAATGATAGGTATTTTTTTCACACCACCGGATTTCTTTTCCAATTCTCTGATTTTTTTGCAGGCTTCTATGCCATCCATCCCGGGCATTTGCACGTCCATAAAGATTAAGTCATAACCACTGTTTTCAAATTTTTCCACTGCTTCTTTACCGTTGTTGGCAATGTCCACCTGATGGCCCAGATTATTCAGATTCAATACAGCCACTTTTTGGTTAATTTTATTGTCTTCGGCGAGTAAAATCTTCAGCTTCACGTGTACAGGCGTTTTGTCTATATCAGCTCCTTCCCCTTCCTGATGTTGTTTTTTATAACTCTCCTCATCGGAAAGTTCAAGAAAGACATAAAACCAAAATGTCGAGCCAACGCCTTCCACGCTTTCCACTCCAATATCGCCTCCCATCATTTGTGTCAGGTTTCTGCTAATCATCAGTCCCAGCCCTGTTCCGCCATATTTACGTGTTGTAGATTTGTCCACCTGCGAAAACGACTGGAAAAGTTTTTTTTGTCCTTCGGGCGAAATGCCGATCCCCGTATCATTAATTTTAAAGAGCAACCGTACTTTTCCATCTTTTGTATCCTGATTTTCTACAGAAACGGTAATGTTGCCTTTCTCGGTAAATTTGATGGCGTTGTTTACCAGGTTGATGATAATTTGTTTCAGCCGTACCGGGTCTCCTTTTACATAAGCAGGCACATCGTTGTCGATATTTAAGATAATGGGCAGTTTTTTCTGATTAGCGATAATTTGCATGATATTCATAACACGTCTCAACTCATCTCTCAAAGAAAAAGTGATGCTTTCGAGTTCCATGTGGCCGGCTTCAATCTTTGAAAGATCAAGAATATCGTTGATGATGGTCAGCAGATTCTCTCCCGAAGACTCAATAATGTTTAGGTATTCGTGCTGTGCTTCGGTAAGTTCTGTTCTTTTCAGGATATCCACCATGCCTATAATACCGTTCATGGGCGTACGCAGTTCGTGTGACATGTTGGCCAGAAAAATAGCTTTGGCTTCGGCGGCAGCCTCTGCATTCCGTTTAGCCTCAATCAGCTCTTCCGTAGTTCGTTTCAATGAAATATGCAGGTTAACACGTGCTGTCAGCTCCTCAACAGAAAAAGGCTTTGAGATATAATCGACTGCCCCGTACTGAAAAGCCTTCTTTATATCTTTCGGGCTGTTAAGTGCTGTAAGAAAAATAATCGGAATATTTTTTGTTGTCGGATATGATTTAAGAATTTTACAAACCTCATAACCATCCATTTCGGGCATCATGATATCCAGCAGAATAAGGTCGAAATAATTGGTTTTTGCCTTGCGGATGGCTGATTTTCCATCTGAAACCGTTACCAGCGAAAAGTTTTCCCCAAGAGCAAAGACATTTTTAATCAGTTCCAGGTTGATAGCCATATCATCTACCACAAGGATTTTGTTTTTCTTATCCGCTTTCATCATCATGCATTTGTTTTACGAGTTTAATGATCAGATAAATATCCGTTCAGGTAATCCAAAATCTTTTTCAGAGAAAACACCTTTTGTGTTGCACCGAGCCGGATAGCCTCTCTGGGCATGCCAAATACCACCGAGCTGGCTTCGTTCTGCGCTATAGTCATGGCGCCGGCTTCTTTCATCTTTAATAATCCCCTGGCGCCATCATCTCCCATACCGGTCATCAAAATTCCAATGGCGTGTGTCCCGGCATGACTGGCTGCCGACCGAAACAACACATCTACCGACGGCTTATGAAGGTTTACCAAAGGGCCATTCTTTAACCGAACCACATATTCCCGTCCGTGTTTTTCTATTAGTAAATGGTAAAAACCATTACTGATATAAACGCAGTTGTTTCTGACAACTTCGCCATCTTCGGCTTCTTTGATCAGCAGGGGCGAAAAGGAGTTCAGCCTTTCGGCAAAAGCTTTTGTAAACTCGCCGGGCATATGTTGCGTAATAAGTATTCCGGGTCTGCCGGGATTTAAATTTCGCATTAGAAATTCGATGGCTTGTGTTCCACCGGTTGATGAGCCCACCACAACGACCTGACGACTTGCCATCTGCTGTCCGGCTTTGGCTTCTTTTTCCGACAGTGCCTCTGCTGGGTACGGATGGTCATTTTTGGAAGGTGGCTGTAATAACTTCAACCGGGGCTTCGAGGCTGCGGCGCCCTTCAGAGCCTCCATAAAGCGAACTTTTGTCACCTGAAAATCAGGCGAGATAATCGACTTCGGCTTTTGCAAAATAGCTACAGCGCCATATCCCAACGCTTTAATGGCATTATGTGAATTTTTTTCGGCCACACCGGAAAATATTACTACCGGGATGGGATGCTGGCTCATGATTTTACGCAAAAAAGTCAACCCGTCCATGCGTGGCATTTCAATGTCAAGCAAAATAACGTCAGGACGTTTCTTTTTCATGATATCCACAGCCTCATACGGGTCACTGGCGATACCTATTACCTGAAAGCACTCATCCTCTTCAATTATCCGTGAAACCACACGGGTAATCATCCGGGAATCGTCCACCAACAGGACCTGTATTGGATGTTGTTTGTCGAACATGATTATTTTAGTATTCTTTTTTCAATATATTTTTGTCTTACTTCACCCGTAAAAGTATTAAAAATTATCTTTCTCCCCCTATCGCCTTTGACACTGGAGGCCACAATGTTTATTCCCAGCGCTGTAAGTTCGGATTTGGCTACCCCGGCATTTCGTTCGCCTATATGAAATAAATTTGTGTCAATATCCAATACCGAAGCGCCACCAAAAACCTTGGCCACAATGTCGCTTTTGCGGCTTCCGAGACTTTCCATTTTCTGTAACAGGTGCTGTATTGCTATGTTTCCGTATTTCGGCGATGCCAGTCCGTTCCCGTTCCACAGCGGTAACATAAAATGGTTCATTCCGCCAAATCGCTGACGCTGGTCGTAAAGACAAACCGCCACACAAGAGCCTAAAAGCGTGGTAACATAATACAACTCTCTACTGGCAAAGATGTTGGAAGGATAAAGATAATATGTTCTATGCGGTTGCATCATAGACTTTAGAAACTTTCTTCGTTTTCGCCATCAAAAAACAGGTCATCATCAAGTTCTATTTTTTCCGGATTTTCTTCAGGAATAAGAACACGCACCGTGGTTCCTTTGTTCAGCGCCGAATCCACTTCGATTTTCCCGTTCAGGATAAACAGAAGGCCTTCCACCACGGCCAGCCCGAGGCCGCTACCCGGACTTAGTGACTGAATCATGGGATTTGCCCTGTGGAAGCGGTCGAAAATCCGGCTGATTTCTTCTTTTGTCATGCCGATGCCCTGGTCTTCCACTTTCAGCACAAGGTTTCCATTGTTCCGTGTTACTCTGACATCAACAATTTTTCCGGGATTGGAAAAATTAACGGCATTACTCAGCAGGTTTAAAAGGATAAGGCCCAGTTTTTCTCTGTCTGAAACAAAACGATCTGTTCCCTCTTCGTATTTTATACGGAAAGTGATTTGTTTTTTATCGGCTTCATGCCTTATTTTATTAACAATTTCGTTAACCAGGCCGTGCAGGTCAATTTCCATGAGTTCGGGTTTTTCCTCTCCGGCTTCGAGGCGTGCCGCCACAAAAATATTACGCAACTGAAAATCAAGCGAAGCCGCCTCGGAATAGATGAGCGCAGCAATCTCCACTGCTTTTTCCATTTTCCCCTCTTTCAGTTCCATTATTTGCTGCGAAAGTCCCATCACCGAGGCGAAAGGGTTAATAATTTCGTTGGTAACATTCGACAGAAAATGGCTTTTAAAAGCCTCCGACTCAACAAATTTTTTGTTCAACTCCCCGATTTGTTTCAGGAGTATTCTGTTTTCTTTCTGTAACTGTTTGATCTGTTGCTGTGTGTCTTTTTCTTTATTCATGGCTACATATCTTTTTGGTAGATGGTTGGATAGATCGTTTTTATTCCTTCCGGCACCTGGTTTACCAACGACTCGGCATGTCCCAGAATCAGGAAGCCACCGGGAATCAGATGCTCAACAAGACGGCTGACCACCTTGTACTGTGTTTCCTTATCAAAATAGATTAAAGTATTACGACAAAAAACAAACTGAAAATCGCGAGGCATGGTATCGCGTTTTCCTACAAGGTTTTCCCGGACAAATTTGGTTTTTCCCCGCAATTCGGGTACAATACGAATGGTTGCATTGGTTCTGTTCTTGCTGCGCATCAGGTATTTCCGGCGATATTTCTCAGGAATAGAGTCTATCTCCTGGTAAGGATAAACGGCTTTTACCGCTTTTTCGAGAATACGTCCTGAGATATCGTTTCCGTAAACAATAAAATCGCTGATATGTCCGGCTGATTTTTCATCGCCAAGCAACATTGTCAGGCTGTAAACCTCTTCGCCACTGCTACACCCGGCGCTCCAGATATTTATCTTTTGTTCGTAAAAACAGGGCAGAAGTTCTTGCTGCAATATATCGAAATGTGCCTTTTCACGAAAGAATTCCGTTTTGTTGGTAGAAACAACGTTTATCATTTCAAACGTTTCCTCTCCGTGTTCTCCCTGTTGCAAAACATAGTCGGCATAAGCCGAATAAGAAGTAAATCCCAGCTTTTGCAATCGCGGCAGCAACCTGTTTTGGAGCAAATAATGTTTTTTTTCGGGCAGGTAAATCCCGAAAGTTTCATAAATAAAGGCACTAAGCCGCCGGAAATCCCTGTCGCTCAATTGACCATACTCCGATTTAATAGTGCCTTTATTCATTATGTCCGCGCAAAATTTTTAAAACCGCTCATATCCTTCATCCAAATCATCGGGTTTTCCGAGATCGATATTCACTCCTTTTTTTCCTTTACTTTTCTGTCCGGAGGTAATAGTTTGCGGGATTTTTTTCTTCACGCGGGGTTTTGTGTTTTTTTGTGCGCCGGCAATTTTATCCTTGTTTTTCAGTTTAAAGAATGATTGTGATTCTATCAACCGGTCAGCCTGGGCTGAAAGTTCTTCGGCGCTGGTAGCAATTTCTTCCGAGGCAGCGGCATTTTGTTGCGTTATCTCATTAAATTGCTGAACAGCATCATTAATTTGGTCGGCGCCGAGCTTTTGTTCAACGCTGGCAGTCGAAATACTTTTCACCATACTGGTAGTTTTGGTTACCTCCGGAGCCATCTCCAGCATCATTTTCCCGGCATGGCCAATAACATCAACGCTGGAATGAATCAGACTTTCAATCTCGGAAGAGGCCTTTTTACTTCTTTCGGCCAGTTTTCCCACCTCTACGGCCACCACACCAAAACCTCTGCCGTGTTCACCTGCACGGGCAGCTTCCACGGCAGCATTCAGGGCCAGAATATTTGTCTGAAAAGCAATTTCGCTGATGATACCTATTTTCTCTGTAATGGTATTCATTTTTTCCTGGCTCTTATGTGCTGCATCAACCATCTGTTTAGTTGTCTCGGAGAGATTAATAACCACATTCTCTGTAGCTTTTGCATTGTCGGCTACCTGATGAATATTAGATGCCAGCTCTTGCACCGAACTGGAGACTTCCTCTATCGAAGAGGCTTGCTCGGAAGCTCCCTGGGCAATGCTTTGTGAAGAAGCGCTCAGATCGTGGCTGGCAATGGAAAGGTTGCCTACGGCTGTGTTAATCTCGACCGTTATGTTTCGCAGACTCTCTTGTAAAATACGGACATGTCGCAAAATCCAGCCTAACTCATCATGCGTAATATCCGGAATGTCCTCCGTCAAATCTCCTTTTGAAAGATTTATCAAATACTTGATAACCAGCTGGTATTTTTTTGATATATCCTTTATAAACATGAATGAAAAAATGAAAATAATAAGAAAACCCAAAATAAGGATTGCATTGTTCAACCGGTATTTTGTGGAAAGTGATTTATTGATTTTAGCCATTAACAATTTATTATTATTAGCCTGCATAGACGAAAATACCTCCGAATCAATTTCGAATTTCTCTGTTGCCTTGTTAAAATTGTTGTAAAGCTTTTGCCAATGCAGTTGATCTTCTTCTTTACTGATATCCCCCTTAAAATCAATAATATTTTCAACAGTACCAAACAATTTATCAAGGCTGGCAGCCATATTAGCAAAAAGCGCCAGCTCCTGAGATGAATATATCCCTTCGTTACGTATTTTCAGGAATTGATCTCTGATATCTTTCATGGATGCTCTAAGCTGATAATCTGCTGAAGCCTCCGGAACACCCATACTCCTGAACTCCTGTACGGGAATCTGAACTTTAGACAACAGGTTTGCTTTTAAACCGGACAACCGGTACTGGGTAATAACACTTCCGTTATACAAAGTTTTTATCCCTGATGTTGAGGTCTTAATGGTGTCTTGCATAAGATATCCCAAACTCAAAAATATCAGTAGAATTACTACCATCAGGCTAATCATTTTGGCACGAAAATTCATTTTTTTCATCGTTATGGTTATTTAATAATCAATATTTTCATAATAAATTTATTCCTAATCTTAATCTTTTTCATTTTCAACCCCGTCATTGCCGCCTTCGGATAATTTTGTGTTGCCAAGATTAAGAAAGGCGTCATTCATAAACAACTTTTCAGGATTTAAAATCAAAATAAACTTATCCTTTCGCTCAATAACCCCATCAATGTATTCCACATTGTATTTGTTCCCCGTGGCCGGATAAGGTTTGATGTCGGCATCGTGCACCACAAACACATCATTCGAATCATCCACAAGAATACCAAGGTTGGCCTCTTCTTGCTCCACATTCAGGTGCAGCACCAAAATCAGGGATTTTCGGAAATCTTCTTTTGCCGGAAAGCCAAATTTGAGGTAAGTATCCACCACCGGCAAAACTTTTCCGTTAAAATTAATGATACCTTTTAGAAAAGCAGGGCCATGCGGAACTTTTGTAAACGAAGTGGCTTCCAGCACCCTGAGAACATATTTTACATTAATGGTAAAAGGCTCTCCTGCGAGGTAAAACAAAATGTAGTACTGTTTTTTTTCAACCATGTCGGCTGTGTCCGTTTCCATAGTTATTAATTGTTAATAAATTTGTGAATCATTTTGTTGCTATCTATAACGAGTGCCACGTCCCCATCGCCGAGGACAGAGGCTCCTGAGAAAATCTCCTGTTTTTGTGCAATACGGCTCAGCGGTTTTATCACTGCCTGGTATTTTCCCACCACATCATTAATGATAAAACCCACCTCCTTTTTCCCATAATCCACCACAATCATGTACAATTCATGCTGGTTGACATGCTTCTCCCCAAACTCCTTCACGAGGTCAACAAAAGGAATCTGATGTTTTTCTTTGGTGATGACATTGTTGAAAGTGCCTTGCAACTCTTTGCGGGTAACCGGATAGACCTGTTTTATATTGTTCATTGGAATGATGTAACGGCCATTGCCCACATAAATCAGCAGCCCGTCGATAATGGAAAGTGTCAGCGGCAGAAGGATTTTCACGGTCGTTCCCCTGTCCTTTTCGGTTTCCAGTTCGATACTTCCGTGGAGGTCTTCGATATTTTTCTTCACGACATTCATGCCCACGCCCCGACCGGAGACGTTGCTCACCTTCTTGGCAGTGGTAAATCCGGGCTGGAAAATTAGTTGCAGTAGTTCTTTTCGTGAAATTTCGGCGCCGGGCTTGATAAAGCCCTTCTCCACGGCTGCTTTTTTCAACACTTCTTCGTCCATACCCCGGCCATCGTCCGAGATTTTTATTTGAACATTGGCTCCGATATAGGAAGTTTCGATATGAATCAGCCCATGAACCGGTTTTCCGGCTTTTATCCTTTCTTCGGCCGTTTCGATGCCATGGTCGATACTGTTGCGCAGGATATGCATTAACGGGTCGTACAGTTTTTCGATTATTGATTTGTCCAGCTCTGTTTCGGTGCCGGTCGTTTTCAGTGTAATTTCTTTGTCCATTTGATACGACAGGTCGCGCACGAGCCGTTTAAAACGAATCAGAATGGTATAAATCGGTATCAGCCGTATTCCCAGTGCATTTTCCCTTAGCTGTCGCGACAGTTTCTCATAAGCTTCGGCGATATCTTCTAATTCCGGGTCTTCGTGGTTGTAGCTGTAATGCAGCAACCGGGCCTGTGTTGTCACCAGCTCACTGATAATGTCGAGCAGTTCATCCAGCTTTACAGAAGGCACACGGACGGTTTCGCGCAAAATTTTCTGCTGAACATCATCTTTTCCCGGTTTGTCGCCAGGTTTCAGGTCGGATTCAGGCTCTTCAGTATACTCTTTCTCAGCAACCTTTTCCGGTTGAAGTGTTTTCTCCTTTTCAGGAAAAGAGAGTGCTGCCGTCAGCTGCTGCAATTTTTCAGGAGTGATACTTTTCGTTAATTCTAAAGTCTTCACCTGCTTTTCAAAATCGGGATGGGACAGCAAATCGTTTTCTGATAGTTTTTCAATTTTAATTCGGCTGTCGTCTTCCACAAAAATGAAAACATCTTTTAAAAAGCTTTTCTCTTTATCAGTTGCAATAAGCAGATCCCAGGAAACATAAACATTTTCGACGAAAAGATGCTTAAATTCGGGCAAATTCTCCGTATGTAAAAAAGTCTTTATCCTGCCGGCTTCGGCCAGTTCGTCCAACAGATATAAAGGCCGGGTACCGTTTTTCAAAATATCACGGTGCGGCTCAAAATGGATGTACCAGGTGGTCGGATACTTTTTTTTCTTTGGTTTCGATTTCGGTTTTTTGGAAGCTGCATCCTCTTCTTTTGAAGAAATATTCGTTTCCTCCGAAGGGAATATTGATTTTAGTTCTTCCAAAAATGCATGTTTCATGGACAGTGTTTCGGCATCACCGGGTTTGTCCAGCAACTTTCGGATCAGGTCAATACTTTTAAAAGTGAAGTCAATCAATTTCTTATCGGGTTTCCGTTTGCCGGAACGCACGAGGTCGTACAGGCTCTCCATTTCGTGTGTAAAAGCGCTCAGCTCATCAAAACCAAACATGGCTCCCGTGCCTTTCAGCGAATGCATCACGCGAAAGGCCGTATTGATTTCTTCTTTGTCATCCGGATGATCTTCCAGTTTCAGAAGTGCCTCTTCAAGGCTTTCGAGCAACTCATTGGCTTCGTTGACAAAATTTTTAGATAAATCGTCCATCACCTTATGACTTTTTTTATGACCTGCAAAAACTTATTCTTGTCAAAAGGTTTGGTTATCCAGCCTGTGGCGCCGGCAGCTTTGGCTTCATGTTTCAACTCCGAATTCGTCTCGGTGGTTAAAAAAAGAATGGGCACAAAGCGATAACCATTAATTTTTCTGACTCCTTTAATCAGCTCAATGCCATTCATGCGTGGCATGTGCAAATCGGTTATTACCAAATCTATCGTCCGGCCATCAAAAAATCTCATCGCATCCTGACCATCTTCGCTCATCAGAACATTATAGCCGTCTTCTTCCAGTATCATCTTTACCAATGCTCTGATGCTTGCTGAATCATCGACAAACAATATGGTTTTATCTTGCATGCTGCTTTTTTTTAAAGTTCACCGAATGCGGCCCGGAAACCGGACTCTTCAAAAATCCGTGCAAACTCTTCGTCTAACTGAAAATCAAAGGTAATTTTTTTTTTGGATTGTTTCATGCTTTGCGCCCACGAAAGCAAAAGTTGTAAAAAACTCAGATCCATATTTTCCACTTCCGCCACTTTCACATGCACATGCGAAACCGTCGGTGCGGCTTTTAATAACTGTTGTTGAAGTTCAGCTGCCCTGGCAACACTTAAATCACCTGAAAACACCAGGGCTGATTTATCGTTTTTCGTAAATTCTTCTATTATCGGCATATCTCCTTATTTGTAAGATGTATTTTTTTTACTGATATTCGTGTAGAAAGTTGCGGTTAATTTATGAAGAATACTATTCCGGCAGCTTGGCTTTGTATTTTTTATCGTAGACGGAATATCCCGTTTTTTTTTCAAAAATGGCCAGCCGGTGTCTGCCTTTTGCTTTGGCAATAAAGGTTTTTTCAAATACAGCGGTTACTTCACACTCCGTTCCGTTTACCAGCACCACATCCCCAACTTTAAGATGTTTCAGTCCCTCACGATATTTTCGAAGCCTTTTTTTAACCACTTCATATTCATGGTTGATTTCACGCATAATCTCCTCATTACCCCCCATGTCGGGATGATATAACACAGCAAGCCGCTTGTAATTCAGCCGGGCCTGCATCTCACTGTAAATATTATCAGGAAAAAATCGCATAGCTAAGTTTATTTTTTCAAAATTAAGCGCACAAATATTGTTACAGGAAGAAAACACAAAATTTTATTACCAATAGATTGTTAATATTATGAGTTGCATAAATTTACAAATCTGATTTTGTGTTTTCTATGAGTTATGAAAGAAAGTTTTGATTATTGAATATTGAAAAATTGTAATTTATTTGCAATTTGCAATTTGAATTTTGGAATTTCTTAAGGTTTGCTGCTTGCTAAAAGCTATTCTTTCTTTACTTACAACAACATAGAACCATTTTCATCGTCTATAAAAAATTCTGAGAATCTTGATGCGAACCAATTATTAAAGTCCCCTTAAATTTCCCGGTTATTTATTTCTGAATAAAATATTTTTAAAAGTTTGTTTTACGTCCCAATTTTTTCTATCTTTGAAAGAGAAGAAAAAACCCGATACTATGACCGACGAGACATACCATATCCTTGTAGTTGACGATTCAGCCTCGGCACGCGAGCTCATCAACCAATATTTATCCGGGTCAAACATCAAAGCCGTGTTTGTCGAGAACGGCTCTCTCGCCATCAAAAAAGCAAAATCAAACCTTTTTGATTTAATACTGCTTGATGTTTATCTTCCTGATACTGATGGCATGGAAATTTGCAGAATGCTGAAATCTGATAGCCGCACCAAAGACATTCCGGTAATCTTTGTTACTATCGAATCCGATAAAAAAAGTTTAGTGGAAGGCTTTCATTCCGGCGCGGTTGATTATCTCACCAAACCTTTTGAGAAAGAGGAGCTGCTTGCGCGTATCAAAACGCATCTCAAGCTGAAAAAATACATGGAAGAACTCATCGAGGCGAGAAAAAAAGCAGAAGAAAGTGAAAAACTGAAAATGACTTTTCTCTCCAATATGTCACATGAGATAAGGACTCCCATGAACTCAATCATCGGCTTTGCCGAACTGTTGCAGGACGAAAATTTATCTCCTGGCGAAAGAAAAGAATTTGCCTCTATTGTCATCAACAGCGGCGAACAACTGCTTAGTATCATCGATGAAATTTTGGAGGTGTCCAAAGAAGAAGCCGGGGAGATGAAACTGTTTGAGCAGAAGTTTTCGCTGAAAAAATTCCTAATGGAAACACATACCATTTTTACTAACCACCTGAAAACCAAACCAATAAAAGTTTTGTTAAGCATTCCGGATGATGCTCCCGATGTGATTGTTGCCGATAAAGTCCGTTTGAAACAAATTCTGGACAACCTGCTGAGCAATGCTGCTAAATTTACGTCTGAGGGAGTTATTGAAATGGGCTATCGTCTGTTACCAAAACATATTCCCTTACTTGAGTTTTATGTGAAAGATACTGGTGTTGGCATCCCGAAAGACAAACAGGATGCTATTTTTGAGCGGTTTACGCAGGTAGAAGAAAATTTAACACAAAATTTTCGCGGAACCGGACTGGGACTTTCTATTGTCAAACGGCTGGTAACATTTATGGGCGGATATGTTTCCGTTGAGTCCGAACCCGCAAAAGGAAGTACTTTTACTTTCACTATTCCTTACAAAAGACCTGAAAAAATATCCGGACTTTTTCCGGTGGAGAAAAAGAAAAAATCTTTGCTTCCGCCTGAAAATACCTGGCAGGGCAAAACCCTTCTTATTGCCGACGATATCAAACAAATTTTTACTTTTTTTAGGGAGACACTGAAAAAAACCGGTGTAAAAATGTTATATGCAAAAAACGGAAAAGAAGCACTGGAGCTTTACAGGAATCATAAAAATGAAATCGATGTGGCTTTGATTGACATCCAAATGCCCGAAATGAACGGCCTGGAAGTGGCTAAAGCTATCCGAAAGGAAAACAAAGAGATACCGCTTATTGCCCAAACAGGACTGGCATTGAACATCGGTAAAAAAGAAGCCGAAGAAGCCGGATTTAACGATATTATTTATAAGCCGATAAAAATGGATGAACTGAGCAAAATACTAAGGAAATATTTGGGATGAGACGCCGTGTGGGGTAAGCAAACGAAAAAGAGGATGGTTTGCCAAATAGGGATAAACACAATAAGAACAGGCTGTTATTCCACCCCCGTTTTAGAATAAATTGTATATTTGCGGGTGATACAGACGAACTGGTGGCTCAAATACTAAAGAAAATGAAAAAAATCACTCTGTTAATGCTCGTGTTGCTTAATGTCTTTTTATTACAAGCACAAAATAATGATGTCAAAGGAAGTAAAGATTATGATTTGTTGGGCAGAATGCCGGATTACTATATCCTGAATTATTGGGATTATCAATTTGACTCTCATGAATTTACAATTGCCAAAGGCCAAAAACAAGTTGTTGAAGGACGGAAAATAGTTATCCGCTATGAATACCAAAATGCTTTTGACAGAAATATAAAAAAGCCTTCCTATTTACAAATCCTTAGAAACTACTCTAATGCAATTAAAAAAGCGAATGGTGAAATAATATTCGAACATAGAAAAGCCTATTTTGGAGATTACTTTCTTAAAACCTTACAAGGTAAAGAGGTTTGGGTTGAAGTTAAAACAGCTCCTGACAACGGAAGACGCTATACATTGACGATTATCGAAAAAGAACCAATGAAGCAAGACATCGTGATCAAAGCCGATTTGATAAAAGAAAAAATTCAAGCCGAGGGTAAGATTGCTATTTATGGAATCTATTTTGATGTAGGTAAATCACTGATAAAACCAGAATCAAAGGAATCATTTGAACAAATTGCATTGTTTTTAAAAGAAAATCCCGATATCACCTGTTGGGTTGTGGGGCATACGGATTCAGATGGTTCATTTGAGATGAACAGCAAGCTCTCTTTAAATCGGGCAAAAGCCGTCGTATCATATCTTCAAAACAATTATTCAATTTCTCCCGATCGATTGTTTGCACAAGGAGTAGGACCTCTTGCCCCGGTATCAACGAATGATACGGAAGAAGGGAAAAAGCTAAACAGAAGAGTTGAATTTGTGAAAAAATAATAACCCGAAACACGACAGAACTTAAGACCCGGTTGAGCAAAAAAAACAGACAGGAAATTAGAAATCAATTCTTTGTCTGTTTTTTTTACCGGTTTTCGGAGAAAACTGCCGGGCAATCAAATTTTAAGAACGCTGCCCAATCGTACATTCTTCCCGTATTAAACGGAAAATATAATGTGGGATAAATCCTTACATTTGCGTAATCAACCTAAAAATCATTTGTCTATGAGAAATTTTTATCGCCAAATCATGTGGATAACAGCTGTTGTCCTTTTGTCCGTTCCGGCTTTCGCACAAAACGGATTACAAACGCCCACCGACTTTTTCGGCTTTAAACCTGGTGCCGACCGCCAACTTTTTACCTATGAAAAGCTGATAGATTATTTTAAACTGCTGGACAAAAATTCCAACCGGCTTAAACTGATAAAAATTGGCACATCCCCTATGGGAAAACCCATGTACGTTGCTATGATTTCCAACGCGCAAAACATTGCCAACCTGGATAAACTCAAAAAAATCAACAAACAGCTTGCGTTAAATCCGGATTTAACCACCTCGCAACGGGCACAAATGATTAAAGAGGGAAAGGTCTTTATTTACGCCACCCTTTCTATGCATTCCAGCGAAGTGGGCCCGACACAAGCTTCGCCACTTATTGCTTATGAGCTGATTACCAGCAAAGATCCGAAAATCAGAAGCTGGTTAGACAAAACGGTTTACATGATGGTTCCCTGCCACAACCCCGACGGCATGGATATGGTGGTGAATAATTACCTGAAATACCGGGACACCAAATACGAAGGGGCTTCTCTTCCGGGGGTTTACAATAAATATGTAGGCCATGATAATAACCGCGATTTTATCACGCTGTCGCAATCTGACACCAAAGCCATTGCTGCCGTTTATGATTACGAATGGTATCCGCAAGTGATGTTTGAGAAACACCAAATGGGCTCCTCCGGCGTACGCTATTTCGTCCCCCCGCCCAGCGACGCCATCGCTCAGGTTATCGACGCAGGCTTGTGGGACTGGATGAAAGTTTTTGGTTCTAACATGATTACCGATATGACCGCCGACAGCCTGAAAGGTATTGCCCAGCAATATATTTTCGATGACTACTGGCCCGGCTCCACCGAAACCTGTCTCTGGAAAAATGTGATTGCCATGCTCACCGAGTGTGCCAGCGCCAAATTCGCCACACCTGTTTATATCGAGCCTACCGAACTGAAAGCGGGAGGAAAAGGACTCGCCGACTACAAAAAAAGCATTAACATGCCCGATCCGTGGAAAGGCGGCTGGTGGCGACTTAGCGACATTGTGAAATACGAAGAAAGCTCTACCAAAGCCATTATTAAAACCGCCGCATTGCACAAAGACGAAATTTTGAAATACCGCAACGACCTGTGCCGCAAAGAAGTAAACAAGGGCAAAACCCATGCCCCTTTCTTTTATATTCTGCCCACACAGCAACATGACCAAAGCGAGCTGGTCGATTTGGTGAAAATTATGCATGAACAGGGGATTAACATTTTCCGGCTGACCAAAGATGTTACCGTGCAGAATTATGAATTTCATAAAGGTGACGTGGTTTTCCCCATGAACCAGGCTTTCCGGCCTTTCATCAAAGAGGTGATGGAAGCACAGACCTATCCCGTGCGTCATTTTACACCCGGCGGCAAAATTATCCGGCCTTACGATATTACTTCATGGTCGCTGCCGTTGCACAAAGGTCTTGAAAGCCACGAAATCGATATTTATAATTTAGATATCCGCGATAATCTAAGCCCCATCAGCTACCCGTTTACCTTAAAATCGGATGACGCAACGCCGGCAAAATGGGGATACGCATTTTCAGCCAACGAAAACGAAAGCTACAAAATGATTTTCGCCCTGTTGCAGAAAAAAGTTACGGTTTACCGCACCAATATAGCATTCAAAACTTCCGGCGGAGATGTTCCGGCAGGCAGTTTCGTTGTGAAAAACGGTAGCTCTGTGAAAGAGATTGTGAAAAATATGGATGTTTCGCCCATAGCACTGCAAACCAAGCCGGAAGTGGCGCTTCAAAAAACAAAAATACCTCATATTGCACTTATGGTTACCTGGTTTCACGACATGGATGCCGGCTGGACACGCTATATTTTTGATACTTACCACATTCCTTTCACCGTAATTCATCCCGGCGATGTGGCAACAATGGATTTCTCCAAATTCGACATTTTGATTTTCCCCGACATGAGTAAATCCGTGCTGATGGATGGAAAATATTCGGAAAGCAGTTACTACCAGCCCAACCTTCCACCCGAATACACCAAAGGCATTGGAAAAAAAGGGCTGCAAAAAATCATGGCATTTGTGAATGACGGCGGAAAAATTCTGAGCTGGGGACGTTCCGCCAATCTGTTTGAAGGAACGCAAACCATTCGGGACGCAAATGGCCAAAAAGAGACTTTTGTTCTTCCCTGCCGGAATATCGCTCCCGGTATGCAAAAAAAAGGTTTGTATTGCCCCGGGACTTTCGTAAGAGTCAACTGGAAGGCAGGAAATCCACTAACCTTTGGAATGGAAAAGCAAACCGGCATCTTCTATCGCGGCAACCCTGTTTTCAGGACTTCAATTCCGGGTTTCGACATGGACCGTCGCGTCATTGGCTGGTTTCCTGAAACGCACCTTGTTATGAGCGGGTATGCCGAGAACATCAACATGGTGGGCAACAAACCCATTATGGTGTGGCTGCGTAAAGGCAAAGGGCATTTGATTCTTTACGGTTTCAGTCCCATTTTTCGTGCCTCAACACCGGTTACTTACAAGCTGGTTTTCAATGGTTTGCTTATGCGATTTTAATGAAATACCAACAATACTCCTGAATTACCGATATAAATTGAATTATTTTTACCGGAAATTTAGAATCATAATTGGTATAATTCCTGTACTGTGCGTTCTGCCTGATTTCTTGTGTGAGTCGAGACAGGTCTGGCAAGAAATTCTGAAAATCAGGAAAGATTTAGCGAAAGCGAAAAGTTTTCTCATTTTCCTTTGCCCGGCCAAACCGGCAACACACATTTCGGGGTTCGGTGCTTCAGGACTTTTTCAAAGTTATTCAGACTTTCCCGCATGACTTTTGAATTTTCCTTGTGGCAGGTAAGACAGGTGCCGGTTAGCAGCATTTTTTTCTGCTCTTTTACCGAAAACGGTTTTACGTTTTTACGTGTGGAGACCATGCCCGTTCTGTTTTGTAAAAAGCCGGTCCAGGCATCCTCCGGAAGTCCGTCGTGGGGATTGTTTTCATAGGCTGGTTCAAAATGCCATTGGCCGCTATTCCCGTTTACAACATAGCGCAATTTACCTTTTCCGAATCCCAATGCCACGGAATTGTTGTGGCACGACTTGCAGCTTCTCCCTTTGGTAGCGGTGGTGTGCGGAGCAACAGGAGCAAAAAGCCGGCGGAAAATCAATGAGTCATGTTTTTGATGCGTAAAACTTTGCCTGTCGATGGTTAAAATCATGCCGGGGATGACGGGAATAATTTCCTTTTTCTTTCCGGTTTGGCGTATGCCCAAAGCCGGAGGCTGAGCGAGGTAACTACCGATGTATTCTACCCAACTTCCCTTTTGTTCTTTGTTGGTGAGCATGTCGTACCCTTTTTCGTTGGGGTCATACGTATTGTGACAACCGATACAACTCGGTGCCCAGGCACTGTGACATGCCGGGCAACTCACATCCCGATGCACCGGAGCTGTACAAACGACAGCCGGTTTTTTCAACCTTAAAGTTTTCCTGCCGCTTTTTGTTGTGAGCCAGGCTGTATCCGAATGAACTGTTGTGTTGATAAGCGCATGATGTCTTTTGTGCGTGGTCAGGAAATTTTTACCGGAAATTTTCCCATAGCGTAAAGCAGCAATGGTAGCAGCTTCCGCATTTAGATTGTTGGCAGATGTAATTAGTGGTTTGCCCCGAAAATGACAATCATTACATTGTACATCTTCCTGATTTTCTTCGTGTTTGTAACGTGTGCCATCCCCCATAAGCTCATAGGATTGGTGGCAGTCGATGCACTCCATACCCTGCGTGTGATGCACATCATCCGGTTCCTTTTTGAATACGCGAGAGCCTTCCACGAGGCGATAATTGGCGCTGTCCGGCATTTGTCGGGCCAACAGCGGCGTTTCGTGCCAGCCTTCGTAGCTGGTGGAAATTCTTCCCGACCGGCTGTGACAGCCAAAACAATGGTTGTTACTTACGTTCAGGTCAATGGAGGGATGAAATTGGAGATAAGCAGTGCCTGTATCCTGTTTTTGATGTATCCGGAGTGCCCCGGCAGCATGTTTGTTGTAATTCAAATGACAGGCAAGACACCCACCGCCGCGGCTTTTTTCGGTTACCGGTCCAAAGATGGTTTTTTGGTTTCCCAAATGGCAGCGGACACACAGATTTTTCAAATGCTCATCGGCTGCGGAATGGCCCAAATGATGAACATCGGTTAGCAGATCAGGGCTATTCTGTTCGCCGAAAACATAACGATCCACGCTAATCATCCCGCTAAGGGTAGTCATGAGACCGGTATTGATACGCTGCGAAATATTGGGATGACACGCGGTAGTGCCGCAACTTTGTGCTGCATTATTCAGATTGCCCGGAACCAGAATCATATTTTTATGTGCCTGGTTTTTGTCTGTGGCAAAAGGATTTCCACCGTGACACGAAAAACAGCCAATGACTGCGGGGTTGTGTGCATCCGTAAAGCCGTGGACTTTATTGTGGCAAATAACGCAACTCTCTTTTTTGCCCTGAATTAATGGCGCCTCCATAGCCTTTTCGGGAGAAAACACAGGATGAAAATCCACCCGTTCCGTTTTAAAATCATACATCACGCTGTAGCGGTAATCTTTTTGTCCCGGAACCATCCGTTGCCAGTGCTCACCCCTGAAAAACAGACCGGTAATCGTTAGAATGAAATAGAAAACGGTAAATATCAGCAGCGTTCTTTTGCTGAAAAAAGCAGTTTTAATCTTCCCTGAGTTGGCAAAATATACCAAAATCAGAAGTAGTAAAATCCAAAAAAGAGCCCATTCCGGATGGCTGAGCCAGTGCAGTATTTCCTGAAATCCCACAAAATACCATGGCCCTTTTACTGTCGGGTTCAGGTTGTCGTGCAGAGGAGCCGAAAACAAATAGCTGACCAAAACAAGAACTAAAAAAGTAATTACAAAATCGCCTGCCTTCGGCCAGAACTTCTTGCTGTGTTCCACGATAATTACTGACAGAAAAATGGTGAACGTAGCGATATGATGCACATAAATCAGTTGAAAATCGCCCTCTTTTCCCAACAGCGAAGCAGCCAAAAACTTTCCGATAACAGGAATTCCCGATGTCAGGCTCCATAGAATTTGCCGGGCTTGCAGACTATCGGCATCTCCCTTGAGGAGAAAACCGGTGAGCATGGCCATAAAAATAATGAGTACTCCGAGACTTAACAGGAATCCCATTCCCGGTTTAAGCCCCGTTTCCCGGCTTCTGTTGTAATGATCATAAATATGCAAAAGACTAAAAACCAAAAAAAATTGTGCGCTCCAATAGTGCATGTTTCTGATAAACGAAGCCCATGGATTCATAACCATCAGGCTGCTGATGGAGGTGTAGGGATGGCTTACGTTGAACGGAATGGCAAGCAAAATCCCCGTGAGTAAGACATAGCTAAATAGTGCGAGGCTGATACGACCATAGGTTGTTTTGAAACGGATATTTCCTGCTGTTTGTTTCACGAAGTCGGAGATTGGATAATAATTTGCCGGGTGGTTTTGTCTATTTTAAAAGGAATGGATGGCAGCGATTTGTAAGCCGGGCCTTTTACGGCATTACCATTGAGGTCGAATTCGGAGCCGTGGCATGGACAAATGAGCCGCCCGTTTTCCACCTTATTAATAATGCAGCCCAGATGGGTACAATGCGACGACAGTACTTTTGTTTTATGTTTTTGATTGATGACCAAAAAATCCCTGTAAAAGGAAACAATATTGTGGGTTAACGGCAGTACGATTTTTTTGTGGGCAGCGGCGAGCAAACGGTTTCCCATCATTTTATCCCAGAGATATACTAACGAGAGGCCAACCCCTGTAGCGGTGAGTTGAAGAAATTTTCTCCGGCTGTGTTTTTCTATGTTCAAGGCCAGTACTTTTCAGGCGAAAATACGAAAATGAACCTGTTTGTCAACAACCTGTTCGGATGAAAGTAGGGGAGCTTATAATTTAGAATAGATTTACGGGAACTTT
>CAJVXP010000034.1 GCA_913009685.1 uncultured Bacteroidota bacterium
TTTTTTTTTCAAGCAGAAGACGGCATACGAGATAAAGGAATGTGACTGGAGTTCAGACGTGTGCTCTTCCGATCTAGGTATTGTTATATAAAAAGTTTCAAAATATAAATCAAAAAATTTATTCATTTTATTTTAAGAGAATTAGTTTTTACTATTGCTTCCACCGATCCGGGCGATGGGCATGAAAGTTTTGGAACCATTCATGTTGTAACCTCCGTTATGCTTTATTTTAGAATTCATTTACTATTTATCCGTTTCGCCCACACTGTTTATGATTATTAGCGTTATTTGAAATTCCTATAGGTTTTTAAAATTCAAGTATTTTTTAAATCTCGCCTCAATATTTTCATATTCAAAAGTAAACCAAGTGGTCAAATCACTACAGATCTTAACTTTATCATTTCTGTTTTGAGACTTTACTGGAAATAATGTTTTATCCTTCAATTCTTCCCTCAGGTGAGTAATATCTAACGCTTTCTTTATTGTTTCATCCCGATATGATTCGATATCCTTATCAAATAAGAATTTGCACTCATTTGTCTCTGCCATAAAATCGGCTAATTCAGTTATATCAATTTCTGCGTCTTTATTTATCTTTAACAATAACTTTTTTATTTTATCAAAAATATTGTATCTCTTTTCATATAAGTCAAGCTTAAGTCTGTATTCCTCTATTTTTAACCGATTATTCTCAAGCTCAGAATTAGCAGCTTCCAATTCTAACTTTAATTCTCCTTGCTTTTTATTTGAATAATACTGCTGATATGCAATATACGCTGCTATGATAGCTATCAAAGGAGTTAATAATCCAGTCATGATATTTATTAAATTCATAATATGCTCTTGGGTTTAATTATTGCTTATTCTGAAAAAGAAGTATAAATCTCGTCATTCCATTTTTTGGTTTTTGAACCCTGCAAGTGCTTATATTAATTGAAAAGTATCCACTTTGAAGCACAAATATACATTTATTTTATTTCAATTTTTTTTTTGATTTTTGGGTTCAATCTCTTTCGGGCTTCATCGAAATCAACTTTTTCTATTTCCTTTTGAAGAAAACCGAATTTATATAAATCTTTGTTTCTGTATAAGATTCTTCCAATAATAATGTCCTTGTGTGTTTTAAATTCATTTGCGTAATATTGAATAGTTTCCATAATGCCAGCACCAGAATTTATGGTAGTTATAATTTTCTCATATTCATCATCACTTAAAAGCCATTGAGCAGAAAAATTATCCGCTTCCTTTTCCTTGTAATCTTTATTTTCAGAATTGTTAATTTCTTCCAAAAAGATATTCTTCTTATTTCCGTGAAGTAATATATGACCTATTTCGTGAAAAAGTGAAAACCAAAATATATCATAGCGTTTAAGCCTGTCAGTCATTTGCAAAACAGGTTTATCAGTAATCCACCTTACTGTTCCGTGAATTACTGTTTTGGGTAAATTATGTGTATAGATTACCTTTACTCCGGCAAGTAAACATTTTTTCTGAATTTGTTGCAAATAATCACTTGGTTTATTTGACATAATATTTTTTAATTCAGGTAAAATAGATTTTAAAACTACTTTGTTAAAGTCCGGGGCTTCAATACTATTGGCTTTAATTTCTCCCATTCGCATTAATGCCGAAAGGGCATAAGGGTTTTTTGCGTGTTTTAACGAAATCCTAAAAAAAACAGGGGTTTGCCGGTTCATATAAATGTTTTCCCAGGCAGTTGGTTTAGAAACATTAAAGAAATGTAGCAGTTCTTCTACTTTCTCTTCTGCTTTTCGTGTGGCTTTAACAAAATCTAGTTTTGCCATTTGCGGATATGGAAAAAGTTTTGCCCAGTCAATTGCTTGTTCTAATTCTTTTTGATGTTTTTCCCTTGCGACCAGCTCATTAAAATTCGACTGTTTTTTAATCCAAAAACCGGCAGGAATCTTTAATACTTTTTCAAAAAGAACAGCCATTTCAAAAGTAATAGAACTTTTACCGTTTAATATTTCCGAAATTGTTTTTACCGGTTTTCCTGTTCTAACAGCAAATTCCTTGGGTGTCATTCCCAATTCTTCCAGTTTTTCACGTAAAGTTTCTCCGGGATGCACCGCATAATCAGGTTGGTATGTATATCTTGCTCTCATTTTTACAATCTTTTAATGGTAATCTTTTACTTCTATTATTTCAACAATGGTTACTTCTGAATAAATCAACGAATTATTTTCGTCTGTTGGCAATGGCTCATTGGCAGGTTCATAAATTAAACGAAAAGGATGTTCCAAATCGCAGGCGAACTGTCCTTTTCTGTCACCTGTTAATGGGTGATGCCTGCCCGGCAAACCCATTAATATCTCAAGATTATCAGCCATCGCCATATCATCAAGCCGTATTTTTAGTTTATTAGCAGATGCTCCATAATTTTTGTCAATTAATTTACTACTGTTCAAAACTTTTGCAAGCTTCTTTGTTTTATAAAAAATTTCCATCGCAAAATTACAAATTATTTTATTAACAGCAAGTGTTAATAAAATTTATTTTTACTTTTCTTATCCAAGATACACAAATCGTCATAATACTCCCTCTTTAAGTATTACTTTAAATTTATGTATGGCTAATTCCTATTTTGAGGCGCCAGGTTAAAATATAAACAAGTTAATATTTATAATTGGGAGTCCCTTTAGGGACAAAATATTTGTAGTAGTAGAAATCATAACCAAAATAAGTCCCGTAGGGACGATATGTTATTGTATGTCTTTTAGTATGTATCGTTCGTCATAATCAATTTCAAATTTGTTTAACAATTCCAGATATTCTTCTCTAAAAGCTTTCTTTCTATGATGCTGTTCCTGATTCATAATATATTTTACAACCCTGTCAATATGAGAATGAGAATAGGAAAAAGCCCCATAACTTTCCTGCCAATTGAATCTTCCATTAACAAATCCTTTTTTATTTATCCAGGTTGAAGATGATCCTTTTATATCCTGTAACAGGTCTGGTATTAATTGATGGGGCTTGTAGCCAATGAAAACATGAACATGATTGGGCATTCCATTTAATTGAAATAAGCTTATGTTTATTGTTCTGCACTATTCCTGTAATATATTTGTAAAGCTCGTTTTTCCAGATAGGCTGAATCAATGAAACCCTATTTTGAACTGCAAATACAAATTGAATATATAATTGAGTATAGGTATTAGCCATCTTTTTTTTATTTCGTCCCTACGGGACTATCTGTTGAGGTAAATTTCATTCTATAAACATTTTATCCCTAACGGGACTTAGGTATGATGACGAAATAGGCTGACCAAAGCAGACGATGTTATTTTGTAAAAATAAACAAAAATTTTATTCTTTTAATAGTACTTCCAGCGCCTCAAAATAGGAATTAGCCTTATGTATGTTGAGTTGCTTTAATTCTTGTTTATAATCTTTCACTTCTTTATTTGATGTAAAATCAACAGATCTGTTTCAATAATTTCATTTTAAGCCCTTCTATTCTCTTTCTTCACCTTGCAGGTAACTGTAAATTTATCGGGTTAACCAGACGAATTTACGTTAATTTGTCGAACTTACCTGACAAATTAACATATTTGTATTCAATACACTGTTCCTCCACAGCCCAACCAAAAGCAACCTGATTTGGCAAACCTGCATAAACTGTTTATAAATTATTGAAAACGTCGGTAAATATTATGTGAAACAATAAACAAACAGCAGAATTAGTCTTACTTTTGCAGCACAAAAACAGGTTTGGAATGTTTTTGTAAGGTTTTGTTTTTTAGTCATTTACTTATTGTTTAATAAATAACATAATGGTTCAAAATAAATTTTTAACCCGCCATAACGGGCCTCAAAACAATGATGTGAAAATCATGCTCAGAAAAATGGGAGTCCCTTCGGTTGAACAGCTTATCAATGAAACGATACCTGCCAATATTCGTCTGAAAGACGACCCCGACCTTGAGGAAGGTATGGATGAGTATAGTTATCTGCAACACGTCAGGCAACTGGCTTCCCAAAATAAAATTTACAAAACTTACATCGGGCTGGGATATTATAACACCATTGTCCCGCCGGTTATCATGCGCAATGTATTTGAAAGTCCCGGCTGGTACACCTCCTACACACCTTATCAGGCAGAAATCAGCCAGGGGCGCCTTGAAGCGCTTCTAAACTTTCAAACTATGGTTTCCGACCTGACCGGGCTGCCGCTGGCCAACTCTTCGCTATTGGATGAAGGAACTGCAGCAGCGGAAGCCATGCTCATGTTCTACCATGCCCGTCCCCGTGCTCTGGCCAAAGCCGGTGCCAACATTTTTTTGGTTTCAGAAGAGGTGTTTCCTCACACTATTGACGTCCTAAAAACAAGAGCTGAATCACTCGGAATAGAACTTCGTATTACTAATGAAACTTCTTTCGGGTTTTCCGAAAAAGTTTTCGGATGCATGGTTCAGTATCCTGACCGAAAAGGACAAATCAACGATTACTCTACCCTGGCAAAACAACTGAAAGAAAAAAATATTCCGCTTGCTGTGGCTGCCGACCTGTTGAGTCTTACCTTGCTAAAGCCTCCCGGCGAATGGGGTGCCGATGTGGTTTTTGGTTCCTCGCAACGTTTTGGTGTTCCATTGGGATACGGTGGTCCGCATGCTGCTTATTTTGCTACTACTGAAACTTACAAAAGACAAATGCCGGGACGTATTATCGGTGTTTCCAAAGATGCCAACGGTAAGCCTGCATTGCGTATGGCGCTACAAACCCGCGAGCAGCATATCAAACGCGAAAAAGCTACTTCCAACATCTGTACGGCGCAGGCTTTGTTGGCTGTCATGGCCGGATTCTACGGTGTTTATCATGGCAAAGATGGGCTGGTCGAAATAGCTTCCCACATTCACTCACTCACGGCAGACCTATCCGAAAACATTAAAAAATATGGCTTTGAAAACCAAAACAGCGCCTTTTTCGATACGCTGTACCTCCAAATTCCCGGCAACACCAACACCGACATTATCCGCGAAAAAGCATTGGAGAATGAGATAAATTTCCTCTACATTGATGAAAAACATCTTAGCATCAGCTTAGATGAAACCACCAATAACAAAGATGTTGAAAAAATTGTTGAAGTTTTGGCTGATGCGGTTGGCGGCAACAAACAGATTGCGGCTTTCAATGAGCCGGAACAAAACAAACTTATTGCAATTCCTGAAAAACTACAGCGTGCCAGCGATTTTATGATGCACCCGGTGTTTAAAAAATACCATTCCGAAACACAAATGATGCGTTATCTGAAATCACTGGAAAACAAAGACCTGGCACTGAATCGCAGCATGATTCCACTGGGATCATGTACGATGAAACTCAATGCTGTTTCGGAAATGATGCCGGTGAGCTGGCCCGAATTTACGGATATTCATCCTTTTGTTCCCAGGGAACAGGCTGCAGGTTACCACGTCATCATCAATGAGATGGAAGATATCCTGTGTGAAGTTACCGGTTTTGAGGCCATGTCTTTTATGCCCAACTCCGGAGCTGCCGGCGAGTATTCCGGTTTGATGGTTATTCGTGCCTATCTCCACAGCCGCGGCGAACAGCAACGTAATATTTGCCTCATTCCCGCTTCGGCACACGGCACCAATCCTGCCAGCTCGGTGATGGCCGGCTTTAAAGTGGTGGTGGTGAAAACCGATGAAAACGGAAATATTGATATCGACGACCTGCGCCGGAAAGCAGAACAGTACAAAGACAGCCTCGGTGCGCTCATGGTTACCTATCCATCCACACACGGCGTTTTTGAAGAAGGCATCCGTGAGATTATTGAAATTATTCACTCCCACGGCGGACAGGTTTACATGGATGGTGCTAATATGAACGCCCAGGTAGGCCTTACCAATCCCGGTTTTATCGGCGCTGATGTCTGTCACCTGAACTTACACAAAACCTTTGGTATTCCTCATGGTGGTGGTGGTCCCGGCGTTGGCCCCATTGGTGTGGCGGCTCATTTAAAACCATTCCTGCCCAGGCATATCTTTGTGGAAACAGGTGGCAAAAATGGTATTTCGGCAGTCTCCTCCGCGCCTTATGGCAGTGCACTCGTTTTGCTTATTTCTTATGGTTACCTGAAGATGCTGGGCAAGACAGGCTTGAAAGAAGCGACGAAGATGGCCATCCTCAACGCGAACTATCTGAAGGATGAATTAAAAGAAGCTTATCCCATTCTTTACACCGGCAAAAACGGCCGGGTAGGTCATGAAATGATTCTAGACTGTAATGCCTTTAGTAAAACGGCAGGTATCGAAGTTATTGCCATTGCCAAAAGGCTGATGGATTATGGCTTTCATGCGCCAACCGTAGCCTTTCCGGTACATGGAACCCTGATGGTGGAACCCACCGAAAGCGAACCGTTAGAAGCGCTGGACCGTTTCGTGGAAGCCATGAAATCTATCCGCGAAGAAATCAGGGAGATTGAAGAAGAAAATGCCGAACGGAAAAACAATGTGGTTTTTAACGCTCCACACACTATGGAAATGGTCATTAACAACGAATACAACCTGCCTTACAGCCGCGAAAAGGCTGCTTTCCCGCTGGATTGGGTTCGCAAAGACAAATATTTTACACCGGTAGCTAAAGTGGATGATGCCTTCGGCGACCGGAATCTCTGTCCCTGTCTGCCTGTTAGCGACTACGAAGGGCCGGTGGTAAAAGTGAGAGAGATGTAATTAGTAGCTATAAGAAAACGCTCCTTTTAAAAAATTTGCGTTTTCTAAGAGACACCAATTAGAAATCCAAAGCATCACTCTTTTTGCTCATTCGGGTTTGTAACCCGAATGTCTTGGGCAAATAGGATTTTTAATCCGGTTGTGGCTGGAGAAAAAAATACCATTTAGCACTTTAAAGGATTACAAATCCTTTTTCCAAAAGCTTCCGGATTACTCCGAAGGTACGAAGGACTCCTTTGGAGAGTGCCTGTGGCACAAATCCGGAAGAGCTAAAACCAAAAAAGCCTGCCGAAAATATCCGACAGGCTTTTTTAAGGGGACTTTTACACCATGGTAATTCTCGTTCCCCCATCATCCACACCAAGAAGATTGGTTTCGGTGATAATCGTATCTTTTCCGGTACTTTCCACAAAGTTAACAGCAGCCCGCACTTTGGGAGCCATACTTCCTTCGCCAAATTGTCCTTCGGCAAGATAGCGTTTGGCTTCGGTCAGGCTCATCCTGTCGATGGCCTTTTCCTGCGGCGTATTGAAATTGATAAACACTTTGGGAATATCTGTCAGGATAAACAGCTTGTCGGCCCGGATGCCGACGGCCAGCCTTGAAGAGGCGAGGTCTTTGTCGATAACCGCATCGATACCTTGCAGCTTATTTTCTTTCACATAAAAACAGGGGATTCCGCCGCCACCAACGGCGATGACAATGTGACCTTCACGGGCAATTTTTTCTATGGTTTTCTGGTTAAAAATCATCATGGGATTTGGTGAAGCAACCACTTTGCGCCATCCCCGGCCACGGGCATCTTCTCTAAAAACAACATCTGATGCTTTCATAATGGCCTCAGCATCTTCCTTGGAATAGTATGGTCCGACCGGCTTGGCGGGATTTACAAATGCCGGATCGTTTTTGTCCACCAGCACTTGTGTGACTAAGGTAACAATGTCACGATCGCGATCCCCTTTCATAAGCACATTACGCAATTGCTGCTCCAGGATATACCCGATAAACCCCTGAGAATAAGCGCCGCACACATCCATTGGCATTTCCGGAATACCGTAAACCTGTTTGCCGGCAGCATTGGCCAGCATAATGTTGCCCACCTGCGGCCCGTTTCCATGTGTTACCACAAGGTTATATTTTCTTTTCATGAGTTTTAGCAATTTCTTGCCGGCATCATAAGCATTGGCTTCCTGCTCGTCGATAGTCCCTTTTTGGTCTGCTCTTAACAAAGCATTTCCCCCAAAAGCAACAACAGCTAATTTTTTCATATAAGAACAATTTTATTAAATATCCTTGATAAAGGAAGACAAAAATAACAAATAACAATCCACAAAAACCAAATAATCACCAATGCATCAAAAATCAATAACCGAAACAGTATGAAGATGAAAATCATAAATGTATGTATCACAAACCTTCTTTACGCTTTGAATTACAGTTATATGTATTTTTATTCATGCTAAAATTTAAGGGGACTTCTAATAATTTGAGATTGAATATTGAGATTTATTTGTTATTTGCCTCTTTGTTATTTGGAATTTTTTGATAGAAATTCTCTATATTGCGACGACAAAAAACCAACACCATGTCTGAACGGGTTGAAAACATGAAAAAATGGATACGCCCCACCGGTTTTGTTTTGGGTCTTGTTATCTTTTTTGCTATTCTTTTATTCGTTCATCTCGTCCCCAATAAGCCGGCGGCCACAGCTACCCTTGCCGTGGCTATGCTCATGGCTGTGTGGTGGGTTTTCGAAGTAGCTCCTCTGGGCATTACAGCCTTGCTTCCTGTATTTTTATATCCTTTGCTTGGCATTATGAATGGCAAAACGGTTTCTTCCGTTTATTTTAATGATATTATTTTTCTTTTTGTGGGTGGTTTTATTGTGGCCATTGCAATGCAACGCTGGAACCTGCATCGGCGTATTGCAATACGCATCCTTATGTTTACGGGGACCAGTCCGTTGAAAATACTGCTGGGTTTTATGCTGGCCACTGCTTTTTTGTCGATGTGGATTTCCAACACGGCTACCACCATGATGATGATTCCTATCCTGCTTTCCATCATCGAAGAGTTAAGCGAAACCATGGATAAAAAATCAGCAGACAAATTTACAGTCGGGTTGTTGCTTGGAGTTGCTTACAGTGCTTCTATCGGTGGTATTTCAACACTTGTGGGAACACCTCCAAACCCCATGTTTACCAAAGTGTTTTCTATTATGTTTCCCAAAGGGCCGGAAATTAGTTTTGCCTCCTGGTTTTTCTTTGCTTTTCCACTGGCGGTCATTCTTTTTCTGGTAGTCTGGATTTATTTGTATTTGCTTTACAGACCGTCAAAGGGATCGATGGCGGCTATTGACCAGCGTGGTTTCTATGAACAATATCATTTATTGGGCAGGCTCTCTCCTGAAGAGTGGATTGTTTTTGCTGATTTTGTGATTATGGCTATTCTCTGGATGACCCGTTCAAATATTACGGTGGGTAATTTTACCATCCACGGCTGGTCCGGTTTGTTTGCTCATCCTAATTATTTTAACGATGGAACCATTGCTATTTTTATGGCTTCTTTGCTTTATTTTATTCCTTCCATATCGCAAAAAGGAACTGCGATAATGAACTGGGAGTTCTCCAAAAGAATTCCGTGGGGCATTGTTTTACTCTTCGGCGGCGGTTTTGCCCTGGCCATAGGTTTTAAGGACTCCGGGCTTTCAGCCTGGTTTGGTGATTCATTGAGTTTCATCGGAGGAGCCCATCCCATAGTTGTGATCTTTGTCGTTTCATTCATCATGGTAATGCTGACCGAGCTGACCTCTAACACCGCCACGACCCAAATTTTGTTACCTATCCTCGCGGGACTGGCGGTTTCGTTGAAAATAGATCCTCTTTTTCTTATGATTCCGGCTACCATAGCCGCCTCTATGGCCTTTATGCTTCCTGTTGCCACACCGCCCAACGCCATCGTTTTCAGTTCCAACAAAATTTCGGTAGCGCAAATGGCTAAAACAGGTTTTGTCCTGAATATCATTGCCACCATTTTAATTACGCTGTTTACTTACTACTACGCACCCCACATTTTCAATATTCATTTGGACAGTTTCCCTGCATGGGCACAGTAATACCAACAATGACCCTGAATTGGCGATATAAATTGTTCCTTTTTGCCTTTCTTATTTGTTAGAAAATCTTTCAATAGCTTAGGCTATTCAAAGATTTCCTGCCGCAATAAAGATAAAAATAATTCAATTTATTTATCGGCAATTTAGAATCATAATTGGTATAAATCTACAGAACAGATATCTGATGACACTTTAGATTAGTGCTCTTTATCCGGGCTCCACCAAATAAGAGAATCCTGTATTATAAGATGGAAATACTTTTTTTAGGGCTTTGAGAATAAGCTCTTCTATCTCAACATTACCCAAAAAAAAGAAACAAGTACACTTCCCCAAAGACGTACGTTCTGTATCGAGATAAACAAGAAATCTTTCGGAAACAGGGTTAAACTTAACGCCTTGCACTACATGCAAATCGCTGACTGGCAACCCGGTAACAGGGTCAATAGTTTCTTCCAGAACTTTGGAAAGTTGATTTTTCATTTCTTCGGTCATAATTACAATTCAATAAATGAAGGCAGGTTGTGCAGATAGCGCCGCAAAACAGGAACTCCGAGCAGCGGCTGTTCGCTTCCCGGAAATATCTGAAAGCCACATTGCTTATATTTTTCCTGGATGACTGTGGTGTCGAAATTGTCGTGATACTTGTTGAGGAAAATATTTTTAATCGAAATATTGAATTTGGACAAATTATTCACAATCAACTCCGATTCTGAAAAAGAGAGTTTATCAGTATTAAGCACCAGATTCAGATATGTTTTTTCCGTATCTTCGAAAATGGCTTTTACCTCTTTATATTCCTTTATTTGCTGGTTGAGTTTGTTACGGATTTTATCTGTCTCAATCTCCTTTTTACCGAGTTTAACTTTTGTGATGATTTGCCGTTTTTCGATAATTTTATTTCTCAGAGCCATCAGATTATCTAACCACAGAAGCGACAAATGCGGCAGTGTCAGAAATTTCAGTGTAAGTGCCGTGGGGGGCATATCGAAAATAATGTAATCCACGTCTTTGGCTTTTTGTCTGATACTTCTGTAGGCCATTAAAAGGGCGTACTCTTCAATGCCTGGTGAATATTTGATGATGTCAAGATAGTTCTCAAGGTTAAAGGCCGTCAGATAAGAATAGGAGCGTTTTACCTGAAACTGGATGTCGGAAAGATATTTTTTAACCCACACATCAATTTCCACTTCTCTCACAGTGAGATTGTCTGTTATTTTTATTGCCTTCTCGGCAAATTTATTCTCAAAAATATCGCTTTGGTTGTGTGCGGGATCCAGCGAAACTAACTGGATTTTTTTTCCGCTTTCAGCCAAATGTAAAGCAGTTAACGCCGATGAAGTGGATTTCCCCACTCCGCCTTTGCCGAGAAAAAAGATATTTTTTGTGGTTTTGTCCATAGCTTACATCACGTCAAAAGTTGACAGCAAGTTGGAAATAGGACTTTGTGCTGTATCCACTTTATTGAGCATCAGCACAAAGTGTTTTTCCATTTCCGGAAGCAGATCCAGCGTGATTTGCATGGGAGGCGAAGGAAACCCGATAAACGACCCCAGCACCAGCAACCCGAAAATATTTTCCATTTCGCCCAGCTCTGTTTCCAGTGTTTCAACGGCAGTCGCCGCCGCCGCTTCTTTGTAAAAAGTCCAGCTTTGACCGGCTTTTTCCAGTAGTTTTTTGAATATATTTCCGGCTACCATAAGCTATTCCTGACTGTTAGTTGGTTTTATTCTGAAAATTTTCATTTCGAAACGCACCTTTTTCTCCGTGGGAAAATAATAATACACAGCATAAAGCGCAAACAGGGCAATCAGCATATTTGCCGTTTCGTTCATATTTATCAAAACGGAGATAATGAGAAAATAGGGAGACATTAAAGCTGTGGTCAGCAGCAACCTTTCAAAACTGAGAAAGTCATCCGGTAAGATTTGCTTTTTGTCTCTGTTTTTATACACAAAGTAGCTACGGAAAAAAACTGGAGCTGCAATGCCGGCAATGCCGGCAAGCGTGGTAATGATAACGCTAACCGTCAGGCCGGGCGCGGATTCCGTGTCGGATAGCTTAAAATGATATTTCAGCAGATAGGCAATCGCAATAAGAATAACTGCGGGCAATAGCTGCCAGAAATAAATTTTTTGTAAAAATTTTGAAGTCTCTTTTGCATTCATAAGCGAAAAAATTAGCACTGTTCCGAAAAAGTTCTCACAAAGAAAACGTTTTTTTGGAACAGTGCCAAAATTAAAAATCAGGCTGATATGTTATCAGGCTGCACTTTTCATTTCTTCATCCATCAAGGTTGGTGAATACTTTGTTTTGGTGAAAATCATAATGCCTTCCACAGCCACCCAAATCATGCTGATGATGATGATGACATTGAGTATCTGAAGCAGAAGATTGTGTTTTGACCCAAAGTTAAACTGGTTGTCAATGGCGGCCCAGAGAGAGACTATTAACATAAATACAGCCGGAAGTGCGGTAACGAGCCATCCCCATTTGGAACGCCCTCTCAGATAGATTGTTATCACTACTAATGCCAGCGCTGCCAGTGTCTGGTTTACTGCCCCAAACAAGGGCCAAAGGGCAAGAGCACCTTTCCCGCTGGCTCCCGAAGAGAAAACCAAAAACATGGCTACGAGAACCACAAATCCAGTGGAGATATATTTGTTTCTAAAGGTTTTGGGAAAAGTTTCGGTAAGCAGATAACGTTGCACGCGTGTAGCTGTATCCATCGTAGTTCCTGCAAACGAAGCCACAAACACACCCATAATAGTCATAGCAATGACTTTTGGTATACCAACAGCTTCAATCATGTTGGCTGAACCTTCCACAAAAGCCCCCACTTTGGAGCTTAATCCGCCGGCAGCAGCCCACGAAGCATAGTGTTGTGTCCAGGCTGATACACCTGTCAAAAGGCTGCCATCTTTGGCAATGTATCCCATACCGATACCAGCGGTGGTGGCAATAATTACCAGTGTGGACAGAGAGCCTTCCATAAGCATGGAACCGTAACCGACAAACAGGGAATCAGATTCTTTTCTCACTTGTTTGGAGGAAGTTCCGGAAGAAACCAGTGCGTGAAAGCCGGAGATGGCGCCACAGGCAATGGTAATAAACAGGAACGGCCACATGGGAGGCGAGCCGGCCGGATGAGCCCGTACAGCAGGAGCTACAATGTGCAGATTACCGCCAATTCCTGAGAAAACGACCCCGAGAACAAGTAAAGCAAGAGCCACAATCAACTCATGAGAGTTAATATAATCGCGGGGTTGTAGCAAAGTGGTTACCGGTAATACGGATGCCACAAAAGCATAAATCAGCAGAATGATTGTCCACACAGCGATAGGAGATAACCCTAATACTGCCGGCATCCTCAAAGGGACATAAGCACCGAGAATCACGGTCAGATACATAACTACTACGGCAACAATAGACCAAACCATCAGGTTGGCCCCCTTTTTATAAACGAGATAACCCAAATAAATAGCAATGGGAATCTCAACCCATACCGGAATTACCGATTGCGGATACATTTTAAACAGAATGGCAATCACCAGCCCGAAAATGGCCACGATAATCCATAACTCCATAAACACAATAAAAAACAAAAAGTATTTTGTCCGTGTATTGATATATTTTGCCGTAAACTCAGAAAGTGATTTTCCCTGGTTACGCATGGAGAGAATCAGAGAGCCGAAGTCATGAGCAGCGCCCATTACGATGGAACCCACAAAAACCCATATCAGGGCGGGGAGCCAGCCCCAGATAACAGCAATAGCAGGACCTACAATTGGGCCTGTTCCTGCAATGGAAGCAAAGTGGTGACCAAAGATCACCTCTTTTCTGGTGGGAACAAAGTCCACCCCATCTTCAAGTTCAACAGAAGGAACTTTGTTGTTGTCGCTCAGGCGGAAAATTTTGTTTCCAATGAACTTTCCGTAAACCCTGTACATAATCAGGTATCCACCGAATACCACTACCATAATTAATATTGAAGCCATATTTTTAAATCTTTAAGTGAAAAAAACAATGAATATCATAAATTAAAACTTATACAGAGCACTGAATGATATCTGATTTCCCTGGATATTCTTATCTGCCGGGCCGTAAGTCAGGCTGCTGTGCAACCATTCAAGGCCGACAGAAGCTCTGCGCAGATTGTATTTCAACATGAAGTTGTAAAGATTGTGTTGGGTTCTCGGATTGGAGAAAACAGCGACAGCGTCAGCGTGGTTAACTTTTTCGGAACCATAGAAAGCATAAATACCGAATTTTTTATTAAACATATATCCCACCTGGAACCAACCGCCGGTGGAACGAAGGTCAAGAGCAGTGTCCTGTACCTGCGTAATGGCGCCAAACTGTTGTCCGATATTTTTGCCGGTATAAATGTTACCCTGGAGAAGGAAGCCCCCTGAGTGGAATTTTGCGCCAATTTCGGCAGCCAGACCAGTTAAAGTATTGTTTGTATTATCAACATTCACCGGTGACAGGTTCTTCTTGTCAAAGTGGCCAACCACATAAATTTTCCATGTCTTTGCAATAAAATTAAATTTCAACTCGGTTTGCGGAGACCCAAAATTGCCACCTGTAAGGAAATTGGTATTTGAACCGGGGCCGTTCCACGAACCTGCAAAAACAGCAAAATCCATACGAACCTTAACGGGACTCTGCTTGCCGTTAAGCCCCCAATAGAGATAATTCCGGGGAAACGCCAACCTACAAAACCGGCACTACCATAACCCAGCGGGAAGGCAATATGAGACAACGAGGTAGGCACATTGCCGAACATTGGTGTCCAGGCCTGGCCCAAACGAATCCTAAAATTATCATGAACAAAATCCATGTAAGCTAACCTAAGCCGTGGCATGGGCATTTGTGCTGCAAATAAGGAGGTTCCGTGATAACCGCCAAAAAAGTCCATTTCCATGACACCCCCAAAAGTCCATTTCTGATCTTTTGTTTTATGGCCGTTAAATACGAAGGTAAGACGTGTGTTCCGTACATCAAAACCACTGAACCATTTGTTAGTAGTGTACTCAGGAGGGTTAGCCCATTCCGCATCCTGGCCATTCCCAAATTTAAAAGACTGGTCCTGCAAAAAGGTCGTAAAACTTACAAAACCTTTCAGCTTAATTGTCTCTTTGCCGCCCGGAATAACGTTTTGGGCGTACAACCCTGCAGCAAGAAACAATGCCACAAGGAATGTAGTAAATCTTCTCATGATTAACTTGTTTTAATGAATAAAAAATTTGTTTATTTAAGGTGTTTTTACCTTCACGGCTTTTGTTTAAGAAGTAAATATACTGATAATAAGCTTTAATTTAGGTATGCGCCTGGGCTGTTTTTGGTGCGGAATATTCTGTTCTGAAGGCGGTCTTTTAAGGCGGCCTTACTTCTGCCTGCTACTTTTTCCCATAGGGATTTTAGCTGCAAAAGTGCGCGGTTGCTTAAATTAAAAGTTGTCAATCCTTTTTCCTATATCTATTTCAATGAACGAAACAGGCTCCAAACCTAAACTAATTTTTTAATAATACCCACTGTTTTTTCATTTTTTATAGTTCACTTAGTTAATTTATAACAAATCTATTTTATCAAAACACAGGAAAAAACCGAAGGTTACCGGATGCAATAAGTAGTTCAGTATTTCTGTACGCAAGTGCAGGCGGAATTTTTTTTAATATCTTTGCTTCAAAAGTTTAGAGAATAAACCTATGAAACTTTCTTTTTGGAATTTAATGATGCTGGTGGCTTATGCGCTGGTGTGTATTATTATCGGGCTGGTAAGCACGCGTGGTAACAGAGATGATGATTATCTGATTGCCGGAAGGAAAATCGGGCTGTTCGGATTTGTGTCAACCGTGGTGGCAAGCTATATCGGAGGTGCTGCCATTGTGGCTTACTCTGCTTATGTTTACAAGTTTGGGATTTCTGCTATTGCTGTATTTGTGGGAACAGCGGCAGGCTTCCTGTTTTTTATTCCGTATGCGCTTAAATTGCGTAAATTCAGTACTAAAAAACAATTCCTGACACTCTCCGACTGGTTTTATTTTAAATATGATAAAAAAACCGGTGTGGCTTCCGCCCTGATTTTGTTTGTAGTTTATTTTGGCATGCTGCTCAACCAGTTTATCGCCGGAAGCAGCATCCTGTCGAATATCAGTGGCTGGAGTTACGAAACCGCACTTATGGCTTCCGCTGCAGTCATCACCATTTATCTTTTTGCGGGAGGATTTAAATCGGTAGTGAAAACAGATGTCTTTCAGTATGTCATCATGTTTGTTCTGTTTATCCTGCTGGCTTACGTTTTGGTTAAAGGCAATCATCATTTTTCCAGAGAGATGACAGACTTTTCCGATATGAGTGTTTCCATGACCATTGTCTTTATCTTTTTCGGTATTCTTATAATTTTTCAGTCAGCCGAATACTGGCAGCGGGTTTATGCCGCTAAAAGCAACAAAGTGGTAAAAAAAGGATTCATAGCCTCGGCGATTCTCGTGCTCATCACAGGTTTTGCCATTACCGTTGTCGGGCTTTCGGCACATTATCAGGTTCCGGGAATTGCTCCCCGGAATGCCTTTGCCGAAGGACTGAAAATACTTGTGCCTGAAAAGTTTATCGGGGCCGGACTGGTGTTGCTTTTCGCTGCCATTATGAGTTCTGCCGACACTATTATCTTCGTTTTGGCCTCCAGTGTGGCCAAAGATTATATTGCACACTTTTCCAAAAAAGAGGTTACCCAGCACAACCTGAAAATGCAAACTAAAATCTTTATTGTCCTTTTTTCATTTCTCGGATTTTTTCTCGCTTTTTATTTCCGTAGTATTATCAATGTCATTCTGTTTATTACCGGTGTGGGATTTACGATTATCCCGGCTGCCATTGCTTCGTTTCACTTTAAAATCTCAAATATGGCCGCCCTTGCCAGCTTTATTTCGGGCGTTACTTATGTAAGTATTTTGCTTGTTTCGGGGAACCTTATGCCGGAATTAAGTATTGCTTCAATATTAGTAGCGACACTGTTTTTGATTGTTTTCCAGCTCTTTACACGTAAAAAAGTGGTAGCTGTGCGGGATAACTAAAGCGCTGTTTGCTTTATAGCTGCCGATATTTTTTATTTTTGAAACATGCAAAATTCCCAAAATCAGCGTAAAGCGTATCTTTTGGCTTTGCTTGTGGTACTTTTTTGGTCAACCATTGGCTCGGCTTTTAAAATAACGCTCCGCTATCTTAATTTCGATGACCTGTTGTTTTGGTCGGTGCTGAGCGGGATTTTTGTTTTGGGGGTTCTGAATCAGTTGGGCAAAAGTCCGCTTCGTTTTCGTATACTTTCGCGACAAGCGTGGCTCTCGTCGGCACTCATGGGGTTTTTCAATCCGTTTCTCTACTACCTCGTGCTCCTCAAAGCTTATCAGCTGCTGGAAGCGCAGGTAGCGAGTACGCTGAACTATATTTGGCCTATCGTCCTGGTGCTGTTTTCCATTCCTTTTCTCGGGCAGAAAATAAAGGCTCGTGCCGTAGTGGCAATTTTCATTAGTTTTTTTGGAATACTGATTATCGGCTCCGGCGGGCATCCTTTTTTGCTGAAATTTTCTAATTTGCCGGGTGTGGTGCTGGCGGTGGGCAGCGCACTTTTCTGGGCTGTTTACTGGATTCTGAATATGAAAGATCCACGGGAAGAGAGTGGTAAAATCCTTTTGAACATGATTTTCGGACTTTTTTATCTGATGATTTATTTCGGTATGCTGGGGCGCTGGCCTGTTGTTCCTTCCACAGCCGGACTTCTCGGGAGTCTTTATATCGGCACTTTTGAAATGAGCCTGACATTCGTTATTTGGCTCAAGGCATTGACCTTTTCTGCCGACACCGCCAAAGTGAGTAATCTGATTTATCTTTCACCTTTTCTCGGATTGTTTTGGATTAGCTGTACCGTTGGCGAGATCATTCACGTTTATACCCTCGTGGGACTGGCTTTCATTGTGGGGGGAATTTTGTTGCAGCAATGGCAGAAAATACACGAATATTATTGATAAGATACTAATGTTTTTCTTCCCCCCGTTCCACTTCGCCGGTAAACCGCAAATAATTCAAAACCAGGCGTAGTTCACCATAGCTGACCTCATCGCCGAGGGCGACTTTGGCATCGCTGAGCAATTGTGTTTTTTCGCGGATAAAAAATTGGGAAATACGTTTTACTTTTTCGGCGCTGACCAGTTTTTCAATGGCTATTTCGCCTGTATCCACGAAATGTGCCAAATGCCCTTCGATGGTGGTTTCGGCAAAATGACGCTCTTTGGCAATTTCCGCAATGCTTTTTCCGGCTTTCCAAAGGTCAAAGCTGACTTGTTTGGTGTCTGTCTTCGGTTTTTTTTCTTCCGGCTCCGGCTCATCGAGTACCTGGCCGGCAAAATCTTTTTCTTCACAAAAATCGATGATGATTTGGAGTAATTCATTCCCAAACATCTCCAGCTTCTTTTGCCCGATACCTTTAATTGCTTTTAGTGCCGTGGGCGTTATGGGAAGTTTGTCGCTCAATTCTCTTATGGATCGCAGAGACAAGACCCTGTAAACCGGTCCTCCCGTTTCGGCAACTTTGGCATCTCGCCACGCTTTCAGACGGCGGTATATTTCAGGATGATCCAATTCCGTTGCAACCTCTTCAGCTTTTTTTCGCCGGGCAGACTTTGAAGGATTTTCTACCGACGCTTTTGCCTGTGCATCAAGATAATTTTTCACCACAAAACCGTTGTGGCAGGCTTCGAGACAGGCTGTTTTGAACGCCGCTTCCCGGTTCAGGTTATCCAGTGCATTTTTAAATTTCTTACGGACTGCTTTGTTATCTGTTTCGATGTTTATATTTTGTAAACCGCTTATTATCAGCGATTTCATTTTTTCAGAAAAATAGACGCTTGCCTTTTTAAGGCGTTCCTGTAAGGCGCTGTTTTTTTCCACATCTTCACCGTTTGCAAGCAAATGCAAAAGCTGTTTTTGAAATTTTTCGGCTACTTCTGTAATTTCGGCTTTGGCCTGCCGGGTGATTTCGTGAAAGCGTTCCACCGGATTCCCCTCTAAACTGCTTTCATGTTCATGCGAAATTTTAACGGTATAATAAAGCTGCCGTTTCAGTGATTCAAAATCGAAAAGTGTTGTAAGCAGCTGCTGTTCATATGCCTTCCGTGATACCTCAAGTTCTGCATGGTCGGGTTGGTTTTCCTCATAATGTTTAGTGAACCGGTCGATGGTCTGGTCGTATTTTATGCTTTGTGAAAGTACCGGCGTACTCAGCACCAGGCCTTCCAGCGACTTGCATCGGCTGAGCGCCACATAAACCTGTCCGTGGGCGAAAGCTTCCTGTGCATCGATCACAGCCTTTTCAAAAGTCAGTCCCTGGCTTTTGTGGATGGTGATAGCCCAGGCCAGCTTTAGCGGGAGCTGGGTAAATTTACCCTCGACGGTCTCTTTGATTTCTTTGGTCTCATCGTCAAGTGCGTATTTGGCCTTTTCCCACTCCAGCTGCTTAACGGATATCTCCTCTTCATCGCCTTCACATTTCACCTTTACAACTTCTTTGCTGATTTCTACCACCGTCCCTATTTTACCATTGTAGAAAAGTTTTTCAGGATTGGGATCGTTTTTGACAAACATCACCTGGGCGTCTTTTTTCAGTGTCAGTTTGGCATCCGTGGGATAAATATATTCGGGAAAATTTCCCCATATCTGCGCATCAAAAGAGTAGGATTTTGTTTTTATCCTGTTTAACCGTGAGTCGTTGATTTGGTGGGCTTTGTAGTTGTGTGTGGTGAGAATAATGTATCCGGAATTGTCTGCATTGAAGTCTGGTTTATACCTTGCTTTCAGTGCTTCAATGACCGTGTTGTCCAGTTTGTTGTCACGGATTTTGTTGAGTAAGTCAATAAAGATTTTGTCCTTCTGACGAAAAACATGCTGCAACTCAATACTTACGTAGTTGGTCTTTTGCAGAGCCAGACTGCTAAAGAAATAAGGGGTTTCATAATATTTCCGAAGCAGTTGCCATTCGTCCTCTTTTACAACCGGCGAAAGCTGTTGCAGATCGCCAATCATCAGTAACTGAACGCCGCCGAAAGGCAGGTTTCTGTTGCGAAACCGGCGTAATGTGCTGTCGATGGCATCCAGCAAGTCGGCACGCACCATGCTGATTTCGTCAATTATTAGCAAATCCATGCTTCGGATGATGTTTATCTTTTCTTTGCTGAAGCGGTTGACTTTTGCCTGCCTTACACCGTCGATGGTTTCCGTGGGCTGGTAATCGGGAACCAGCGGGCCGAAAGAAACCTGAAAAAAGGAATGGATGGTAACACCTGCCGCATTGATGGCCGCCACGCCGGTGGGTGCTGTTACAACCATACGTTTGGGTGAATGTTCTTTCAGGTTGTGCAGAAAAGTGGTTTTTCCTGTTCCGGCTTTTCCGGTAAGGAAAATATTCCGTCCGGTAAACTGTACGAAATCGTAGGCAAGTTGCAGCTGCTCGTTTTTCTGGTATTCCATAAAATGAAAGGATAGTAATAAACAAAACAAAGGTAATGGTTTTTGGATATTGTAAAAAAACAGGCAGGTCGTTTTTTACCTTTTGGTAACCTTTTTCAAATTTTTCTTCATTTAAATTTTTTTCCGGGATTTTTAGCAGGTGTTAAAAATCCTGATAGAATGCTTATTTGGTAAAATTGAAAAAATTTGTTTTTTCTTTAAAATTACCCACAGTATTTAACATGGAACCGATAAAATGTATTGTTTCTATGTTTCAAAGTCGGGTTGTGTGGGTTGGAAATCTCAAAACCCGGATGTCAAAAAATAAATTTAGTATATTTGTTTATTCATTCTTAAAGCACCAGGATTTTCATCTGGTTTTATAAGGGGTTAATACAATGATGAATCATTTTCATAAAGCGATCTTGTGGGAACCCTTGTCAGGAAATGCTGTTCGGTGTAATGCCTGTGCACACCGTTGTGAAATTTCTGACGGACGGTTTGGCGTTTGTGGTACACGTAAAAACATTGGCGGAAAGTTTTTTACGAATGTTTATGAACGGCCAATTGCTGAACACGCTGACCCCATCGAAAAAAAACCGCTTTTTCATTTTCTTCCCGGCAGCAAAGCAATGTCAATAGGTACGGCAGGGTGTAATTTCAAATGCAGTTTTTGTCAAAATTACGACATTAGTCAGATGCGCGGTAATGATACAAAAGGTGAAGATTTAAGCGTTTCACGATTGTTGGATACTGCGGAAACTTATGGGTGCTCTTCCATCGCCTATACTTACAATGAGCCTGTGGTTTTTATCGAATATGTTTTGGATGCGGCCAAAGAAGCTCATAAAAGAGGCCTGAAAAATGTGTACATCAGCAACGGATACGAAACCGAAGAGACGTTTAAATTACTCTCGGATACCATTGATGCCATGAACATCGATTTGAAGGCTTATACTGAAAAATTTTACCGGACACTGTGCAAAGGACGGTTGGAACCTGTGCTTGAGAATATTCGCCGTGCTTACGAAACAGGCATTTGGGTTGAAGTGACCACGCTCCTTATTCCCGGTGAAAATGATTCGGAAGAAGAGATGAGAGACATCGCCTCTTTTATCGCTTCTGTTTCCAAAGATATTCCATGGCACATTTCCCGCTTTTTCCCGACATACAAAATGAGAAACGTGCCGCCAACTCCGCTTACCAAGCTGGAAAGAGCGCGCGAAACAGGTATAGAAGAGGGACTCCATTTTGTTTATACGGGCAATGTCCCGCACGAAAGTAATACAACTTTTTGTCCGCAGTGTGGTGATAAATTAATTGTCAGGAGTGCTTATACTCTTTCTATGATGCGTGTTGAAAACGGACGTTGTCCCCATTGCAGGTCTAAAATTCCCGGTGTTTTCTAAAACTGAAAAGATTAATAACCATGGATTTTCATATTTCGCTATCGGATAAAGAAAAAAAAGAGCTGCTTCAAATAGAGATCGGAAGAGCGTCGTGTAGGGAAAGAGTGTAGATCTCGGTGGTCGCCGTATCATTAAAAAAAAAAAACTAACAATGATATTACAGCGTCCTACGCGTCTTTCTCATTACACGTAACCACCACTC
>CAJVXP010000035.1 GCA_913009685.1 uncultured Bacteroidota bacterium
TCTTGACTTCATTGGACTTCAGCTATTTTTTATTTTATAGCGGTGGCTATGAAATAAAAACCGAGCTTCGCCACTAAAGCCAATCTGTTCCTCTCGAAAATCCCATTTAACTTTAAACAGCTTCATTCTGTAACGGAGGTAAAGGCACAGGAAACTTTTGCGACCGACCAGGAGGGTTCGAAAAATCCATCTTGGCAACCCGGAGAAATTAAATATCTTTGCTCCGTTATAATCATTCCGGCAAATGACCCAATTTACACCTGTAGAAATCGTGTTGGCAGTCCTGTTTTTGGTCAGCCTGTTTGTCCAGCTGCTCTACTATTGGGTGCTGTTTTCAAAACCGGCTTTCCGGCGCAAGCAGCCCCCGGCCATCACAGAACAACCGCCGGTTTCGGTGGTGATATCTGCCCGCAACGAGTACCATCACCTCAAAAAAAACCTGTCGGCTATCCTCGAACAAAAGCATCCCGATTTTGAAGTGGTGGTGGTAAATCACGCATCGGATGACGAAACAGCCGATTATCTTAAAGAGCTGCAAAACAACTACCCCCACCTGAAAGTGGTTACCATCGCACGGGATCTGAACTTTTTCCACGGCAAAAAATTCCCGCTTTCCATTGGTATTAAATCCGCCAGCCACGAAATTCTGTTGCTTACCGATGCCGACTGCAAACCGGCTTCGCCGCACTGGATCAGCCGGATGGCCTCCAACTACAACGACAAAACCGAAGTTGTGCTGGGCTACGGACCTTACGTCAAAGAAAAAGGCTTCCTGAACCGGCTGATTCGTTACGATACTTTCATGGTGGCGCTGCAATATCTCTCTTTTGCTCTGGCCGGGAAACCTTACATGGGCGTCGGACGTAACCTCTCCTACCGGAAATCGCTGTTCTTAAAAAACAAAGGTTTTATTTCGCATTATTCGATGGCTTCCGGCGATGACGACCTGTTTATCAGCGAGGTTGCCCGCAAAGGAAACACCCGGGTGGAACTTTCGCCCGAAGCTTTTGTTTACTCCGAACCAAAACACCAGCTCAACGATTGGCTCCGCCAAAAACGCCGGCATCTGACTACCGGAAAAAAATATAAACCGAAATACAAATTCCTGCTGGGGATGTTCAGCCTGAGTCTGGGGCTTTATTACCTGAGCATCATTATCCTGGCAGCCATCACTACAAAACCGATGCTGTTTTATGTGCTTCTGGCTTCCCTTTTTATCCGGCTTGTTTCCCGGACCATCATTCATAAAAAAGCGCTGGACAAGTTACAGGAAAGGCATTTATTGCTATTTTCGCTTTTGTGGGAACCCGTTCATTTGCTGCTTATGATGGTTGTGGGTTTTCTGGGACTTTTCACTAAAACGGCCAAATGGAAATAAATACAAACCTTACGGAAAAAGGAAGGAGAGATTATAAACTCATCCGCAAGGCATTGGAAGAAGGCGACCAGAGCGCGTATGCGCAGTTGCTGCACCATTACTACGATGGTTTGTATTTCATGATGCTGAAAATGACCCAAAACCCACACGACGCCGAAGACCTCACTATCGAGGCTTTCGGAAAAGCTTTTAAAAGTCTGCATCAATATACGCCCGATTATGCTTTCAGCACCTGGCTGTTTAAAATTGCTACTAACAACTGCATCGATTTTATGCGGACCAAAAACAAGACCACACGCGCCGTTAACGGTCTGCCCGGACAAAGTGAAGATGACCAGCCCACACGTATTCCCGCCGGCAATCCCGACCCTGAAGAGCAATTTATCCGCTCTCAGAAAATCGAACTGATGCATCAGGTGGTTGAAAAATTAAAGCCACACTATAAAAAGCTCATTGAACTTCGCTATTTTAAGGAATACAGCTACGAAGAAATTACGCAGGAGCTGGATTTACCTCTGGGAACGGTGAAAGCCCAGCTTTTCAGGGCAAGGGAATTTCTTTACAACATTCTGAAAAACGCGAAAGAACGGATTTGAGAAATTAGATAATTGGTCATTCGTCATTGATTGATTAACAAAAAATTATCAAGCAAATTGTTCCCAAACATCCAAACTTGGAAATTGAAACTTCCAAACTTGAAACCTCCAAACCTCTAAACTTCTAAACCCGCAAGTGAACAACCTGAGAAACTGATTTTATCAGCAAAAGCTTTTTCGTAAATTTGCATCAAAATAAAAACGTCATGAACCTTAAAGAATTTCAAGCCGCCATATTGCAGGGTATCCCCAACAAATTGCCCGAACCAAAAGCCTATGACCCAAACGTGAACCATGCTCCCATCCGGAAAAATATTTTAACTACAGAAGAAAAACAGCTGGCATTACGAAATGCACTGCGTTATTTCCCGGAAAAATTTCATAAAATACTGGCTCCTGAATTTGCCGGCGAACTGAAAAAACACGGCCGGATTTACATGTACCGGTTTCGCCCGGATTACGACATGTACGCGCGTCCCATCGACGAGTATCCGCACAAGAACAAGCAGGCAGCAGCCATCATGCTGATGATTCAGAACAACCTGGACCCTGCAGTAGCGCAGCATCCGCACGAGCTGATTACCTACGGTGGCAACGGGTCGGTTTTCATGAACTGGGCACAGTATCTGCTTACCATGCAATACCTCGCTACCATGACCGGCGAACAGACTCTGGTGATATATTCAGGCCATCCTCTGGGACTTTTTCCATCGCACACAGAAGCGCCACGCGTGGTGGTGACCAACGGTATGGTAATTCCCAACTACTCAAAACAGGACGACTGGGAACGGTTTAATGCACTCGGGGTCAGCCAGTACGGACAAATGACAGCGGGTTCTTTTATGTACATTGGGCCACAGGGCATTGTGCACGGCACAACCATCACCGTAATGAATGCAGCACGCAAAACAGCCAAAAAAAGCGAAGATCCGTTTGCCGGGAAACTGTTTGTCTCTTCGGGACTGGGTGGCATGTCGGGCGCTCAGCCCAAAGCCTGCGACATTGCCGGAGTAGTTTCGGTAGTAGCCGAAGTCAATCCAAAGGCTGCCCGAAAACGTTATGAACAAGGCTGGGTGGACGAGATTTTCTCCGACCTCGACCAACTTATTCCACGTATCCGGGAAGCCAAAGCCGCAAAAGAGGTGGTCTCCTTAGCTTATGAAGGCAATGTGGTAGACCTGTGGGAAAAGTTAGACCACGAAAACATCCGGGTGGACCTTGGCTCAGACCAAACCTCGCTGCACAATCCCTGGGCAGGCGGATATTATCCTGCGGGACTAAGTTTTGAAGAAGCCAACCGCATGATGGTTGAAGAACCGGAAGCTTTTAAAGAAAAAGTACGCGAGTCACTGCGCCGTCAGGTAGCAGCTATCAACAACCTTACCCGGAAAGGAATGTATTTCTTCGATTATGGGAACGCTTTCCTGCTGGAGGCTTCACGTGCCGCTGCCGACATTATGGCCGAAGATGGTATAAACTTCCGATATCGCTCTTATGTTCAGGATATTATGGGGCCGTTGTTTTTCGATTACGGTTTCGGCCCTTTCCGCTGGGTTTGTACTTCGGGAAAACCCGAAGACCTGGCACTCACCGATGAAATCGCCGCAGACATTCTGGAAAGCATTTTAAACAATGCCCCCGAAGAAATTCAAAGCCAGCTAACCGACAACATCCAATGGATAAAAGGAGCGCAGCAGAACAAGCTTGTGGTGGGCTCGCAGGCTCGTATTCTTTATGCCGATGCCGAAGGCCGGATAAAAATTGCTTCCGCCTTCAACCAGGCGGTAAAAAGCGGACGTATCTCAGCACCTATTGTGCTGGGGCGTGATCATCACGATGTCTCCGGAACCGATTCGCCTTTCCGGGAAACTTCCAATATTTATGACGGCTCCAAATTTACTGCCGACATGGCTATCCAAAATGTTATTGGAGACGCTTTCCGCGGAGCCACCTGGGTTTCTATCCACAATGGCGGCGGCGTTGGCTGGGGCGAAGTCATCAACGGCGGCTTCGGCATGGTACTCGATGGCAGCGACGAAGCACACCGCCGTCTGCAGGCCATGCTTTACTGGGATGTGAACAACGGCATTACACGTCGTAGCTGGGCACGTAACAAAGGGGCTATGTTTGCCGCAAAGAGAGCCATGGAACAAAATCCGGGTTTACGGATTACTTTTCCCTATTTGGCGAATGACGATTTGGTAAACTCGATGTTTTAAAAAGCCTCGAAAAATTTAACTCATGCTGAGCGGGATTGCAAATCCGGATGAGCGAAGGGGACTTTAGTGGTAGTGTGGAGAAAACAATCGCTACAAGCAAATTCCCACTCCGAAAAGCAGGGAAAACAACAGCGTGGAAAGTGCCAACTGTTTCAGAAACGGATCAAGAAGCGCTTTGTCCTGCGTTTTGTAAATTTGTATCAAATCACGAATAAACAACGGAACGGTGAGAAAAAAAAGGAAATTCCAAACAAAGTGAAAATCCAGCAAGACATAAATTGTAGCAAAAACCAGCGCAAAGATGACAAGCAAAGCATGATAAATTCTTGCCCTGCCATAACCCAACCGTGAGGCGATGGTGTGTTTACCGGAAGCCCGGTCGTTGTCCATGTCGCGCATGTTATTGAGATTCAACACTCCCGTGCTTAGAAATCCCATGGCCGCTGCCGGCAGTAGCAAATGCCAGTGAAATTGCAGGCTGTTGAGATAATAGGTTCCCAGCACTGCCACCAATCCAAAAAAAATAAATACAAATACATCGCCCAGTCCCCGGTAACCATAGGCATGCCTTCCGGTGGTATATTTTATGGAAGCCGCAATGGCCGCCAGCCCCAACGCCAAAAACAAAAGCGAGATGAGAAAATGATTTCCAAGGGATACATACAAAAGCCCAAGACCCGAAACAAAGGAGAGCATCGCAAAGAGAATAATGGCTGATTTCATTTGCCGGAGAGAAATCTGACCGCTTTGCACTGCCCTTTTTGGGCCTATCCGGTCGTCGTTATCCGTTCCCTTCAGAACATCACCATAGTCATTGGCCAGATTAGATAAAATTTGCAGAAACAAAGTGGTAAGCACAGCCAGGCTTATTATCCACACATCGTAACGGCCATCTGCTACTGCCAATAAGCTTCCCATAAAAATAGCAGAAAGCGCCAAGGGCAGTGTTCTTAACCGGAAGGCCTCAACCCATGCTGAAAATATTGATTGACTGTTGGTTGTCATAAATTATCGCGTAATTACTACTTGTCTTTAAATCCTTCTCTACGAGATTTCCCGTAGTTGATGACCGGGGATTGTCTCTTTGCTTAAGGAAATTTTGGGTATTTATGAAAATCAGGATCACGTTTTTCGAGAAAAGCATTTTTCCCTTCCTGCGCTTCATCTGTCATATAATAGAGCAGGGTAGCATTGCCGGCAAATTCCTGCAACCCTATTTGTCCGTCAAGCTCGGCATTCAGCCCCAGCTTGATCATGCGCAGAGCCATGGGACTTCGTTTGTGCATGGTGAGGCACCATTCCACGGTTTCATCCTCCAGCTTTTCCAGCGGAACAACCTTGTTGACCATTCCCATTTCCAAGGCTTCCTGCGCTGTGTATTGTTTGTTGAGGAACCATATCTCACGGGCTTTTTTCTGTCCTACGATGCTGGCAAGATACGAAGAACCCAGGCCCGCATCAAAACTACCCACTTTGGGACCGGTTTGTCCGAACCGGGCATTTTCGGAGGCAATGGTCAGGTCGCAAACCACATGCAGCACATGGCCGCCGCCAATGGCAAAACCGTTTACCATGGCAATCACAGGTTTGGGGATGGAACGAATTTTCCGTTGCACATCCAGCACATTCAGGCGCGGAATGCCATCTTTGCCGATGTAACCACCTTTGCCTTTCACATTTTGATCGCCACCGGCACAAAATGCCTTGTCGCCTTCACCCGTCAGCACCACGCTGTAAATGGACATGTCTTCACGACAAATGTCCATAGCAACCGCCATTTCCAAAGTTGTGGTCGGAGTAAAAGCATTGTAATATTTTGGCCTGTTGATGGTTATCTTAGCAATATGGTTCCAGCGTTCGAATTTTATATCTTCGAATTCCCGGATTTTTTTCCATTCTCTTTTGCTCATAATCTGCTTGTCTTGATCATTGCAAATGTACAAGAAATTTTTTCAGGTTCATGTAGGGAGAATGGTCATTCGATAATTCATTAATTCGTTAATTCGATAATTGGTCATTGCGATAATTAGTTATACGATGGTCGGTGGTCAGATCGGTCTGTAAAAGTCAATATGCCCACCACTAATGACAAAGAGAAGTTGGGAAGTTGATGGAATAACGATTGTTTGACGATTGCCTGACAGCGCAGCGAATGACAACTGAATAACAACCGTTTGACAATTGCCTGACAACGCAGCGAATGACCATTGAAAGACCATTGAAAGACCATTGAATGACAATTGCCTGACAGCACAGCGAATGACCATTGAATGACTAATAACGAGTGACCAAAGACGAATTTTCCAATTATCAAATCAACCAGCCTCCTTTTTCATTTTGTTTTTCACCACAGAAGTAGCGGCTTTTACAGAAAACCTGGCCAGTTGTTCCAAAACAAAAGGCAGATTATCCATAGGAATCATGCTGATAGTCTCTTTAATCGGGATGACTTTGTGCAACCGGAGGGTGGCTTTCATAATCCATTCCATCGTAAATTCGTTCCGCATCCAGTATTTGCTCTCCCCGTCCATGGCATTCAGCCATTTTACACCGCCATCCCATTTGCCTTTGCTTTTGATAAAATAAAGAGAGAAGGCGCCGATAATTTTCTGAAAATTCAGCACTTCCTGGTCGCGCAGGGAATCAGCAATTTTTGACAGTGTTTTTTGATCCAGAGTATTGTTTTTCATGGCTTTGGTAATACCTTTGGCAAAAGTTTGATGCTGTTTCAGGATTTCGTTGAAACCCATGCCACAGCCATCGGGATTCAGCATGCCGGAGGCACCGAAGAAAATGATGTTGTCCAAAGCATACTTTTTGAGTGCTCCGGAAACGATGGTTCCACCGAGGTTCTGAATTTTTTTACCATTGGGATGAAGCTTTTGGATAGTCTTATCAAAAATACCTTTCAATTCAGCAGGTTTTCCCATGGTATTGCTTCTTCCCTGAAAAACATAAATATTGGTTTCCGTTTCGGAATAGGGATGAATGCCTACGTAGGAGTTATCCACATCGTTCAGTGGATAATATTCCAGCACATAAGGCGTTTCCAACTTTTCATGCCGAATCAGACCTCCGTAAATCACCCAGGCATCGTGTCTTTTTATCAGGTCGTATTTTGCCACAATTTTTGAGCCGGTGCCCATGGCATCGATAAGCAGCCGGGCAAAATACTCGTCTTCGCCGGTTTTCACCACCACACCGCCATCTTTGTATGCATAATCCATGAAAGTCTCCTTCCGGATAGTCGCACCGTTTTTTCGGGCACGTTCTATCCACAATTGAAGCACTTTGTTGTGATTCAAAATCACACAATCGTCTTTCATGTAATGTGTTTGAGAGGGAGAGGTAAATTTGATTTCGTCGAAACGTGTGGTTACCGCTTCTTCGATATTGTATTTTTTTACACGGTCGGCATAGCTGTACCAGGTGCAGGATGTTGTTCCCGGTTTACGGCGTTCGATAACAAGAATCTTAAACTTATTGCTTAATTCAACAGCGGCAGTCAATCCGGCCGGGCCGGCACCGGCGATGATAATATCATATTTTTCCATCTTTTTCATCTCTTTTCTCAGGTTTTCATATCAGTATTATCTTTTTGTTATGAAAGCAAAAATAAAAACACTGACTCATCGCTGATTTACAGACAGTTGCCAAAACACGTTCTGTTTGCCAGCAATTTGCAAAGAAAAGAATAATTTCAGTAAATTAAACTTATTCGAATACGCAGCTTTATAATTCTAAAATTCATAATTTTGTAAAAAACTTTGGTGAATGATACCGACGCTATATAAATCAGCACTCCATCCACGTGAAGTACGAGCCCTTTTAAAGTTAAAAATAAAAGGGCAACAGTATGCCGTCCCCAAAAAGCCACTCGAGGAACTGGTGCCGAGACTTGACGATGAAGCGTTTTGCTATGCTGCATTGAGCAAAGTGTCGCGTTCGTTTGCCGTTGTCATTCAGCAACTTCCCGAAAACCTGAAAAACGCCGTCTGTGTTTTCTATCTTGTGCTTCGTGCCCTCGACACCATCGAAGATGACATGAAATTCCCGAAAGAAGAGAAAGTGGAATTACTCAAAAACTTTCACAAAAAGAGTTATGATGAGAATTTCACACTGAAAAATACAGGCGATCAGGAAGACTACCGCGCGCTGCTGGAACATTACGACAAAGTAATCCGGTTTTTCAAAAGTTTAGATGCCGGTTACCGCGATGTGATTGTTGACATCACGGAGAAGATGGGAAACGGAATGGCTCATTTTATCGAAAAAGAGGTAAAATCAGTTGATGATTATAACCTTTACTGTCATTATGTTGCGGGGCTCGTAGGCATTGGTTTATCCGATCTTTTTTCCGCTTCGGGGCTGGAAGATCCGGAACTGAAAAACAGATATGAGCTCTCCAATTCCATGGGGCTGTTTCTGCAAAAGACCAATATCATTCGCGATTATCACGAAGATTTGTCTTCGGACCGTTCGTTCTGGCCGGAGGAAATCTGGGGAAAATATACCAGGGAACTTTCTTTTTTTACCGAGAATCCCAAGAGCTCCGAATCACTCGCCTGCCTGAATGAAATGGTTATGGATGCTCTCGGCCATGTACCCGATGTGGTGGATTATCTGAGTTTGCTGAAAAATGAAAGTGTTTTTCGTTTTGCCGCCATTCCGCAGGTTATGGCTATAGCCACTCTTGCCGCTGTTTACAACAATCCCAGAGTTTTTACCGGTGCGGTAAAAATACGAAAAGGACTTGCTGCGCGCCTGATACTTTATGATTTGTCTCTTGAAGAAACCCTGAATTATTTCAGAAAATACAGCCGTGTTCTTTTACGGAAGCCTCCCACCGGGACGACAGAGCATCAAAAACTTTTGCAATGGTCAAAAGCACTGAGTAAAAAAATAAACAACGTATTTTAATGGTTAAGGCATTATTACGAAATAGGTTGACCAAAGCAGACGATGTTATTTTGTGCGGTAACAAGGCAAAAAACGTAGACATAGCCGTAGCTATGGCGAGGCTTTTTAACGTGGTTAGCGTGCAAAAGAACAAGTCGGAACGGTCAGGTTATTTCGTAACAACACCTAAGTACTGACGCAAGCGTCCGGTTGCGATGGTTTCAGGTTCATCAAAAAGCCGGATACCATTAAACCTTTTTGAAAAGTATAGAGAAAGAATAAAATTATAATCCGATTGAAAAAAAACGTATCACAACCACGAGCTGTTCACGAGAATAAAATGGAGTTAACACTGATAATTTCCTATTACAGAGCGCTTGACAATCTGAAAATTATATTAAAAGCGCTCAGTAATCAAAGCTTTAATGATTTTGAAGTTATCGTTTCGGAAGATGACTTTAACGCAGAAACTATCTCTTTTATAAATGGCAACGGACATCTATATCCGTTTCCCATTCTCCATATATACCAAAAAGAAGACAACGGTTTCCGTAAAAATATGATGCTGAACAGGTCGGTGCTTCATTCAAATGCTGACAAGCTAGTTTTTATTGATGGTGATTGCATTCCGCACAAACATTTTATAAAACAGTACATTAAAAATTTAAAGCCGGGGTGTTTTCTCCTGGGAAGAAGAGTTATGCTGGGGGAAAAGTTATCCTCTTCTATTTTAAGAGGACAATCATTTAAACGATTACATATTTTTTCATTAATTTTTTCTGACAGTAAAAAAATAAAAGAAAGCATCTATAATCCCTATTTTAAACTGTCGCTAAAAACCAGGGGACTGGTGGGATGCAACTGGAGTATTCGGAAGAAATATCTAATTGATGTCAATGGGTTTGACGAAGATTATGTACGTGTAGGCGTTGGCGAAGACTGCGATATAGAATGGCGGTTAATTGAAAGCGGACTCAAAAAGAAGTCGATAAAAAACAAAGCAATTACCTATCATTTATACCACCCCGAAACTCATTCAGACGAAAATTCGTTTGAAAATTACGAATTGCTGGAGAGCAAAATGCAGGCAAAACATATCATTTGCCTAAACGGCCTTGAAAAACAGTAATCAAAAAAGAAGGATAGACAGAGCGAAAATTCTTCCGGTTGACTCCAAATCTTGGCCGTGCATTTGTAGCCAAAAAGCCCTTCATAAATAAAAAATTAAAAACTCTTGCATTTTAAAACATTTTATTTCTACATTTGTCGCCATGAACAAGATGAATTTGAATAATAATTGGTGGTGGCTTTTCTTCGTCCGAAACTGACGTGAAGAGGAGCGCTTGCATTATAAAATATTTCAAACGGCCTGTCGATTCACGACAGGCCGTTTTTTTTTAATCAAAATTTCAAATGGAAACAATTAAAGTACACGTAAAATCAAAGAAATTGCTGGCAGACACCCTCAGCCCGGTGGGTCTTTATCTGAACCTGAGGGATAAATTTTATCATTCTTTTCTGCTGGAAAGCTCCGACTATCACGGCAACGACAACAAATATTCTTTTGTTTGTCTGGACCCGCTGGCTTCTTTTGTGCTGGAGAAAAATACTATCAGGCAAAGCATTGGAGGAGAAAACCGGGAGATAAAACTCTCTTCCAAAACGGAACTCATCCCCAAACTACAACAATTTATCCGAAGATTCCAACTGCAATACGAGGATGGCAAAACGCACAATAAATCCGATGAAACCATGGGAGCCAACGGCTTTTTCGGTTATACTGCTTACGATGCGGTGCAATATTTCGAGACTATCGAACTGCACGCACCCCAAAAGGCCGAACAACAAATACCCCTCATGCATTATGCAGCCTTTCGTTTTGTGCTGCGTTTCGACCATTTTAAAAGCGAGCTGCTCATCATCGAAAACCGCCTTGATGGGGAAGAGTCGCAGATGGAACGCATGGAAACCCTGTTACACATCAATAAATTTCCAACCTATGGTTTTAAATTATCCGGTGAAGAAGAGTCTAACCTGAGCGATGAGCAGTTCATGGGAATGGTGAAAAAAGGCAAAGAGCATTGTCAACGCGGCGATATCTTTCAAATTGTCCTTTCCAGGCAGTTTTCCCAAGCCTTTCAGGGAGATGAATTCAATGTGTATCGCGCTTTACGCTCGGTGAATCCTTCCCCTTACCTCTATTATTTTGACTATGGGAATTTTAAACTTTTCGGTTCCTCACCGGAGGCGCAACTGAAAGTAAAACAAGGGAAAGCCATCATTAATCCTATTGCCGGAACTTTTAAAAGAAGCGGCAATGACGAAGCGGACAAAAAGCTGGCCGGGGAGCTGGCTTCCGATCCCAAAGAAAATGCCGAACACACCATGCTGGTCGATCTGGCGAGGAACGATTTAAGCCGTCACGGAAAAAATGTGGAGGTAAAGACGTATAAAGAAATTCAATATTACAGCCATGTGATTCATTTGGTTTCGGAGGTGGAAGCCGAACTCAACCAGGGCGCGGATGCTTTGCAGCTTTTTGCCGACACCTTCCCCGCCGGCACCCTCTCGGGAGCGCCGAAGTTCAAAGCCATGCAACTCATCGACCGTTACGAAAACCAAAGCCGGGGCTTTTACGGTGGGGCCATTGGTATTTTTGGTTTCGACGGCTCGCTGAACCATGCCATCACCATACGCAGCTTTCTGAGCAAAAACAACCGCCTCTGGTTTCAGGCAGGAGCTGGCATAGTGGTTTCCTCTGAAGAGGAAAAAGAACTACAGGAAATACACAACAAACTGGGAGCTTTGGTTTCTGCAATAAAAAAAGCGGAAACATTATAAAACAGATTCCATAAAGAAGAAAAGTCATGAAAAAAATTTTGGTTCTCGATAATTACGATTCTTTCACCTACAACCTGGTGCATTACATTCGCGAACATCCCGATTGCAGTGTGGAGGTGTATCGAAATGACAAAATAAGTCTTGAACAGGTGGCCGGCTACGACCGGATTGTCCTCTCACCAGGACCGGGTCTTCCCGATGAAGCCGGCATGCTGAAAGAGGTCGTCAGGCGGTATGCTTCCACAAAAAAAATCTTCGGAGTCTGTCTCGGCATGCAGGCCATAGGCGAAGTGTTTGGCGGCAGGCTGGTGAACCTTCAACAGGTTTATCACGGTGTGGCTACCCCCATTTATCCCGAAGGGAAAGACGATCCTGTTTTTGATGGTATTCCTGACGAATTTATGGCCGGACGTTACCACAGCTGGGTAATCGATGAGGGAAATTTCCCGGCAGCTCTGACCATCACCTCCCGCGATGAACAAGGTCGCATCATGTCGATCAGGCATAGGGAATATCCCGTATTCGGCCTACAGTTTCATCCCGAATCAATATTAACGCCTTATGGCAAACAAATGATTTTCAATTTTTTAAATCTGTAAAAAACCAATTCTTCAAATGAAAAATATTCTCAACAGGTTATTCGACAACCGCCAGCTAAACGAACAGGATGCCTACAATGTACTTACGGGGATTGGCAAAGGCTATTACAACCCTTCGCAAATCGCCGCTTTTCTCACCGTATATCTCATGCGTCAGATTTCTGTGGAAGAACTCAGGGGTTTCCGTACGGCTCTGCTTGATTTGTGCCGAAAAGTAGATTTATCAGACTTTGAAACCATTGATGTTTGTGGTACCGGAGGCGATGGAAAAGACACCTTCAACATCTCCACCTTAGCGGCTTTTGTCGTGGCCGGAGCAGGTTACAAAGTGGCCAAACACGGCAATTACGGTGTTTCTTCCTCCTGCGGCTCTTCCAACGTGATGGAACATCTCGGCTACATCTTCACCAACGACGAGTCGAAACTGAAACAACAACTGGATGTGGCAGGATTCTGCATGATGCATGCGCCGCTGTTCCATCCGGCCATGAAGAACGTAGCACCAATACGCCGCGAGTTGGGTGTAAAAACCTTTTTCAATATGCTGGGGCCGCTGGTAAACCCCTCTTTCCCAAAACATCAAATGGTGGGCGTTTTTAATTTGGAAGTGGCCCGTTTGTACAACTATCTTTTCCAAAAAGATGACGGTTTCCGGTTTAACATCATTCACAGTCTGGATGGTTATGATGAAGTGTCGCTTACAGGCAAAGTAAAAAGTTATCAGCCCGATGGCGAAAAACTACTAAGTCCCTGTGATTGGGGTTTGCAGGAGGTAAAAGCCGAAGAAATCTCCGGCGGAAAAACCGTGCCGGAAGCGGCTGCCATTTTTCTTACCATTCTGAAAAACGAAGGAACTACAGCGCAAACCGGTGTTGTACTTGCCAATGCAGCGGCTGCCATTCAGGTTTTTGAAAACAACAAAAGCCTGAAAGAATGTACTGAAACAGCCAAAAGCTCCTTGGAATCCGGCCGTGCTCTTGCCTCTTTGACAAAAGCCGTAGAACTTTCAAAAAAATAATGATTATGGACATTCTTGAAAAAATCATAACATACAAACGGAAAGAAACCGAAGAACGGAAACAACTGTACCCGCTGGAACTACTGAAAAAAAGTATTCATTTTACGGCACCCTGTATTTCGCTGAAACAGTATGTACTGCGTCCGGACAAATCGGGCATCATTGCCGAATTTAAGCGAAAATCGCCCTCCAAAGGGGCCATTAATCCTTATGCAACGGTGGAAAAAATATCCATCGGTTATATGCAGGCCGGAGCATCGGCTTTATCGGTACTAACGGATGAAAGCTTTTTTGGCGGCAGCAACGAAGACTTGGAAACCGCACGAAAATTCAATTACTGCCCTATCCTCCGAAAGGATTTCATTGTGGACGAATATCAGGTTTACGAAGCCAAAGCCATTGGCGCCGATGCCATTTTGCTGATTGCTGCGGTGCTTTCCGAAGAAGAAATCAGCCGTTTTACAGCTTTGGCACATCGGCTGGGTATGGAAGTGCTCCTGGAGTTTTATGCTGAAAACGAGCTGGATGCCTGTGTGGAAGAGGCCGATTTGGTGGGAATCAACAACCGCAACCTCAAAAATTTCACGGTGAACTTCGACCATGCCATCCGACTGGCGGAAAAACTGCCTGCCAACAGCATAAAAATTGCGGAAAGCGGCATTCAAACTCCGGAGGATGTTATCCGGCTGAAAAAAGCAGGTTTTGATGGCTTCCTCATCGGCGAGCTTTTCATGCGGGCGGTATCTCCCGAAATGGCCTGCCGCGACTTTATCAGAAAAATACAAAAGCACTCACTTATCGAAACCTCCACAACCCGGCCATTATGAACACTTCAGCAGCATCAAAAATACATCTGAAAGTCTGTGGCATGAAAGAGGCCGGAAACATTACCGAACTCGTCGCCCTACATCCAGATTTTATCGGTTTTATCTTCCACGAGCTTTCGCCACGATATTGCGACCGGCCCCCGGAAACGATGATCCCCGAATACATTCGAAAAGTGGGTGTATTCGTGAATAAATCGCAAGAATGTATTTTATTAATAAAAGAGGAATACCAACTGGACATGATCCAGTTGCACGGAACGGAAAGTCCGGATTTCTGCCGGGAAATTCAGCAGTCGGTTGCTCCGGTCATCAAAGCATTTAACCTACACGATGATTTTAACTTCGACACGCTGAAACCTTACGAAGAGGCATGTGCTTTTTTCCTTTTTGATGCATCGGGGCCTTTGGCAGGTGGGAACGGAATTATCTTTAACTGGCAAATCCTGGAGCAATATCGCGGGACAACGCCATTTTTACTCAGCGGCGGCATTGATGAAAACATGGCAGAAGCCATCAAAAGAATTAATCATCCTGCTTTTTACGGGATAGACATCAACAGCCGCTTTGAAACCCTTCCGGGGATAAAAGATGTAAACAAAATAAAACGATTTAAAAATGAATTACAGTCCTGACAAATACGGTTTTTATGGCGACTTCGGAGGAGCTTTTATCCCCGAAATGCTTTATTCCAATGTAGAATTGCTTCGTCAAAACTATGTCGGTATTATTGAGTCCAAAAGCTTTCAGACAGCGTTTAAAAAGTTATTACAGGATTATGCCGGAAGGCCTACCCCTTTGTATTTTGCCCGTCGTCTGTCCGAAAAATACCAAACCAATATTTTTCTGAAAAGAGAAGATCTGAACCATACCGGAGCGCACAAAATCAACAACACCATTGGGCAGATACTTGTGGCACAACGGCTCGGAAAAAAACGCATCATTGCCGAGACGGGAGCCGGCCAGCATGGCGTTGCTACCGCCACCGTTGCCGCCCTGATGGGTCTGGAATGTATAGTGTATATGGGCGAAGTGGATATGGCGCGACAGGCCCCCAATGTGGCGCGCATGCGTATGCTCGGAGCAGAAGTGCGCCCGGCCAAATCGGGCAGCCGCACCTTGAAAGATGCCACCAACGAGGCCATCCGCGACTGGATCAACCATCCCAAAGACACTTATTATCTTATCGGCTCGGTGGTGGGACCACATCCCTATCCCGATATGGTAACCCGTTTTCAGTCGGTGATAAGCCGGGAAATGAAAATACAGTTACTGGAAAAAACCGGCCGCGATTATCCCGATAAGATCATTGCCTGTGTGGGCGGAGGCAGCAACGCTGCCGGAGCATTTTACCATTATCTCGACCGGGAAAACGTGGAGCTGATAGCCGTGGAGGCCGAAGGGCTGGGCGTCGATAGCGGACAAACGGCCGCCACCACACAAACCGGCAGCAAAGGTATTATTCATGGAAGCAAAACCCTGCTCATGCAAAATGAAGAGGGACAGATCACCGAGCCTTATTCGATTTCGGCGGGGCTGGATTATCCGGGCATCGGCCCATTGCATGCTCATTTGTTCAAAAGCCGACGGGGAACTTTCCTCGGAGCCACCGACACGGAAGCACTACAAGCTGCTTTTGAACTGACACGCCTCGAAGGAATCATTCCGGCACTGGAATCGGCTCATGCCCTCGCTGCTCTGAAAAAAATCGAACTTCATCCCGGCGAAAATGTAGTAATCAACCTGTCGGGACGCGGCGACAAAGACATGGAAACCTATCTGAACCATTTGGACGAGTATAATAATGATAAAAACGGGAAATAAACGAAAGGATAAAAAATTCAAAAAATGATTACCTCTGTTCCCCTCTTAGGAGTGGATTGTTAATACAAAAGCCAATCATTTTTTGAATTTTAAATAATTATGGTAATGAAAAATCAGCAAATAAATTCCTATTATTCCCCTCTTGGGAGGGGTGTAGGGGTGGGTTCATCTAATAAGCCATTTATTTGCTGATTTTTCGGTAAAATATTATTATAGAAGCAGTTTGACTTTAAACAACTTCAATTTAAAACTATCCGTCATGAACAAAATAGAGCAACTATTTCAACAGAAAAAAGATATTTTAAACATCTACCTGACTGCCGGTTTTCCTAAGCTGGCAGATACGGTAAAGATTGTCCTGGAGCTGGAAAAAGCAGGGGTGGATATGGTGGAAATCGGTATGCCTTTTTCTGACCCGCTGGCCGATGGTCCGGTCATCCAACACAGTAGCACCGAGGCCATTAAAAACGGCATACGCCTGGAAATGATCTTCGACCAAATCCGTGAAATCAGAAAACATTCTCAAATCCCCCTGATTTTAATGGGCTACCTGAATCAGCTGATGGCTTACGGAGAGAAGGCCTTTTTGGAAGAAGCCGCCCAATGTGGGGTGGACGGGCTCATCATCCCCGATTTGCCCGTAGAAATTTATCAAAAACAATACAAACAAATGGTGGAAGACCTTAACCTCGACATGATCTTTCTCATTAGTCCGCAAACCGAAACCGGGCGTATTAAACTGCTGGATGCCGAAAGCCGGGGTTTTTTATACGTGGTTTCATCCTCCTCCATTACCGGACAGAAAGCCGACTTGCAACAGGCACAGAAATCCTATTTCGACCGCATCAACCGAATGAATCTGAGAAATCCGACCCTCATTGGCTTTGGCATCAGCGACAGAAAAAGTTATGAAGCCGCTTGCCGCAATGCTTCCGGAGCCATCATTGGCAGCGCTTTTATCAGGGCACTGGAAAAAGAGGGCCTTTTAAAACAACACGTTCACGATTTTGTAAAAAGCATACGCTCATGATCATACAGTTAGAAAAAAATATCACCCGGGGAGAAAGAGAAATCTTGCTGAACAAACTGGAAACGCTGAAAATCGGAGCGCGACCTGTTAAGACCAACTTCAGAGAATACATTGTGGGCATCCCTTCCGGGGAATTTGACCTGCGTGAAATCGGCAACCTAAAAGGAATCGCAGACATTCATCGCGTTTCGGACAGCTACAAAATGGTCTCGAGGAAATGGAAACTTTGCAATTCGGTGATCGACCTGGGAGACGGTATTAAAATCGGAAACGGTGAGCTGGCCATCATGTCGGGACCCTGTGCCATCGAAAGCGAGGAACAAATCGAGAGTATTGTCGGGCATTTGGTGAAAAACAATATCCGCATCATGCGCGGAGGGGTATATAAACCCCGCAGCTCGCCCTATTCTTTTCGTGGTCTTGGCATCGAAGGATTAAAGCTGTTTTACAAGCATTGTTCTGAAAACGGTATCAGGGTGATTACCGAAGTGATGCAGGTGTCGCAGGTGGAGAAAATGATGGACTATGTGGATGTCTTTCAGGTGGGGGCTCGCAATTCGCAGAATTTTAACTTGTTGGATGTGCTTGGAAAGGTAGACAAACCGGTGATGATAAAGCGGGGTATTTCGGGAACTCTTGACGAGTTGTTGTATTCGGCGGAATATGTTTTTTCCAGCGGCAACGAAAAAATCATGTTGTGCGAAAGAGGTATTCGCACCTTCGAGCGGGCCACACGCAATACGCTGGATTTGAGTGCCATTCCTATTTTAAAAGACAAAACCCATTTACCGGTGATCGTTGACCCTTCGCATGGCGTGGGTATCCGGAAATATGTTCCCCCCATGGCGCTTGCCGGAGTTATGAGCGGTGCCGATGGGGTGATAATGGAGATTCACGAAACCCCGGAAAAAGCTTTTTCGGATGGACAGCAAAGCCTCTACTACCCACAAGCAGAAAAGCTGTACAGGCAGCTCCGCGAAACAAAAAAACTGGTGGATAGCTTTTGATTAAATTTTCGCACATATTATACCAAATGAATTTCAAAATACGTTGAAAAAATAAACGAATATTCCCAATAACCTGTTGATTTTTTGGAGTTACATTCCCAATAATTCGCATATTTTTTGGATTTTAAGTCCAAACAATTTATATTTGCAATAAAAAATGAAAATCTATCGCATTTATCAGGATCTCAGCTCTTATCTAAAACCAAACAAAGCGCTGATTATTTTGGGGCCGCGTCAGGTAGGGAAAACCACCCTGATGGAGGATTTTCTTTCGACTACCCGGCTGAAAGTAAAAAAAACAACCGGAGATAACATCACCATTCATCAGTCACTCGGTTCCCAATCACTAAAAGAAATTGCCGCTTTTTGCGAAGGCTATGACATTATTGCCATTGACGAAGCACAAAAGATTTCACATATCGGGATAGGCATGAAACTGATGGTCGATCATATTCCGGGCATTCAAATAATAGCAACCGGCTCGTCATCATTTGAGCTGGCCGGTCAGACCGGCGAACCGTTAACGGGGCGGAAAACCACACGAATGCTTTATCCCGTTGCGCAAATGGAAATGCTTCATCACTTTAACCGTTACGAGCTGACTGAAAAATTGGATGAGTTTTTAATCTATGGTAGTTATCCTGCTGTGATAACGGCAGAAACCGTTACAGAAAAAAAGAATATACTGAGAGAGCTGACAGGTTCCTACTTGTTTAAAGACATTCTTGAATTTGAGAGGATTAAAAGTCCGCAACTCTTAATCGATCTCCTCAGACTATTGGCTTTTCAGGTCGGCAGCGAAGTTTCCATCAATGAGTTGTCACAGAGTTTGAAAATTGACAACAAAACGGTAAAACGCTATATCGAATTGCTTGAAAAAGCCTTTATTATCTTTACACTCAGGGGATTTAGCAAAAATCTAAGAAAAGAAATATCAAAGAAAGCAAAGTATTACTTTTATGATACGGGCATCAGAAACACAGTGATTGCCAACTTTAACTCTTTAAACATGCGGAATGATAAAGGGCAGTTATGGGAAAATTTTCTTGTAATGGAACGAATAAAAAAACAAGCCTATACCCCCGTTTATGCCAACAATTTCTTCTGGAGGACGTGGTCGGGAAAAGAGGTGGATTTTGTGGAAGAGCGTGAAGGAAAACTTTTCGGATACGAATTCAAATGGACTTCCAAAAACAACAAGCCCTCCCGTTTATGGCTCGACACCTATCCGGAAGCTTCATGGGAAGTTATTGACAGAACAAACTATTTGGATTTTGTTACGGGTTAAAATTCCTGCCGGCAAATCCAAAACAGAACAATGCAAAAAAGAGGGTGAAAACTACAGATTTCAGCTGTGGTTTGTTATCCGGAAACAATGCATCCCTCCCGAAAACTCATAATTTACCTCCAATTTATGCGTATCGCAAATATGTTTTACAATAGCCAGTCCGAGACCCAGGCCTTGTGAGTCCTGCTTCACAAAACGATGAAAAATTTCCTTTTGGGGAAGCGGCTCATCTTTGCCTGTGTTGCAAATTTCAAACCCGTTACCGGAGATACTAACCCGGATGGTTCCGCCTTCGACGTTGTGTTTTATAGCATTGGAAAGCAGATTGTTAACCAGCGTTTCTGCCAGCGCTTCATGCATTTCAACGGAAAAATCGCCCTGCCACTCAAACCGAACCCGGAGGTTTGCACTGTCAATAAGCGGGCCGAACACCTCCAGCCTGTTTTGAATAACCCTGTTGAGAAAGAGCTTCTCATCAGCAAATTGTTCATTTTCAATTTTGGTAAGCAAAAGCAACTGCTGGTTTAGTACCGAAAGACGTTTGGCGGCCTCGTAAGTGTGATAAATTTTTGTCAGCTCCTCTTCGGGAAGATTTTGCTGAAGAACCTCTTCAAGATTCAGTAAAATAACCGACAAAGGCGTTTGAATTTCATGCGAAGCATTTTCGGCAAACTCTTTCAGATTTTTGTAATCCGAAACCACCTTTTCGGTAAGCCTGGTGATGCCGGCGTTGAGTTCATCAAATTCTGTGATACCGGTGTTGCGGAGGGCGATCTTGTGATTTTCTTTCAATGAAAAATTCTTAAGTATTTCCAGATTCTGGTAAAATGGCTTCCATACAGTGGTGGCGGTCCTTTTGTTGATAAGATAAAGCACACCAATGAGCAACAGAAAGATGGCCGTGATACTGAGGAAAATACTCATGACGATATCCTCTTTTTCCACTGCCAGCGCCCGAATGGTAATGTGATAGTTTTTACCGTTTACTTCCCGAAAAGTGTTCAGCTCTTTAAAAACCTCATCTTCACCTTCGATAGGGTCAAAAATAGTGGTGTCTTTCACAAATTCGGGCCCCGTCTTTTGCGTTTCTTCCACCTCAATTAAAGGATAAAGCCTGAGTACCGTCTTATGCTGCTCAAGCTCGTGAACAATACGGGCTTCGCTGGCATGCAGCCCCTCAATAATTTCCAGCGAAGCAATATGGTTGATAAGAAAATAAAATGCCAGCAAGCCGATGACAAGCACCACAGCAGAACTGATAAGATAACTCCGGTTTATTTTCTTTAGCAGCCTCATTCCGCCTCCATTTTGTAACCAATTCCGTAAACTGTTTTTATGTAATCGGCGCCGCCGGCCTGCTTAATTTTTTTACGCAAGTTATTTAAGATCGGAAGAGCGTCGTGTAGGGAAAGAGTGTAGATCTCGGTGGTCGCCGTATCATTAAAAAAAAAAAAAATAAAAAAACAGATCGGAAGAGCACACGTAAA
>CAJVXP010000036.1 GCA_913009685.1 uncultured Bacteroidota bacterium
TCGTTCATCTCCTTTATTAATACCTGCTAACCTCTTGGATTAGATTCTCCTAAACGCTCAGCACCCTGGCTCTTTACCAAAGCACCTTTAGGTGGTTTAAAGCCATCGCCTGTACAACGACTTTGGTCCGAATTCATTGGTTAATTCCACACCACACTCAACAAAATACAATAATAAATCAGCGATACTTTCCTTTGAAGTCCCCAGTTTTTTAAAATCATTTATTGCTTTTCTTGAAATTGACAATCTCAATCTATCCCCTCGCTTTGGATAAAATCCTTCTCTAACCTTTTCTCTATATTGTTCCAGTATTTTACTTTCATCCGGATTGATATAAAAGTCAAAATATTCTTTAACGGGTTTAAACTTCTTGTAGAGTGGATATATCAGTCATATTGACCCACCAAAACGGTGATAATGACCCACCCCTGAGTTTTGGGTACAATGAATGTAAATATCTGTTTTTATAAACACTAAAAAAGAAGAAAAAGGAAGTTGTTCTGTAATTCCGTCAGTTGATTGACGTAATTTATATAAATATCGTCAGTCAACTGACGGAATTTATATGAATATCGTCAATTGTACATTAAAATTACTTGCTTTTCAGGTGGGAAATTTGGTCTCGCTTGAGGAACTTGGAAAACAGTTGGAAATGAGTAAAAATACTGTGGAAAAATATCTTGATTTGTTATCAAAGGTATTTATCATTTCCAATCTTAGCGGTTTTAACAGAAATTTGAGAAGCGAAATCAGTAAATCAAAAAAATGGTATTTTTATGACAATGGTATTCGCAACGTCATTATAAACAATTTTAATCCTGTTGCCTTCAGAAATGATGTCGGACAACTTTGGGAAAACTATATTATTTCGGAGAGAATAAAATATCAGGTTAATAACTCATTATTGGTTAATAATTACTTTTGGAGAACCTATCAACAACAGGAAATTGATTGGATTGAAGAGAGAGATGGCAACTTGTTTGCCTATGAATTCAAATGGAATACCACAAAAAAGACAAAAACGCCAACGCAATGGAAGCATAATTATCCCAATGTCTTATTCAAAGTGATTACACCGGATAATTATTTATCATGGATCGATCCTTTGTAACATTTGTTGTCGAATGGTAAAGCAAAAAGGTAAATGGCAATAATAAAATACAAAGGTGGTGAAACTCTGATGCGCAATTTCTTGCACAAGAGATTTTTCATTGGTTTTTCTATCGAAATGACAGCTTGTTTTTTGGATAAAGGTTGTTCCTCAGACTCTATTCTTTCATTTCCTTCCATAAAAATATAAAATCAGGCAACCTGACTTCCCCAATTCAGAATTTCATCTTGTAACCGCCGATAATTTTCTTGAATTTTTAGTTTAACCTCAAATGTTCATTGATAACCCGGCAAAGATCTTTAAACAATCTCGAAACAAAAAAGTTATGCCTTAAAATCAGGTACTACTGCAAACTCCGTGAAAGCTGTTGTATTAATGAAAAACTCCCGTCTTCGGTCTTCTGACTTCTCCCAAAAGAGTACTTTTGACACCGCAAAAACAATTTATCCACTAAAATGGTAATAGAACCTAAAATTAAATCATTATGGGTCAAAAAGGATTATTATTGACAGGATATGAGATAACGGATGATGAAAATTTTATGAGAACCTTATACCCTGTTCCGGACGAACTCGAAGACCAAATGGAAGATTTATACCACATAGCCTTAAAAGGAAAGGAATCATCCGTAAAGAAATTAATCCGCTTAATAGAGAAGTTCCCGAAAGTTCCCGCTTTTAAAAACTATTTATCGGTTGTATATTCCAACATGGGTAAAACGGAAAAGTCCTATGAAGTAAATCATTGGATTGTAGCCGAACATCCGGAATCTCTGTTTGGAAAGCTTAACCTTGCGGCAGAGTATTTATTGGAAAGAAGAATATGATAAAATTCCGGAAGTGCTTGGCGAAAGCATGGCTCTGAAAGCGTTATATCCGCATCGTAACAAATATCATATTGCCGAAGTTACCGGTTTTTTCAAAATAGCCATCCTCTATTCAGTGTCACGGACCAATTGGAACAAGCCAAAATCAGGTTTGATATTTTAAGGGAATTGGCCCCCGATAGTGAAGATTTTAAGCAGGCTGAAGAATATTTTCGTATAGTCAAAATGAAAACGGATTTCGCCAAAACGTTAGCATTCAAAGAAGAAGCGATTAAAGTTAAAGTAAACAAAACGGCATTGACCGATATCAAAACGCCTCCTGAATTTACGCATAAAGAAATCAGTTTTTTGTACGAAAACGGTAAAAAGTACAAAAATTGCTGTATGCGTAAAGAATAATGAAACGCAAAAAACGTAATTTACAACACCCTGATTTTCCCCCATTTTTCCTCATCAAACTTAGCCCCATCCCTTCGATGACTCAACCGGAAACCGGTAAGCCGGATTTATAAAAACAGCTGTTTCAATAAAAATTTGTTTTTATAAAAATAATTACGTACTTTATGTAACGTATTTTACGTAACGCACAAAACGTATTATTTTTGTTGTCATATCTTGTAAAATCATATTGACATGATAATGGAAAATCCCTTTACTTTAAGCGTTTATGCATGTCCTAAATACTTTTGTAGCAGAAACGCTTTTAAAAACCCGGCTAAATAAAATATTGAGATGCTACCCTACAAATATTCTTTCAGCACGCCGGTGCGCTCGTTGAACGCTTCGATCTCCTGGTCCCATTCGTCCACTTTGGCATAACGCGATTTCCAGTAATTATCGTCGTACCACTGGGCGTTGAGCTCCTCAACGGTTTTACCCTGTTGCTCAATCCAGGTGAAATATTTGAGGTTGTGCATACGTTTTTTCTCATAGTAGTTCATCTCAACCATATTGTCGATACTGAGGCCGAGGAGGTCGGCATCGAAACTGACAGCAGCATCGCGGTTGGTGAATTCGCCGTGTTTTTCATTCTCTTCCTTTAGCCGGCTTCCGTACATTTCCATGGAGTCGGTAGCCACGGTGAAAACCACGTCGTTTTCGTCCATTTCGTACCATTTGGCCAGCTTAATGGCACCCATAAGGTTGGCAATGGAAGAGATACCCAACAGTTCCAGCTTGTCCACCAGCACGGAGTCAACGCCAACTTCATTTTTCAGGTATTCTTTTCCGGCAGGCTCGTTAAAGAGGCGCATGAGGCGCATGTTGGGATTGTCATCAATGGCAGCAACCATATCCATATTTTTGATGTTATGAATCCACGGAACATGTTTGTCGCCAATACCTTCGATGCGATGCTCACCATAGCCGTTTTGGAGCAGTGTGGGGCACTGCAATGCTTCGCCTGCACACACTTTGAAAGATGGATATTTTTCGCGCAGATAGTCGGTGCTGCCGAGTGTGCCGGCAGAACCCTGTGTCAAAAACACACCACTGAACCGGTCGTCTTCGTTTTTCACTTCATTGAAAACATCTTCCATAGCGGGGCCGGTTACGGCATAATGCCACAGGCTGTTGCCAATCTCTTCAAACTGGTTCAGGTTTACAACTTCATCGCCGCGCTCGGCGAGCAGCTCTTTCACTTTGTCGTAAATTTCTTTCACATTGCTTTCGGTACCGGGTGTGGCAAAAACTTCGGCGCCTACTTTATGCAGCCAGTCGAAACGCTCCTGCGACATACCCTGTGGCAAAACGGCAATAGATTTACATCCGAGCAGATAGGAATCGTAGGCGCCGCCACGGCAATAGTTTCCGGTGGAAGGCCATAAAGCTTTCTGCCGCGAAGGATCAAAACGTCCGGTTATGAGTTTTTCTACCAATGGGCCAAAAGTTGCGCCTACTTTATGTGCGCCGGTGGGGAAAAATTTCCCAATCAGCATCACAACACGTGCTTTCACGCCGGTGAATTGCGAAGGCAATTCAATGAAATTAACACCATTAAATTTACCGCCATGCCTGACAGGCTCATTTTTCCAGGTTATTCTGAACAGGTTCAGCGGGTTTAAATCCCACAGCCCGATATTTCTTAATTCTTCTTTTATTTTTTCCGGTATTAGTTCCGGATTTCTCATCTGTTTATAGGTGGGAAGGATAATCTTTCTCTCACGGCATCTTTTTACCGTGTTTTCTAAAACCTGATTTTCTTTTTCTGTCATATCTGTAATTTTAATGTTTTTGTAATTTCTAAATCCTTACGGTGATAAAATTTCCGTTTTGTCAGGAATTTTCCTCTTCGAAGAACGACCGGGCTCCTTCCAAAATAACGCTCATCTGTGCCGCTGTCCTGAAGGAAAAAGCAAAATTAGTTTTTTCCCTGATTTCCACAGCTGTTACGCGGAAACTCTTTTTGTCGAGGTGTATCTGCAACGTCTGATTTTGGAAAATATAACCGTCATCTCCTTCCTGAAGCGTCACTAATCTGTCCTGTTCGTAAGCTTCGAGCCGTGCTTTTTCCTTGTTGAAGAAATAGCCATCTTTGCCGGCCTCAAAGCTTTCGCGTTTCAGATACAAATGCGGTTTGTCCTGATATGGCTTTCCTGCCGAAGGGCAAAAAGTACCGCAGTTTCCGCATTGGTTACACCAGTCGGCGAAGTGCAGAATCTGAAGCTTTTGTTCTAACCGGAAGTCGCCATCGTCAGTTAATTCATAAACGCCGTTGTTGCCTGTAATCTTTTGCAGCAACCACTGCCGGGGTTCGGTTTTGTAAGAATGAAACGCCAGGTTGGGGCAAACCGTTGTGCAGATGTTGCATACCTCATCGCAAAGCAGGCAGCGGGAAGCTTCTTTCTGTGCTTCCCCGCGGGTAAGTGTTGCCGTTACCAGCCGGAAGTTTTTGCGGCTGTCCGGCGGCGTTTCCTGAGGATATACAGGCTCTTTCTTTTGGCTGCGGTTGACCATATGTGTGTGTACAGACTGTGGTTCTCGTGCTGGTTTTACATTTGTTACCGGATTCAAATGCGCTTTTTCAACCATCGCCTTAGCGGCTTTCCGGCCATCGCCGATGGCATTGATGGCTGTGGAAGCGCCGCGCAGGGCATCCCCGCCGATGAAAACATTTTCGATACCGGTTTCATAGCTGTCCGGTTTGGTTTTCAGTTGAGAAGCTTCCACAAAATCAAGCGCCAGGTCTTGTCCAACGGCAGGAATGATGGTGTCGAATACCATTTCAAATTCGGAATCCGGAATTTCTACCGGCCGGAAGCGATCGCTTTCATCTTTTTCTCCGAGTTTCATTCTGACGCAGGTCAGCGACCGTACTTTTCCGTCGCGGGCATTGATTTTCACCGGAGAAACCAACTCCATAATTTCCACGCCTTCGTCCATTACCGCCTGTATTTCACCCGTATCCGCCGGCATTTGTTGTTTTGTCCGGCGGTAAATCACGGTTACTTTTCCCTCTTCACCCGTTAGCCGGAAAGCGGTACGTGCCGCATCCATGGCGGTATTTCCGCCGCCGATGACAGCCACGTTGCGGCCGATGCCGGTGGGCAGACCTTCTTTCACACGAGACAAAAAGTTCAGCGGGTCGAGCACACCTCCGGCATTTGCTCCTTTTATCATCAATGGACGTGATTTTTGTGCTCCGGCAGCGAGGTAAACGAAATGGTTATCTTCGCGTAAGCGGCCAAAGAGTTGTTTGTCCACTTTCGTGGAAAAATGTATTTTCACCCCCAGCGTTTCGATGCGATGGATATCTATGTCCACGGCCTCATCGGTCAGCCGGAAAGAGGGAATGGCGCCGGAAATCATGCCGCCCGGACGTGGTCTGGCTTCATAAATATTCACATCAATCCCTGCAAGCGTCAGGAAATAAGCACACGACAAGCCCGAAGGTCCCGCACCGACAATGGCAACCCGTTTGCCTTTGCCGGCAATATTTTTTGAAATTTCATAGTGATTTTTCACCGCTTCTTCGGCCACAAACCGCTTTATCTCACGAATCAAAACCGGACTATCATAATTAATGCGTGTACATTTTGTCTGGCAAAGATGGTCGCAAATCATGCCCGTAGTGTTTGGAAACGGATTGGTTTTCATGATGACCCCGAAGGCTTTCTGAAAATCGCCTTTGGCCGTGTGGTACATGTAACCGGGGATATCCTGGTTGGTGGGACAGGTATCCACACAAGGGGCGTGAATGCAATCGAAATAGCTTAACGGGCGGGTGGTTTTGATGTCCGGCGCCCGCAGGCCGGTTCTTTTGTAACGTTCTGCTGTCAGGGTTTCATCTGCATAACGGTTTAGGTTATGAAGCTGTTGTCCGGTTAAGCCGGCATGGCTCAGCCCGTTTTTCTTTGCGATGAAATCATTTGTGCCTTTGGCCTCGCCTGAGGCGAGAGCAAAAGCCTTCCGCAGTTCTTCTACATACTGATGCAGCCGGCCGTAACCGCCGGGTTTCAGGATGTCGGTACTCACCGTTACAGGAGAAAGTCCGCAGGCAATCAAATCGGGCGTATTGAAAGCATCGGCGCCGCCCGAAAAAGAGATATCCAGTTTCCCGTTGAATTCATTTTGCAGCTTCCTCGCCAGGTTCACCGAAATGGGGTGCAGCGCACGACCGCTCATGTACATCATCTCCTCGTTGGGAGGAAATATCTCCTTGTGGTTGTAACTTTCCAGCGTATTGGTAAGTTTCAGCCCGAAGAAAAGCTGTTTTTCTCCGGACAGTTTTTTCAGGTTGCGAATGATACGCAGCGCCTCCGGATATTTCAGGTCGTGTGCAAAAGCAAGATCGGGAACTTCGGTTTCAAAGCCCGAATTTCTCAAAATAGCGTGCAAATCTTCTTTTCCCAGCAGGGTGGGATTCAGCTTAATGGTGGTGTGCAGCCCTTTTTCGCTAATGAGATATGCACCGATTTTTTCAATTTCGCCGGCCGGGCAGCCGTGCATGGTAGACAGTGTGATGTTATCCGAAATTTGCGGATTAATATTCAAGCGGGTTACACGCGGATAAATATCTTTTATTTCCAGTAGTTTCTGGTTCAGCTCTTCGGATGCATCCGTCATTTTACTAAAAAACCACTGTACATTTTCCTGCATGATACCGGCAAAATCGTAACCCACACTCATGTTAAAAATCATACCGGGTTCATCGTCCTGCCGGCCGAATTTATCCTGAAGAATGTGGAGGATAATCCAGGCGTCGAGGTACTGTTCAAAGGACTGTTTTATCTTCAGTTCCTGCGACCATTCGCAGTTATAGCCTTCGTCCTGCATGTCGATACAAGGCTTGGAGACCTTTAGTTCATCGAGGGTTTGAACGGTTTTCAGTTCCATGTAACGTGCTCCGGTAAGCCAGGCTGCCACCAGGTTTTGTGCCAGTTGTGTGTGCGGACCCGCCGCCACCCCGATGGGTGTCTCTAACAGTTGCCCGAAACGTTTTATACGAAAAGGATCATTTTTCTCCGGTTTAAAAAACAGTCCGGAAGGAATCCCGAAAAGGCTGTTTTTTTTATCTAGCTGGTTTAAAATGATTTGCAGTAATTCGCGCAAAGGAATAATCTCAAATCTGTCCGTCATTATCGTTCCTTTCTCAAAAAATTAATTGACAAATGTAAAAAAAAGCCGGCTGTCTCCAAAAGAACTGCTTACTTTTGCAAGATGCCGGGAGCAGACAAAACCATATTACAAAATTCAGCCGTTGTCATTCTTGCTGCCGGCTTTTCCGGGCGTATGGGTGTTCCCAAACTTTCTTTGCCATTCGATAAAAATCAGACATTTACGGAGAAAATCATTACTACTTACCTAACCGCCGGATGTAAAAATATTGTTCTTGTGGTAAACCGGCAGGGCATAAAGGGACTGAAGCAACAAAAGGACTTTCTTACTAAATGCAATGTCTCTGTGGTTTTAAATGCTTTTCCCGAAAGGGAGCGGTTCTATTCGTTGCAAACGGGACTGAAATTGCCGGATGAGTTTCGTGCTGTTTTTGTTCAAGACATCGACAATCCATTTGTTCATCCCGAGTGGCTTCAAAAGCTGGCGGATGCCTTTAAACCGGGTGCTTTTGTGGTGCCACACCACAACGGGCATGGCGGACATCCCGTTTTGCTTTCCGGGAAAATTGTCCGGGATATTCAAACATTCAAAAGTTACAGGGAAAATTTACGGGATTTTTTACAGGCTTATCCGAAAATTAATTGCCCTGTGGAAGATGAAAAAATTCTTGTAAACATAAATTCTCCGGTGGAATACAGGAAATATTTTGGGAAGTTGGCTAAATAATTTTTTGATGTGCTGCGAAAAGCATAGTAATGGATTTCTAATCAAAATTTTTCTAATTTTAGCCTGAATTATTAATTAATGTCGCTACTTTCCCCTCCATTGGAGGGGAATTCAATCCGGCAATGGTATTTCAATCCGTTTTCAGTAAAAAAGACGATATCTTATATGAAAAGATATTATATCAGCGCCTCAGAATAATATTTGGCCCTATTCTTCTTCACATTGACCGGCTTCCCGATTTTTTCTATTTTTGGAAATCCGAAACCAAATCACAGATAAAATGGAAAAAGAAAAACGCTACCGCCGGTTGCATAAACAAATACGCGATTTAATCCTAAAAAGCAGCAACAATCCTTTGTCGAACATGGCTACCATCAATGCGGTGCTGTACCACAAAATGGAATATTTTTTCTGGTGTGGTTTCTATCTTCTTCAGGAAGACAAGCTTCAGGTGGGGCCTTACCAGGGCGCGCTGGCTTGCATCAACCTGCCGGCAGGAGCCGGCGTTTGCCACGCCGCCATCAGCCAAAAGAAAACACTGATTGTTCCCGATGTGGAGGCTTTTCCCAACCATATCGCCTGCGATTCCAGAGCTAAGTCAGAAATTGTTGTTCCGCTCTACGACAAAACGGGCAACATCACGGGCGTTTTAGATGTGGACAGTAAATCACCGGATAGCTTTGATGAAACAGATGCTACCGGACTGGAAAAAATTGTGAAGCTCGTTTATTTCCCTGAAAGATAATTACTTACAACGGAAATTAAATATAAAAACATATCATGAAAACAATGACAAAATTTGCGTGGGGATTTTTTCTTCTCTCCCTCGTTCTGCTTTTTTCGCCGGTTTCGCTTTCCGCACAAGAGGCCTGGTCGGTAAAAGACCATTACACCAAAGCCGAATACCGTATTCCCATGCGTGATGGCATAAAACTCTACACCATCGTTTACACACCCAAAGACACCACACAGAATTATCCCGTTCTGATTTGGCGGACACCCTATTCCTGTGGCCCTTACGGCCCTGACAAATTCCGCCGGCTCCCTGTAAATCTGGCCAAAGAAAAATTCATTTTCGTTTATCAGGATGTGCGCGGCAGGTTTATGTCGGAAGGAAAATATGTGAACATGCGGCCTTACATCCCCGACAAAACCAGCAACAGGCAAACGGACGAGAGCAGCGACGCCTGGGACACGGTGGACTGGCTGATAAAAAACGTAAAACACAACAACGGAAAAGCGGGCATGTTCGGTATTTCCTATCCGGGTTTTTATGCAGCCATGGCTTGCATCAATGCGCACCCCGCCCTGAAAGCCGTTTCGCCGCAAGCACCTATTTCCAACTGGTTTGTGGACGACGATATGCATCACCACGGTGCATTTTCGTTACAAATGGCAATTAACTTTTTCTCGGTTTTTGGGGTAAAGCGCGACAGCCTGACCACACACTGGCCGCCCCGCATGCCACGAGTGTCGCCGGATGCTTACAATTTCTTCATGTCACTGGAACCATTGTCCAATATTGATAAAAAATATTATCACGGCAAAATTGCATTTTGGGAAGCTGTGAAAAAACATCCCAATTATGACGCTTACTGGCAGGCACGCAACACTCTTCCATATTTTAAAAATATAAAACCTGCTGTATTAACGGTGGGTGGCTGGTACGACAGCGAAGATTTCTACGGTACATTGCACACCTACAAAAGTATTGAGGATAAAAACCCGCAGGCTAAAAATATGCTGATTGTTGGCCCATGGCCACATGGCTGGTGGAGCCTCAACGATGACGCCCGGCTGGGCGATATCAGCTTTGGCACCAAAACAGGCGAGTATTTTCGCACGGATATTCAACTACCGTTTTTTAAATATTATCTGAAAGGAGAGGGCAGTTTCCCGGAGCCGAAAGCCAGAATGTTTAATACCGGCGTCAACCGCTGGCGTTCGTTTGACCAATGGCCGCCAAAAGATGTCCGGGGGAAAGCGCTTTCGTTAGAAACCGGTCATAAGCTCACTTTCGGAAAACCCAAAAATAGCAAAACCGATCATTATGAATATGTGAGCGATCCGCACAAGCCGGTTCCTTACACAGCACACATTATGGATTCAAGGACATTTTATTACCATCCGTACATGAATGAAGACCAGCGTTTTGCTGCAAGAAGACCCGATGTGCTGGTCTTTTCAACAAAACCGTTAAAAAGAGATGTAACCCTCGCGGGTCCCATGCTGGCCGACCTGTTTGTCTCTACCACCGGCACGGATGCCGACTGGGTAGTGAAACTAATCGATGTGTATCCAGACAGGGCACCTGACCCGAGACCCAATCCCACGCACGTAAAAATGGGCGGCTATCAAATGCTGGTTCGCGGTGATATTTTGCGGGGAAAATACCGCAACAATCCGGAAAAACCGGAGCCTTTTGTGCCTGGAAAAGTCACGGAGGTAAAACTCCCGCTGCAGGATGTGCTGCACACGTTTAAAAAAGGACACCGGATTATGATTCAAATCCAAAGCAGCTGGTTTCCGTTCTTCGACGTCAACCCACAGACCTTTACGGATATCTACAAAGCCAAACCCGATGACTTTAAAAAAGCCACCCAGCGCGTTTGGTTCTCCCGAAAATATCCCTCAAAAATTGTTGTGGGTATTTTGAAGTAAATGTTTAAAGTTTCTGGTTCTACTACCATTTTAGTGGGTAAATTGTTTTTTCAGTACCAAAGGCATCCCTTTGAGAGAAGTCAGAAGACCGAAGACGGAAGTTTTCCCATTAATACAATAGCTAATAAATCTGTTAGTTATAGTGGTCACTGCATGTTGAGATGCTATATTCAATATATTACTTTCTTTCGACTTCTGACTTCCGGCTTCTGACAATTTAATAATTTCACGATGCAACAGTTTTCCACTAAATTCGTGGTAGAACCAAGTTTCTTAACCCTTATTATAAGGTTCGAAGTCTGCTTTTTCCGCACCACAAACCGGGCAAACCCAATCGTCGGGCAGATCTTCAAAAGATGTTCCGGGAGCAACACCTGCTTCTGTGTCTCCTTCGGCAGGATTATAAATATAACCACAAACCTGGCAAATCCATTTTTGACCTGATTTTACGACATTTTTTGCTGCAGATTTGACCGCCTGCTGTTTTATTTCTTTCTCTTTGATATAGGTCGGCGCATTTTTAGGAGCGCGTCCATGGCGGGCTTTACGGTAGTAATCATAAGTCAATGGTGTTTTCTCTTTATTCAGAAAGTTGCCATCCAGCACTTCGCCAATAAAGAGTAAATGTGTTCCGACATCGATAGTTTTTGTCAGCTTGCAGACAAACCACGAAATACAATCTTCTGTTACCACCGGAACGCCATGGAGTGTTTCAAAATACTGCGTCTCTTCAAATTTATCGAAGTCTTTCCCGCTTTTATAACCAAAACGTCCAAGAATATCTTTAGAGGCACCCTGTTCCAGCACCGATACGCTGAAAAAACCACTTTTCGCAATGACTTTTGCGCTGAGGTTATCTTTGTTGCAGCTAATGGCCAGCTGCGAAGGCTCTGCTGTTACCTGAAAGACTGTATTGGCCACATATCCGTTTTTCTTTCCCTCGCTTTGAGCGCAAACGATATAAAGACCGTAGGAAAGTGTATAAAAAGTTTCTAAGTTCATAATCAGGAATTTTTCATTTCTAAATGTGTGTCGGACAAAGTTAACAAAGAAAGTTATATCCCTCGTCACTTACGGGCTCTTTTCTCCAGGCATTTAACATTTCCCTTCTTGGCTAATGGCTGACGGTTTTTGTTGTATTTTAATGGCCGTGTTTTTTATTACTTTTGCTGCAAATTAGTTACTATGTTGGTTGTCTCTATCATTATACTGTTTGTTTTGTCGTTTCAGGTGATGCCTGTGGCGGTGGGGATGGATGCCAAAAAAACGCCTGCTTTTCAGCTGATAAGTGGAATTCTGTTTTTGGTATCGGGACAAATGCTGCTGTTTTTGCTCGGGGTATGGCTGGGGAGCCATTTTATGCACCTGTTGATCCGAATGAAAACTTATGTGCTTTTTATCGGGTTTTTCCTTATTTCCGTCCGTTTCAACATGGAGGCTTTCAAGATTCGCAAAGGAGAACGTACTTATACTGAGGGAAAAGCTTCTTTTTATATTATGCCGGCCATTGCACAGGCAATGAATACTTTTCTTGCGGGTATTCTGTTTTACTATCCTGATCTGTCGGCAAACCTCGGTCATAATCTGATTTATCTTGCGGTTTTTTCCCTTTCGCTCACATTGCTGTTTGTATTTATAAAAAATCAAAAACCGGCATTGTCGGTCATTTCTCTTTTGTATATGACTGGTGGGGGTTTGCTCATGGTCATCTCTCTCTATTTTATTTTTGTTTAAACTTTGAATAACGATTTTATGGTTCGGCATCTACATAAATTAGGCATTCTTGCTCTGGTTCTCCTTGTTTCCGGACTCTATGCACAGGTACCGGCAGGATATTACAATGCTGCCCAAGGTAAAACGGGGGCACAACTGAAAGCTGCTTTGCATAATATTATAAAAGATCACAAAGAGCTTAATTACAGCGCATTATGGGGTATTTTGAGCGCTACGGATGAAGATCCGGAGAACCACAACAATGTAATTCTGATTTATTCGGGAATTTCCAGAGCCAAGTCGAAACACGGTGGCAATATTGGCGACTGGAACCGTGAGCATGTGTGGGCCAAATCGCATGGCGGCTTTGGAACCAATCCGCCTGCCGGTACCGATGTTCATCACATCCGCCCTGCCGATGTAAAAGTTAACGGCCTCAGAGGGCATCTCGATTTTGATAGTGGCGGTTCTCCCGTCCCGGGAGCCCCTGGGTGTTACATGGATAACAATTCCTTTGAACCCCGAGATGCTGTAAAAGGCGATGTGGCACGTATGATTTTTTATATGGCCACGCGTTACGAAGGCGATAACGGAGAACCTGATTTGGAAGTTGTTGACTATGTGAATACCTTTCCGAAGCCGGAAATGGGAAAACTCTCCACCCTGTTGCAGTGGAATGCACAGGACCCGCCGGATGACTTTGAAAGACACCGGAATAATGTGATTTATTACGATTATCAGCATAACCGTAATCCTTACATCGATCACCCCGGTTATATTCAATCTATCTGGGGAGGGCCAAGCGCCATAAAGAAAAATCCGGAACTTTTTCTCTCTGTTTATCCCAATCCCGTTGCTGACAAGCTAACCATTGAAAACAGCGAACAATATCCAATGGATTACAAAATGTACAATAGTCTGGGTCTCCTCATTGCTTCCGGAAAACTTTTGAAGGGACGCAACCTGGTCAACATGAGAGAAAATAAACCAGGACTCTATTACTTAATGGTTATGAATGAAAACGGCCGGTGGACAAAACAGTATAAAATCTTCAAAACAACTTCTAACTAATGGATAAACAGAATTTTATTCGGATAACCAAAGCCTTCAAATTTGAAATGGCACATGCGCTGAATGGTTATGACGGGCTTTGCAGAAATATTCACGGACACACTTACGAACTGAAAGTAACGGTTGCGGGGAACCCTGTTTCCGACGAAAACAGTCCCAAACTCGGCATGGTCATGGACTTTGGTGATTTGAAGAAAATTGTCAAAGAAGAAATTGTGAATAAATATGACCATTCTCTTGTTCTCTATAATAGAATGCCTGAGAGTTTGATAACTGAACTGAAAAATAATTTTGAAAGAATTATTCTGAAAGATTACAATCCTACGAGTGAGCTGATGCTGCTTGATTTTGTGAAAACAATTCAGGCACGATTGCCTGAAAATGTTATGTTGAAACGGTTGTTTCTTCGCGAAACAACCACAAGTTATGCCGAGTGGTATGCCGAAGACAATTAAGCCCCTGCTTCTTAAAAAAACGGACGTGGCAGATATTTTGTAATTTTATTCCCAAAATTTTGTAGCATGAAAGAAGAAGCTGTTTATGTAACCAAGGGAAACGGCGACCGGGTTCCTTTTGAAGAGAATAAACTGCGAAGAGCTTTGAGAAATTCCGGCGCCGGCACCTTAGAGGTGGAAAAAGCGCTTGCAGCAGTGAAAAAGAATCTTTATCAGGGCATCAGCACCCATAAAATTTATCAAACTGCTTACCGGATATTGAAAAAAAGTTCTCACTATTCTGCCGGACGTTACCGGCTGAAAAAAGCCATGATGGATTTGGGACCATCGGGTTATCCTTTTGAAAAATTTGTAGGACGGCTGATGGAATCGAAAGGCTTTCAATCCAAAGTGGACGTTATTGTCCAGGGAAAATGTGTACAGCATGAAGTGGATGTGGTGGCGAGAAAGGATCAGCAACAAATTATGATTGAATGTAAGTATCACAGCGACAGTAAGCTAAACAGCGATGTAAAAGTAGCCTTGTACATTCATTCGCGGTTTTGGGATGTGGCTGCGGCATGGAAAGATGCCGAGCCGGATGCCGGCATGCAATACCAGGGAATGGTTATTACCAATACCCGCTTTTCGGACGATGCCACCCGCTATGCCGAATGTGCCGGATTAAAACTTGTGTCCTGGGACTATCCCAATGGCGACAGCCTCAAAGACTGGATCGACCGTTCGGGATATCATCCCGTTACCAGCCTCAGCCAGTTGAAAAAAGCGGAAAAACAACAGTTGTTGGAAAAAGGCGTTGTCCTCTGTCGTGATTTGGCGAATAACGAACCTCTTTTGAAAGAAATGGGTATTGAAGATAACCGAATCAAAAAACTCCTTAACGAGGCTAACCTGCTTTCGGGAGAATTGTAAAAGAAATCATGGAACAAGAGAAAAAACGGTTGTGGCAGGAAAACAATGAGGTTTCCTGGGAAGACACAACTATTGATAACCATTTGAGCATTAATGCCCTGGACAGGATGTTGTTGCAGGCCGCCATAAACCATGCTGAACATCTTGGTTTTGGTTTTACCGATACAAGTAAAGAAAATCTGTCGTGGGTATTGTTTCGAATGAATTTGCAGATAAACCGGCTGCCCTCCTGGAAAGAAAAATACAGTGTGATTACATGGCCCAGCCGTGTGGAAGCCATTACTGCATTTCGTGAATTTGAAGTGGTTGGGGAACAAGGAGAGATGCTTTGTACGGCCACTTCCGAATGGTCGGTTATTAACCTGAAAACACGTCGTCCGCAGCGCATGAGCAGCCTCACAAATTTGTACGAACATATTACGGAAAAGATCAGCCTGGACCGCCCTTTCCCCAAACTGGATCCAAAATTAAAATTTGAAGATCTCTTTTCTGTAAAAGTGCGCTATACCGACATGGATATGAACGGTCATGTAAATGCCGGGAAATATTTTGTCTGGCTTTCAGATGCCATTTATGAGGTTTTCGGCACCAATGATATTGCCTTTATCTCTTTCAATTATTTCCACGAATGCCTGTTAGGAGACACCATCTCCATTGAAATGAGCAAAGAAAACCCCGGTTTAATCAGAGGTTTCAAATCGAACGAAGGGAAAATGGCCTTTTGGGCAAAGGTGGAGATGAGAAAATGAACGTAACTCTCCCGAAAATCGTATTGAAAACTCATAGAATACGGGGGGGTGAGATTTGTTTTTTCTTTAAAATTATCCACAGAATTTAACATAGAACCACTTTAAACAACTTCATTACATTCAAAACCCGGAAAATACCGTGTGATAGGTATTTTCTGTCATTTCTCTCTGTTTTATTTTTGTTCCATAAAAAATATTGCAGACATGAAATCTTTTTATTCACGTGCCACCGGATTCCGAATCAGTTTCTTTTTATTTGTTCTTTTTGGTTTGATGGGAGGTACTGTTTCAGCCCAGGTATCCGGTGTTTCGGCTTCTAAACTTACAGCAATTGATGCAACATTGATCTCTTTGAAGACGCTCGAAGCCGAACCCTCTTTCACGTATTTGTATGGGAGGAATGCCTTTGACAATAATGGGAAAACTTACCCTGTTTCGTCAGACCCTGACAGTGCGGTTATTTTGAAATATATGTTCTTCCGGTTTACATATGGTGTGGGTAAAAATCTCGAAATCGGAACTTTTGTAACAGCAAATATGAGTTCCATCTCTTTTGGCGCCAAATACCGGTTTGTGCAACACAGGAAGTTTTCGGGCGTTGCGTTATTGGGTATTAATTTTTCTAACGAGTCAAACTTCAGTATTAGGAAAACCGGGTTTTTTGGAAAAGCTATCGGAATTGCCACAGGTGTTGCCTTAACCAACAACTTTACTCCCCGTTTATCGCTTGATGTGTCAGCACAGTATCAAAATTCTTTCTGCTATGAGGGCTCTCTTTCGGACGACTATTTTTTGGACAGCGATTTGGGATATTATGTTTTTCATCAAACTTTGCAATTGGTCGGAGGGTTTAGTTTCCAATACAACCATTTTAAGAACAACCATTTTAAGGCAGGGAATCCGGATGCTTATCTTTTAAGTTTTCACCCCGGGGTAACCATAGAAACCGGAAAATCGTTCATTATCGTGTTTTATACACCCATCGATTTAATGGGAAAAAATGTGGGATGTTTTACCGGTTTCTCTTTTGCGTTTACACTGACAATTCATTAAAAACAAGGCATCTGCAAATTTAGTGGAAAACTGTTGTGTTGTGTGATGATTAAATTGCCGGAGGAAGACGGAAGTCAGAGGGGAATAATAAAAACCGGAAAATCATAAATGGGTAGCACTCCAGTAAATAACACAAAGAAGAAAACCTTCTATTATGATAGAACTTATCATTAGTGGGAAAGAGAATTTGTTTTCCCGATAGTATTTTCGGAGTAAAAATGCACCGATGGGAAGGGACAATAAAACCGGTGTTAGCAGAATGATGCCCCACATGCCGTAACCCCGGCGTAATTTGACCATAAATTTATTTATCCAGGTAAACTTTTTCCGGTTTCTTCTTTTTATCCTGCGCCGTACTTTGCGTCTTCTTGCTGCCTGCTGCCAACGTACAGGAAATATTTTTACGACATAGGGGCTAAGATATCGTGAATAAACAATAACAAGATCCGAGAAGTAGTAGTAAATGGTAAAAGCCAGTGTCCCGCCGGCAATCAGTGCGAAAAAATTTTCCCAAAAACCAATTCTGATAGCTACGCCGTAGAGCGGAGCATAAAAATACTTAATCATGGCAAGAAAAAATACCTGTGTTATTTTTAAAGAATGGGGCATTTAAGATAAAATCTTTTTTCTTTGATGAAGAATCTTAATAAGATTGCAAAAGTAAGAATATTCGGGAATCAGTGCTGGTGAGGCACCGGTCCGGAAATCAGAAAAACCGTTTATCCAAAATATCTTCATAGATTTGCTGTCCAAAAAATTTAAGGCTATGGAGGATATATTTGCAAAAATCAGGGAACTTTCTGAAAAATACCGGGACGATACCGCCCGCAACTTGTCGAAACTGGTGAAGATTAAATCGCTCAGCACACAGGAAAAAGAAGTTCAACAGGAGTTAAAACGCCAAATGGAGGAGGCCGGTTTTGATGAAGTAAAAATCGATGGTCTCGGAAACGTGATTGGGCGTATCGGAAAAGGAAAACGTATCCTTGCCTTCGACGGGCACATGGATACAGTGGATTTTGGCAATTTGGATGCCTGGGAATTCGATCCCCTGAGCGGAGAAATTAAAGATGGTTATGTGTTGGGTCGCGGTTCGGCAGACCAGGAAGGCGGACCTGCCGCTTTTGTTACTTCCGGCCGTATTCTGAAAGAGCTGGGATTTGATAAGGATGTTACTCTTTACTTTGTAGGCAGTGTCATGGAAGAAGATTCCGACGGCCTTCCCTGGAAATATATTGTGGAAGAAGATGGGATTCGTCCCGACTTTGCCATTAGCACCGAACCTACCAATCTGAACATCTATCGCGGTCATCGCGGCCGTATGGAAATAGAGGTAAGCTTTTACGGGCTTTCGGCTCACGGCTCAGCACCGGAAAGAGGGAAAAACGCTATTTATATGGCTTCCCGGGCTGCTTTGGAGATTGAAAAATTGAACGAACACCTTGCTTATGACGAGTTTCTCGGAAAAGGCAGTGTTACCATTTCGGAAATGGTTACCGGCAGCCCTTCACTGTGTGCTGTCTCTGATTTTGCTAAAATCCATCTCGACCGCCGTCTCACCTGGGGCGAAACCAAAGAATCGGCGGTAAAAGAAATTGAAGAAATCGTTAAGGGCATGAATGCTAAGGTGGAAGTGTTGCAGTACCACGAAACCGCTTACACCGGACTGGAATATGGCATGGAAAAATACTATCCTACCTGGAAAATGTCCGAAGACCATCCAGTGGTGCAAACCGGCGTCAGCGCTTACAAAGATTTATACGGAAAAGCACCCAGGGTGGATAAGTGGACTTTCTCTACCAATGGTGTGGTTATCAATGGAATATATGGAATTCCCACCATCGGTTTTGGTCCCGGTAATGAAGTGATGGCCCATGCTCCCAACGAAAAAACGCCCGTGGAACATTTGGTGGTAGCCAGTGCTTTTTATGCTGCTTATGCTTATGAATTTGCTGAAAACAAATAGAGAAAAAATGGAGAGAAATATGAATTTGGAGCGACAGATTGAACGGCTAAAAGAACTTAAAACCCAATTATATCAAAAAGACTTTCTGCTCACCTGGGAAAAGAGTGAGGATGAATTAAAGATGGTGTTGGAGGTAGCTGCTATCCTGAAAAATATGCGGGAGCAAAATATCTCTTCCAAAGTGTTTGACTCAGGACTGGCCATTTCCATTTTCCGTGATAACTCCACCCGCACCCGCTTTTCTTACGCTTCAGCAGCCAATTTACTGGGGCTGAAAGTACAGGATCTGGACGAGAAAAAATCACAGATTGCTCACGGCGAAACTGTCCGGGAAACGGCCAATATGATCTCCTTTTTAAGTGATTTTATCGGTATCCGCGATGATATGTTTCTTGGCGAAGGCCACAAATATATGCTGGAGGTTGGCGCGGCACTGGATGATGGATATAAACAGGGCGTTTTACCGGTGCGTCCTGGCATCGTCAACCTGCAATGCGATCAGGATCATCCTACCCAGTCTATGGCTGATCTGCTGCATTTGAAACAACATTTCGGCTCCCTCGAAGCTCTTCGCGGAAAGAAAATAGTTATGAGCTGGGCTTACTCGCCCAGCTACGGCAAACCGTTATCTGTCCCGCAGGGTATTATCACACTCATGTCGCGCTTTGGCATGGATGTGGAGTTGGCCTATCCTGAAGGATACGAGTTGATTCCGGAAATCGTGGACATTGCTCGCCGGAACACAAAAGAGAGTGATGGTAGTTTCCATATCAGCCATTCCATGGAAGAAGCCGTAAAAGATGCAGATATCGTTTACCCCAAAAGCTGGGCGCCGTTTCATATAATGCAACAGCGCACAAAGTTACTACAACAAGGCGACAGCAAAGGCCTCGATGAATTGGAAAAGGCTTGTCTGGCCGAAAACGCCAAATTCAAAGACTGGGAATACAACGAAGAAAAGATGCAATTGACAAAGAACCAGGATGCATTGTATATGCATTGCCTGCCGGCTGACATTACGGATGTATCGTGTGCTGCCGGTGAGGTAAGCAAAGGTGTTTTTGAGAAATACCGCATTCCCACTTACGTGGAAGCTGGTTTCAAACCTTATATTATTGCTGCCATGATGTTTACCAACCGTTTTGAAAATGCACCCGGTGTATTAAAAAAGATACTGGAGAGAGACACAAAAAGAGTAAATTTCTAAATTAGTTGCCTTCAGGGCGATTGAATTGAAACTTTTTTTTTGAATTTGGCCTTGAATGTTTAAATTTGCAGCCTTTTTCAGGGGAACCTGAGAAACAGGGCCTATAGCTCAGTTGGTTAGAGCACCTGACTCATAATCAGGTGGTCCCAGGTTCAAGTCCTGGTGGGCCCACTACCAACCCGAATCATCAGGCTGAATTTTCAGCCTGATGATTTCTTTTGTGTATTACGGCTTAGGCATTATTACGAAATAGGTTGACCAAAGCAGACGATGTTATTTTGTGCGGTAACAAGGCAAAAAACGTAGACATAGCCGTAGCTATGGCGAGGCTTTTTAACGTAGTTAGCGTGCAAAAGAACAA
>CAJVXP010000037.1 GCA_913009685.1 uncultured Bacteroidota bacterium
TGTTCATTTTTTATTTTTTTCTTTTTTTTTTAATGATACGGCGACCACCGAGATCTACACTCTTTCCCTACACGACGCTCTTCCGATCTAAAAATTTATGCCTTGCATCTTGTTCATCTCATTTGTTTCTTGAAAGAAAGGAATTATTAGAAGTCCCCTAAAACACAAACGGATGCATGCGCCCGGTTAGTAATTGATTTACCTACGCTGCTTTCCTTCTCATCCGGACCCATATCCACACGAAGAAACTGGTGGCCGCAAGCAGAATGACAAATACAATAAACAACATGAGAAAATCCTGACCTTTCTGGAAGAGGAGAGCGAGGTTACCGGCCAGGATCATAAAAATTACATAAAATGCCGTAACATTTTTTCCGATAAATTCAAGATAAGCCGTGAGTTTATTGTTGACCCTGTTAACAATAGAGCTGGCACTCAAAAGCCACCAGAACAGGTAGTTGACACAAAACATGAAGAACAGAATACCATGATGATAGAACAAACGGTGGTTTATGGAGACATCGAAGCCGAAAGGCAGACTCAATATCAGCAGGATTCCTGACAGGCTGAGAAGAATGATTTTTATGGTACGACTGTGTTTAAACTGATCGGAAATAAAGAATTTCTTAAAAAGAAAAAAGGAGTAACCCGCCAGCACGTAAGCAAACCAAGGGATGAAAGGAAATTGTGCCTGTGGGTATTTCCCGTAGAAAAAGGGAAGAATAACAGAATTTGGAGCCATTTTCTCCACCGGAGGAATGATATATTGCAACAGTAGAAAAACAATAATCAAAGCAAGGTAGGCTAATACATGGCCGCGAAGGATCCTGATCAGTATTGCCATGGCTACAAGGCTCAATCCTGCGAGAATAAGAATGTCTGTACCGAAAATCAGATGCCAGATATCTGCGGAGGCTTTCGCCATGAAAACATCAAAAAGGATAATAGCATTTCGAGCGATATTCAACAGGACGCCGAGTAAAATGAGTTTAACCCCGCGAGAGATTGTGTGCCGAAATCCATGTCCCTGACGGGCAATGTAGTAACCCATAATGGCAAGGAATGTGGGAGCAGCAGGCGAGCCCCCCAAAAAAAGAGAGATTTTCCCCGCCAGACCGTTCAGAATGGGTTGTTGGGCTAAATATTCAACTATAACAAGCTGTACCATGGCAATAAGTGCCACCCCTTTCAAAAAATCTGCTGTTCTGCTCCTGCCTGTGTTCATGGGATAATTTTTAACAAAAATAGGAAATCCGTTTGTTTCCTGTCATGCCGGTTCAGTTTTTTGAAGATTCCGGTAACAAGGTCAGTGTTTTTCCTTTTTTTATCTCTTTTCGCAACATGAATTGTGTCCGGTATTTTCCATGAACGAACATCTTGGCCTGATCAGCATAATGAGGGCTGAAAACATTGCCCGACTGACCGGTAGGAATAATTGACAGCGCATGGTCAGGATCGGAAAAGTCAATCAGGAAACGGAGCGCAGGCCCTGAAATTACCGGATAAATACCATGTTTGTTATACGTAAACGCTTCTTTGTTAATCACTTCATTACTTCCAGACATGGCAAAAGGCCCTACGTTAAGAAATTTGTCGAACGGCGCTTTTCGTCCAATGGGATGCACATTGGTCAGTTGATGTATCCTGCCCCATTTCCATGTTGACATATCTGTTCCCATGTTATTTTTAAGAGCCACGGCTGTTTCCGAAAAAGCACGCTGAAAGATATCGGAGCGGGTTTCTACGGCTTTGGTTTTTACATTATCCCACCACACCGAATTTTTATCGGTAAACAGAGGCTCGATGGCGCTGCGCAACAGATTGGTACTTATCAGCTTTTTAAAGTCCTTTTCTCCGACTTCGTCCATCATGGCATCCCGCAGTACAAAGTACAGCAATTGTGTATAGATAACGGCTCCGGTGCTGGCAGTGTCGTAGTTGCCATCCCAGTTTTGCAAAGCGGTTACAATTTTCGGATCGCCTTTATAATCTCCAAGGTTATTTAAAATGAGCTTAACTAATCTTAAATCTCTGGCGGAATGGGTGTCAAGCTGAATTTTTTCCATCTCTTTGATGCTCCATTTGGGTTGGGAAAGAAGCATTTTCCTAACGCGTTTAGCGCGGTATCCGGGGGAATAATATCCGGGATAAATTATGCCATCAACGGCAGTCGGTTCATTGTTGGAAGTATTCAAAATGCCACCTGGCGGGTTTACTGACTGTGGGTTTTTTGCAAATGGATAAAATCCGGTAACGTCGTCTTTTCCACTGGCACCATCCATAATCATACGGGGATTAACGCCTGCCGGATGAATGGGGATTTTTCCCGAACCCCACATGGCAATATTTCCATCCGTATCGCCATAAGCCACATATAAACCCACAATATCGATCAAAGAAACACCCTTTTCAAAACTTTTCATGTCGGTAGCATTGTTCATTTGATAAAGCGCCTCCATGGCAGTGCTGTTAAGGTACATCGGCGCCCACCAAAGGCTTACCGGCACTTTCGAATTGTTGGTGATGTTTCCGTAAACGGGATTGAGAAGAGGGCCGTGAACAGTGTAGCAGATATTGAAAGGAACATCTTTTTCTCCTTTCACTTTGATGATTTGATGGTCAACGTGGTAATTCAGCCATTTTCCGGCATGCATGTATTGGTTGGAATCCTCCGGATTTTGCTGCTCGGCATACAGGTCCATGTTGTCGAAAGGGAAAATCGTTATCCCCCAGGCATAACGGTCGTTATGTCCCACGAGAGCAAAAGGAACTCCGGCAAGATAGTAGCCGTAAAGGTTGAAGCCGGGATATTGGATATAAGCTTCGTACCATACCGATGGTTGAGAATATTTTATATGGGTATCGTTGGCGAGAAGTACTTTCCCCGATTTTGAATGTTCTTTGCTGACCACCCAGTTGTTGGAGCCTTCCCAAATGGGAATGGGAACCAAACTTTGCAACGATTGTACCTGTTTAAAAATTTTTGCGAGTTGTGTGGCTTTCTGAGAATTTAACAGATGAGCCATAGATGCGGAATCCACACCCAGATCTTTTAAATAAGCATTGCCATATTTTTGGTAAATACGATAAACCAATGGATCTTCTTTCAGGGCAGAAGTAAATGTTAGTGACATATATTCCATTATCCCAAAAACATCACGAACAGTAAATTTTTCCGGTTTGAAGCCCATGAGCGTGAATTCAATGGGAAGAGGTCTCTCTTTGATAAAAGCGTTTATCCCATCAACATAAGCCTGCACCTCTTGTTTAACCGGTTCATCCGCTTCTTTCATAAATTGATTGGCACTTTGTTCAGCCATTTTGTTTAGCGTGAGTATCCGCATATATTTGTCGGTCTTTACGAGGTCTTTTCCCAGGATTTCCGCCAGCCGGCCTTCCACCACACGCCTGATCATAACCATTTGGAAAAGCCGGTCCTGTGCATGAACGAAACCGAATGTAAAATAAGCATCCTGTGCATCCTGTGCATAGATGTGCGGAACTCCGTAGGCATCATATACCACGGTAGTTTTGCTTTTCAGCCCTTGCAAGTGTAGTTTTCCGGAATAGTCGGGGGCCGTACTTCTCATCCAAAAGTAGACGGAAGCCACCAACACGACGATTACAAGCGCAACGATGAGTACGATTCTTTTGAAGATTTTCATTTTTCTATCTTTTTAGAGTTCTGTGTTTCAGATGTTATTGGATTTCAAATATACTCTATAATTTGTAAAACCGGAAAAAAACAGAGAAATTTTTTCGCCCGCTTGCGGTTTGCAACCATGTAATGACTACTCTCTTACGGAGTATTTCATTTGTCCTAAGGAATTATTGGAAGTCCCCTAAAATTACTTCGTCGATTCCCGTCACTTTATTTCGTTACAAATCCTAAATGAATATCTAACGTTGATTTCATTGCTTCTACAACTATTTGTTATTTTCTCTATCCGGAAAAACCGGATCAAAAAATCATAAGATTATACCTGTGTACCCGTCTGAATAACGGCTGTTTTGCTTTTTCAAAGAGAAGGCGGTTCTTTTCAGGGATGAAATCCGTATTTTTGTACATTAAACACAAATTTCTTCGGTATGATTACCTTCATTTTAAATAATCAACTGGTACAAACAGACGAGCTGGCAGGTACGGTTTTGCTTGATTTTATTCGCTATAAGATGCATCTCACCGGAACCAAAGCCGGTTGCCGTGAGGGCGACTGTGGCGCCTGTATTGTGCTGGAGGGATACCTGGAAAACGGCGAAGTACGTTACAAGAGTATTGTCTCCTGCCTCACGCCTCTCGGAAATGTGCAAGGCCGGCACATTGTTACCATCGAAGGACTTCAAAAAGATAAAATGTCGCCGGTACAGCAGGCCATGATTAATAATGCTGCAACACAATGCGGGTTTTGTACGCCCGGATTTGTCATGTCGCTGACGGCACACAGCCTGGCGTCGGAAAAATCATCTCCCGAAAGGGTGATCAGCGCCATTAGCGGAAACATTTGCCGCTGCACAGGTTACAAATCCATTGAACATGCTGCCGAAAATATTTCTTCCGTCCTGCAAAGAAAAGAGGAGAAAGATCCACTCGGATGGCTGATAAAAGAGGCATTTTTGCCGGAATATTTTCGCGGCATTGCCGGCCGGTTAAAACAACTTAAAGTGGAAAACCAGAGAGGTGAAGCCGGGAAAAAAGTGGGAGGGGGGACAGACCTCTTTGTGCAACAGGCCGATGCATTGGCAGTTGCTGATCTCTGTTTTTTGAAGGCGGATAAGGCACAAGCGGACGCTTGCGCCATAGAAATTAAAACAGATAATGGTATCTGCCAGATAGGCGGGGTTGTAACAGCTTCCGACATCTTGCACAAAGTAGAACTGCAGCAATATTTTCCGCGACTAAAAGAGTATTTCAAACTCATATCTTCGGAGCCTGTCCGCAACATGGGAACCGTGGCCGGAAACATTGTCAATGCCTCTCCCATTGCCGACTTGGTGATTTTCTTTCTGGCGCTCGATGCAGAAGTGCATTTAAAAACAAAAAACGGTACAAAACGAAACGTTCCGCTGCGAAAATTTTATACAGGATATAAGCAGCTGGTAATGAAGCCGGACGAAACGATTTTGCACATTAGCTTCAGGCTGCCGCAGCAAGCCTCTTTCAACTTTGAGAAGGTAAGCAAACGTCGGTATCTGGATATTGCCAGCGTGAACTCGGCCATGCTTTTGCAGCTTGATGGTGATACCATTCAGGAAGTTCATCTTTCGGCAGGCGGTGTTTTTGCCTGGCCGTTTTATGCGGAAAAAACAGTGGCTTTTCTGAAAGGAAGAACACTCACACCGGAGCTGATAAAAGATGCTGCTGAGGTTCTGACTTCGGAAGTTTCGCCCATCAGCGATATTCGCGGAAGCGAAGAATACAAAAGCCTGCTGCTTCGCCAGCTTTTCTTTGTGCATTTTGCAGAAATGTTTCCAAAACAATTTACTCCGGATGTTTTATTTTCTAAAATGATGGCTCCATGAAAAATATTGATTCCAAAGGACATGTAACCGGCAAATCAATTTACCTCGATGATATCCCGGTAAGGCAAAATACTTTGTATGCTGCTGTGCTGGACGCAACGATTGCCCACGGAAAAATCCGTTCGCTGGAAGTATCGGAAGCCGAAAAGCATCCCGGCGTCGTCCGTATTTTTACATTTAAAGATATCCCCGGCGAAAACCAGATTGGCGGCATCATCTCTGACGAAACGCTGCTTGCGGAAGACGAAGTAATGTTTCAGGGAGAACCCATCGCCGTGGTTGTGGCTGAAAGCGAATACATTGCCCGTGAAGCCCGCAGAAAAATCAAAGTCAGCTATGAAGCGATGGAAATTGTTACCGATCCGCGTGAAGCAGCAGAGAAAGGGATGTTGTTGATGCCGCCGCGTACTTTTGCTATGGGTAATCCGGAAGAACGATGGAAAGATTGCCGGTATGTTTTCGATGGGAAAGTGGATATCGGCGGACAGGAGCATTTGTATATCGAAACACAGGGTTCCTATTGTTTTCCGCTGGAAAACGGGAACCTTATGATTTATTCGTCCACTCAAAGTCCGACGATAGTACAACGTACCGTTGCCAAAGTGCTGGGAGTTTCCATGCACAGCATTCAGGTTGACGTAACCCGGCTGGGGGGTGCTTTTGGTGGAAAAGAAGACCAGGCAACAGCCTGGGCCTGTCTGGCATCACTGGCAAGCTATCATTTGCAAAAACCTGTAAAACTGGTACTTTCGCGACACGACGACATGCGCATGACCGGGAAAAGGCATCCCTATTCCTCCGATTTTAAAATAGGATTGTCGGAAGATTTAAAGATCTTGGCGTACGAGGTAACTTATTACCAAAACGGTGGCGCGGTCAACGACCTCTCGCCGGCTATTTCGGAGCGGACGCTGTTTCATACCACCAATTCCTATTTTATTCCGGATATAAAAGCTACTCTTTTCAGTTGCAAAACCAACCTGCCACCCAACACAGCTTTTCGCGGCTTCGGCGGACCGCAGGGCATGTTTGCCATCGAATCAGCCATTGCCAAAGCTGCCATGAAGCTGGGAGTACCCGCCAGCGCTATTCAGGAAAAAAACCTGCTGAAAGAAAACGACTATTTTTATTATGGGCAGAAGGCAGAACGCGTAAACATCGGAAAAGCCTGGAAAACAGCTTTTCGTGAATTCAAAGTTTTGCGAAAACAGAAAGAGATTGATGCCTTTAACGGGAAAAACAGGTTTGTAAAAAAAGGGCTGGCATTGATGCCTTTAACTTTTGGGATATCGTTTACAAACACTATGCTGAACCAGGCGCGGGCTTTGGTGCACGTCTATACTGATGGTAGCGTGGGTGTTAGTACAGGTGCAATCGAAATGGGACAGGGTGTGAACACGAAAATGGTGCAGGTGGCTGCGCTGGCGTTTGGTATTGCTCCCGAACGGATTAAAATGGAAAGCACCAACACTACGCGTGTAGCCAATACTTCTCCAACCGCAGCCAGTACCGGTGCCGATATTAACGGGCAGGCGGTTTTGATGGCCTGCAAAGCTATCGTGCAACGGCTTAGAAAAGTTGCAGCTGATATGAACGGTGTCACCTTCGGAGAAATTGAATTGCGGAACGAACAGGTTTTTGCCCGTGGGGAAGTAACTAAAATCCGTTGGGAACAACTTGTTATGAAAGCCTATCTCCGGCGTGTCAAACTCTCGGAAACAGGGCATTACTCCACGCCCGTTATCTATTTCGATAAGGAAAAAGGCAAGGGTCATCCCTTTGCTTACCATGTTTATGGTACGGCTGTTGTCACGGCCGGAGTAGATTGTCTGCGGGGTATTTATGAAATAGAAGAGGTGCAAATTATCCATGATTTTGGGAAAAGCATAAACCCCATTATCGATACCGGTCAGGTGGAAGGAGCTGTAGTTCAGGGTATTGGTTATATGACAATGGAGGAGGTGGCTTATGATAATTCCGGAAAGCTTTTGTCAGACAACCTCTCTACTTACAAAGTTCCGGATATCTATTCGGTACCCGGGGTGATGGTGGTAAAACCACTGAAAGCTGCCGGCCACAAATTGGCTATTTTGAAGTCGAAGGCTGTGGGTGAGCCGCCATTGATGTATGGTTTGGCAGCTTATTTTGCCATCCGGAATGCCGTACGTACTTTCAATCCCGACTTTGACGTGTTTGATGCACCTGTTACACCGGAAAAAGTGCTGATAGGATTGTATGAAAAAACAAAAAACAAATTGCAAAAAACAAAAAACAAATAGATTCCAATTTATCAATAATAAATTACCAAAACGGTTTTTTAGCCTTTAGATACGGATTTTGATTTTTCCGGGTTAGGATGAATAAAATTAATGCCTTGTATTGCGGCTGTTCCACGAAGCGGCACAAATATTTGGTCCAAAACGGAGTAAAAACAAACATTCAATGAAACAAACCTTTTCATTTATACAAACACATCTCTCGCAGGGCAGGAGAACGATTCTCATGACAGTTATTGGCCGGGAGGGGAGTAGTCCCGGGAAGCAGGGATTTAAAATGGCAGTGGCTTCCGACGGCAGTTTTACCGGTTCTATTGGCGGTGGAGTTATGGAGCACCGGCTGGTAGAACAGGCCAAACGACTTTTGAAACAGCAACATGCTTTGCGTCCCTTTCTTGTTTTTCAGAATCACGACCCGCAGGCCGGGGCGAACCGCTCGGGCATGATTTGCTCCGGAGGCCAAACCATTGCCTTTACTCCTTTGGATGAAAGTGACATCCTGACAGTAGAAATGATTCTTGAGGCTGTTGAACAACATCAAAAAGGTGTTTTACGGCTCTCGGAGAAGGGGCTGTTCTTTGTTGCAGGCGCGGACCTGCAGGCTGTTTCCCAAAGTAATGTAGTAGCCGGAAAAGAATGGGAATATACCGAACAGGTGGGGATGCCCGACAGCCTTTATATTTTTGGCGCAGGTCATGTGGGCCTTGCCTTGTGCAAAATTTTCAGCAATTTGGATTTTAAGATCCATCTGTTTGATAACCGGCATGAGTTGAATATTTTTGAAACAAACCAGTTTGCTCACGTAAAAGAAATTGTCGATTTTAACCAGGTAGAAAAACTTGTCCCGGAAGGGTCTAACATTTACGTGGTGATTGTAACGTTTGCCCACAAAAGCGATGAGCAGATTTTAAGGCAGCTGCTCAATAAAAATGTTCAATATCTTGGGATGATGGGAAGCGCCACGAAGGTGGAGACGATTTTCGGAAATTTAAAACGGACAGGTTTCACCGAATATCAACTGAAAAAGGTTTACGCGCCCATTGGCATTCCTGTCAACAGCGAGACATCTGCCGAAATTGCCGTGAGTATTGCAGCACAAATTATTGCAGTGAAGAATGAGGTGAAATAGTGGTGATGGTATTGGGTGCCATTTGTTAGTACTTCAAGCGTGGACGCTTGAAGCGGAGTCATCATAAAAAAAGCCCGGCTTTGCCGGGCTTTTTTTAAATCATTGTATCTTATTTTAATAAAACAGAATCCGGTTGTCCTGAACGTCGGCGGCATCTTTAATGGCGATGTATGGATAATCCTGCTGCACACGTTGTTTGAAAGTATACATATAAGAACGGACAAAAGCATTGTAATTCGGCATTTTCCCAGCTTTGTACAAAGTATTTAATTTGACGACAAAAGCAGCAGCATTGCCAGCCAGCGGCTGACTTATACTTCCATCTTTCATCCCGAAAACAGTACCGATTACCTTGTTTTCCATTCCAAAACCGACAATATTTCTTGTGTTGAAAGTAAGGCCGGTCATAGTTTGTTTTGAAGATTTCATCGCACTTGCTATTTTATCGAGATTGCCGTTGAAAGCTTTCATTTTTTCAGTCAGGTATTTTCCTTTTACCATGTTGATTACAAACGGTTTAATCTGGTCTTTTACCTCTTTAAGGGAAGGAATTCCGGCTTCAAATTTTTTAGTAATAACCGCAACAACATATTGACCTCCTAAATCGAAAACATTGGAAACGATTCCTGCGTCAGTACCATCTTTAAACGCCCAGCGGACAATACTACGAGCGTTTTCCAGACCGGGAATAGAGTAAGTGTTTTCGTACATTTTAGGCATAACCCGTAGTTGCAAATGGTCTTTTTTCGCCACAGACTCGAAAGCTTTTTGGTCATGGGCTTCGGAGGCAATTTTACTTGCTTTGGCAAAAACATTCTGATAGGTAGTGTTGCTGGCAATAATATCCTGGGAAATCAGAGCAATTTTCACCTTACGGTTGAAGTCTTTTTTACCGGTAACTTTAATAACATGGTAGCCAAATTTTGATTCGGCCACGGTAAAATGACCGGTTTTGGTTTTTACCACAGCTTCGTTGAAGCCGGGAACCATACGGCCATCCAAAAACCATCCCAAATTACCATGGTTGGTCGAAACCGAACCGTCGTTGGAATATTTATCAGCCAGCGCTTTAAATTTGGAAGGATTATGTTTCAAAACAGTATATAAACTATCGGCCAGTTTTTTTGCTTCTTCTTTGGTACGGGTAACGATGGGGTTAACTCTCAGTGCTCCTTTGTAAGCAATCAGGATATGAGAAGCTTTCATGGAGTCGGGTCGGGTGGCCACATCGAGCAGCCGTGCAATCATAAAAGCATCGTTAGTCATCACCGGGTTGGAAACCGTCCCCACTTTGGAGTGAAACATCAACGAATCGACGGTGGTTGGAAGCTGACCTTCTTTTAACCACGAAGTATCGTAAGGATGGTCGGTATTGGCCCGGGCAAATTGTGCCGGGTTGCCGGTGGCCTCAAAATCGGCTTTCGTAGCGAGTGCTTCTTTACGGGCTTTGGCTATGTCTGTTTTTGATGGAAGAACATCGAAGGCGACATACTCCATGGCCCGGGCATCCTTCTGTTTAAATTCAATTTTGTGCGTATCATAATAGCTTTGGTAATCATCCTCCGTTACCGTAATTTTGTTGTTGGGGACATCCGAATAGCGGGCAGCCACATACGCAATATTAGCACGTGTATTTTGCTCGTTGTAGAGTTCCTGAGCCAGTTCTTTGGGAATATAATAGCCTTGTGAAATCAAAGCGTTGTATTTGGTACGCATTTGGTCGGCCAGGATATAGTTTTCCAGCATTTTCCATTGCTGACGCGAGGCGTCGGGCAGTTGATTATAGTTTTGGAGATATTGTATCACCAGATTACGGTCGTAGCGTCCGGTTTTGGGATTAACAAAGTATTGCTTAATCAGCGGATGCGGATTTGGTCCCTGAATAAGATTAAACATCTCATCGGCAGTAACGGTAATTCCCAGATCTTTGTATTGTTTGTCCATAAGAATTTTCCGGACAATTTGTTCCCAGGTCTGTGTTCTCACACGGAACGTCTCATTGGTGGTCAGACTTTTTGTACGTTGTTGTTTTTTGGTGCGCTCAATATTTGCATCCAATTTATTGTTAAAGTCCATAATGGTGATTTCCACACCGTTCACTTTTCCGGCATTCACATCTCTTCTGTTATTCTTTTTCATAAAGTCACCCAGAATAAAAGCGACCAGTGCGCCGCCAATTACAATCACAAGAAGAGTTGAATGTTTTCTAATGCTACCTATAGCTGCCATCTTATCTTAATCTTTATGTTTTTTTTAATTCGAGCTGCAAATGTACAAATTGAAATGATATAAAAGCAATCGGAACGAATTTTGATTTTAGTATCAATTAGTTAATGAAGTTGTTTAAAATTAAACTGAGAATCTACAAGAAACATCTTGACTTTATTGGACTTCAGCAATTTTTTATTTTTTGATTGTCATCTTAATTTCCTCTAACCGGTTTCCCGAAGCTTTCAGAATTTTGAAAGAATAGGGCGAAATTTCAATCTCTTCGTTTATGAGGGGAATGCTTTCGTGATAATGCAAAATAAATCCGGCAAGGGTTTCATATTCTTCTGATTCGGGAAGGTCAAACTTGTATTTTTCATTTAGATAATCAATTTCCAGGCGGGCTGAGAAAATAAATTCTGTCTCAGAAATCTGCTTTTCGACTACTTCATCCGTGTCGTATTCATCTTCTATTTCGCCAAAAATTTCTTCAATAATGTCTTCCATGGTAACCATTCCGGAGGTTCCTCCAAACTCGTCCACGACAATGGCTACACTTTTATGCTTTTTGATGAACAAGCTCAACACCTCGCTGGCGGCCATGGTTTCGGGGAAAATCTCTGCCGGACGCATAACCTGTTGGATGTTCACGGGATGCTTAAACATATCGTAGGCATGCACATATCCCTGCAGGTTATCAATAGAATTCTCATAAATCATTATTTTGGAGTGCCCTGTCTCGGTAAAAAGTTTACGAAGGTTCCGGACTTCTTCGCTGATATCGGTAGCTACAATATCTGTCCGGGGAATCATACAGTCGCGCAGCTTAATATTTTTAAACTCAATGGCATTTTGCATCATCTGTATTTCCTGAACGAAAGGCTCGTCTTCCTGCTTTTCCTTATGCAGTTCCTGGACATATTCATCCAGGTCAATGGCACTGAAAGTATATTTATCGATGGAGACATCCACACGGAGAAACAACCGGATAATCCATTCGGAGATGCCGATATAGAGAAAGATAACAGGATAAAAAAGGTAGTAAAACAACCATACAGGGATGGCAAAAGTTTTTAGAATAGTATTGGGGTTAATACGGAACAACATTTTAGGAATAAATTCCGACACAATAAGAATCAATAAAGTGGCCAGAATGGTTTGCAGCAGCAGCAGATAGAATTCCGATTGCATCGAAACAGGTAAAAAGTGTAGAATGAAGGGCTCAAGAACGAGAGCCATGGCGATGCCGTAAACGACCAGTGCAATATTGTTTCCCAGCAACAAGGCGCCAATAAACCTGGAAGGATGGGTATAGAAAGAAGAAAGGATTTTTGCCGGCAGGATATCTCTTTTCAGGTCAAGCTCTTGCTTCAGCCGGCTGGAACTGACAAAAGCAATTTCCATTCCCGAAAAGAAAGCTGACAAAAGCAGGGAAATAATAATAATAATCCAGACAGTGCTCACCGTTTTTTTTTGTTATGATAATTAATTCGGATACAAAGTTAAGGCATTATACCGGTTATTATTTGAATTGCACCTTATAATTCTCTTTGTTCTTAAGGGCGTTTCAGAAATATCGGCATAATACAGGTCTGTTTTCTCAGTGCATTTTGAAATTCGTTTTATACTATTGCGCTGTGTCTTCTTCTATGTCAAGCACCCCGCGGATGCCGTAGATAGTACGTTTGGTAAAATTTTCGTTCGACACCATACTGTCGCCAAAGATAACCCTGTCGGGGCTGGTGATTTTTACAAAACTCGGGGAGTAAATTTTATGTTTTCTTTCGTTCCAGATAAGATTTTCTGTGTTGAGTTGTTCCCCTGTTTTCAGGTTTTTTACCACCACATTGTTTCGCGAAATGAGTAATCCTTTTTTCTCCCACCGGATACCGTAATTGGCTTTTATTGTTGAGATAATATTTCCTGCTGTATCATAAAAGGCAATATAAAAACCTTTTGGGAATTCGGTATAAGGTTTGCTTCCGCCATATTTAATTAAAAGCGGGCTGTTCAGTATCAGTTGTCTGCGTCCGGAATCGGTGCGAATATATTGGATATCGGTAGCTGTTAGCTCGGCAAGGGTATCCTCTGCATTAATTTTCTGTACTACCCTAATATTATTTTCACACGAAAAAAGCACCCCCATTGCCAAGACAATAACGATGCTTTTTAGTAAATTCCGAATCATATTTTTTCCTGCAAGCCCTTAGTTGGAGGCTCTTGCAATGGTTGTTTCGTTAATCCAGCAGCCTACTCTGTACCTGTCGCCGGGTTTAATGTTATAAAAGAACATTGTTTCCCTTGTGGGGAAGTGTGCTTTGTAAATAGCGATTTTTTTATTCATGGCATCTGCCATTTCGGGGTCAACGCGTTTGGCCTTAACGTATTTGTCAACAGCAGCCCAATAGGAAACCTTTGTCGTCAATGCGTTATTACCGCATTTTTGTGCGCTTTCAGCATACAGATCACCAATAAAATCGTAAGCTATTCCGTTGTGAGGGTTGAGTCTAATCACCTTACGGGCCACCTCACGGGCTTTGACGTAATTATTAAGTGTACGATAGGTTTGGGCCATGAGCAAATAAGCTTCTTCGAGATTACTGGTATCTTTCATAGTGGTACATTTCCACATATAACCTAATGCATCATTATACTTTTTACGTTGTAACATCATTTTCCCGACAAGGAAAGCCAATTGAGGTGAAGGACTGGCTTTGTAAAGGCTGACATTGGCATCAAAGTATAAAGGTTCGGTATAACATTTTTTAATTTCCAGAACCCCTATTATTTTTTTCAGCAATACCGTGTCGGTGGGCGCTGCATTGTATTTCTTCTGATAAATACTAGCCAGATCGGAGCATTTTGCAAAAGGCTCGAAAGTCATTTCCACATAACCTTTTACATTTTTATACTCTGTAACCTTTCGGCTGTTATTTTGTGCATCATACCTTTTAATAGATGCATCGAGGTAGTTGGAAACGTTATCGTAAGCATCTACCACCGCAACAGAGTCAAGTTTCCCCATTTGAACCATCTTAGCCACATCTCTAAAATAATATGCCAAAACGGCAGCAGAACTTTTGTCTTTCTGCGCTTCAACCGACTGTTTCAGGAGAGTATAGGCTTTTTCATAAGATTCAGGAGAAATCTGATAAAGGGCAATACCCTCACGACCTTTGATATAGCCTTCCTGAGGAAGGCGGGTACGGTAGTTGTCCGGGAAATATTTTATCCTGTTCTCAAAAACCATCATCAACGTATCAATCAGGGCCTTTTTTTTGTTTGCCGGTGCATTTTTAATTTTGTACTTAATGATTTTTACCCCGTCAACATATATATTTTCCGAAGAACGCGGACAGTTTTTGTAAACCCAGTACCAAGGTCCAATGGTATATTTCACAGCATCGTTTTTGTAATGGCTTTGTCTCCACTGCCGGAAGTATTCAGTGTATAATGACAGGTTCATAATGCAATTCACACTATCTTTTCCGTATTTGGAACCATTATCCTGGGGCGTTACCTTCTTAACCGGAGTGCCGGCCATGACCGAGAAGCTAAGTCCTAACCCGAGTAAAAAAATTAAAAGTTTTGCTTTCATTTGAACAAAGTATTTAGTTTAACTATCTGTATTTGCGTTTATAGAACCAATGTTCTACAATATTTATTCCTAAAGAGAAATTAAAAAAAGTTTTTTTTATTAACCGATCTTTTAAAGTCCCCCGGCTACCTATTTCCATTGCGAGTGAAATATTATTTCGCAAGCGTTTAAATGGAAATGTAAGTCCTGCTGAAACAGCATATTCGTTAACAGAATATCCGTATAGTCTGACATAAGTCCTGTCGTAACGGGCACCTATCCGGTAGGTGATTCTTTTCCGTAGAGGAGAAATAGTGGTGTGCTTTGGCGTGTAAGCGCCGCCCAATGCTATTCTCCAGGAATCCGAGAGAGAGTCGGCCATGCCAAATTTACTGAATTTTGACCAGCGTTGCCATTCTCCTTCCGCACCTACGAGCCATCGTTCTCCATGAGAATAAGAAAACCCCAATCCATAAGTCTCCGGGATAAAAATATTTCCTTTTTGATCCGGTGAGTATTCAATTGTGTCCCTGGTGTGGTCCACGAGGTTGTTATAACCCCCTGTCAAAGTGTAGGTAATGGATGACCGGGTGGCATTCACACGGGTAGCGTTCCGGTAAATAGCGCCAATGGTGAACTTTCTGTCTTTGGCAAGATGGATGTCGTATTGCATACCCCAGTCGAACAAGAAACCATTTAAATTGATGTAACGTTCCTGTTTAGTTCCGAAAATAAAAGCAGAATCGGGGAAATAGATGATGTTATAACCGCGGGAATTGCCGAAAAGATAATTGATATTGACACCGAGTCTTAAGTTTTTTGTAACCTTAAAACCGTTACCCCAGAACAAGCGGGTAGTGCCTCCTTTTCCGAACCGGTCGTTAAGGATTTTGCCATAAGGAGGGACGGTCACCGAAATCCGTGTGTCATAACCTACTTTGCTGTAAGGTGTAATTCCTAATGCCACATGCCACCATTTTAGCACCTGAAACCCCATGCTGATATTGCTCAACGTGGCATAATTTGAGTTCTGTTTATTAGCTGTATTTTGAAGGGTGCTTAGATTACCAATTATCCCGGTCTGAAAAATAAATGTTGCCGGAGCAAAAAGCGCATAACTGGCCGGATTGGCCATATTCAGAATGTTTTTTTCGGTAATACCGAACGAGATTCCCCCCATGGCCTGCAATTGCGTGCTAATATTTTCTCCATAAAGCTGTCCGATGCCATAAGCCGAAAACGGAGAGTTAATATCCTGCGCATTTAATCCAAATGTCAACAACAACAAGCCAACAATAAAACCGGGTTTTTTAATCTTCATTCTTTCTTTTTCTCTTGGTTATAATCCAGAATCTCCTTCAGTCCTTTTAAAACAAAATTTGGGGATGCAAAGATGTTATTTTTTAATCGTTTATCAAAATATTTTTCATCGCCGCCGCTTAACACTACTCTTAAACCGGTATAGCGCGTTTTATAAGCTGAAATAATACCATCAACTTCTTTCAGGACACCCTGCAAAACGCCGGAAAGAATAGAGCTTTGTGTGTCATTACCTATTAAATCAACAGTGTGAAAAACCTGTTTAATCAATGGTAGTTTTTCTGTAAATGTATGCAGCGATTTGAGGCGCATCCGGATGCCGGGACTGATGCCACCACCGAGATACTCTCCGTTTTCGTTTACAAAATCGTAAGTTATGGTGGTTCCGGCGTCAATGGCAAGCACATTTTGGCCGGGAAACAATGTCCGTGAAGCAGCGGCAATGGCAATGCGGTCATTACCGAGTGTCTGCGGGCTTTTGTATAAGATTTTTACCGGCAGCGGCGTTTGGCTGTCTAACTTTATGAAATAAAATGCGGCGCGTAAGAAATCGTCTGTTTTCTTTGGATAATCCCTGACGGCAGACAGTATTGCAGAGCAAATGCCGGGATATTTTTTCACCACTTTTGTTAGTAACTCCACAGAAAAATCTTCGGTAACGAACAATTCTTTCAATTCGATACCTGCAAATACAGCTAATTTAGTCCGCGTGTTGCCAATGTCAAGGATTAATTTCAAAAGCGCTTTCTTTAAAAAAACAGTCAACAAAAATACACTTAAAGCCAACAGACTGCAAACAAAAGTGACGTGACGCCTGTTTTTTAACTTTTTTAAAGAAATTTTTTGGAGAAATAAAAAAAAGCTTATTTTTGCCGCTCCAAACCAAAAAGGTACCATAGCTCAGTTGGTAGAGCAACGGACTGAAAATCCGTGTGTCCCTGGTTCAATTCCAGGTGGTACCACTTCCGGAAGAAAATAAAACCCTGATTGTCAATGGCTTTCGGGGTTTTCTTTTTATTCTGTCTGAACATTATTCAAATATTTTTAAAATTCCCTCGTAAAATTCCACCCTGTTAAACAACAAAACCCCCGTCAAAACGGAGGTTTTTGTTGCCCGACCAGGGTTTCCCGATATCGGCTGTCGCCTTATCGGGACAGGCTTCTCCCCCTGTTAAACAACAAAACCCCCGTCAAAACGGAGGTTTTTGTTGCCCGACCAGGGTTCGAACCTGGACTCTTCTGATTCAGAGTCAGACGTGTTGCCAATTACACCATCGGGCAATGCGGGCGCAAAATTATAAATTTTTTTTTTATTTTGCTGCTTTGTGAAAAATTTTTAAAATTCCAGGTTTAACGGTGTCCTTGGAAAGGGAATGACATCGCGGATATTACTCATCCCGGTAAGGAAAAGTATCAACCGCTCAAAACCCAGCCCGAAGCCGGAGTGGGGCACCGTACCGAATTTCCGCGTTTCGAGATACCACCACATGGAAGACTCGGGGATATCCAACGCCTTGATGCGTGCATACAGCTTGTCGTAGTTCTCCTCGCGCTGCGAACCGCCGAT
>CAJVXP010000038.1 GCA_913009685.1 uncultured Bacteroidota bacterium
GAACCCGTTATTGCTTTTTGATGTGGGATTTCAGTTAAGTTATGCCGCCGTTGCGGGAATCCTGATGTTTTATTTTCCGCTTTATCGTACCGTTTATTTTAGAAACAAAATCCTGCAAACAGTTTGGGCAGCACTGGTGGTTTCTTTATCGGCAGAGCTGGGCATCTTTGCCATTGCCGCACACTATTTTCACCAGTTTCCGCTCTATTTTCTGCTGACCAATCTTGCTGTGTTTGCCCTCTCCTATCTCATTATTTTCTCAGGTCTGGCATTTTTAAGTCTTTCATGGATACCTCTTATCAATCATCTGCTGGCCGTAGTGCTGGCCAAGATGGTGAGTACACTTATAGTCATTGTCAGGTTTGTAGCTTCCATGCCCTTTTCAGCCGTTTACGATCTTTACTTTCCGTGGTTCAAAGTCGTACTCATTTTTGCGCTTCTTATTTGGTGTTATTACCTTTTTATTCATAAAAATCTGCACATGCTCATGCCGGCGCTCGCCACCATAGCGCTTTTACTGGCAATGCACTCTTTCCGGCAGGTTAGATTGCTTCGGCAAGAGAAGTTCATCATTTATTCCCTGCGGCGCCATACTGCTATTGACCTTATTGCAGGAAATGAGCACGTGCTTTTGACCGATTCGCTGGCTTCGGCTGATACCTATGCGCTGGATTATTCTCTGAAAAACAATCGCATAGCGTTGGGGTTAATGGAAAACAGCCATCCCTTTTCTCAGAAGTTTTGGTCGGATTTCGCTTACTACAGGGCCGGCTTTGTCGGATTGGATACCTTACGGTTTTATGTGCTGCCTCCCGGACAGAGATTTTATCCAAATCTGCGCAAAAAAATTCAGGTAGATTACCTCATTTGTCGTTCACCGGGAAAGACAAAGCTAACAGAGGTAGCAAAGGCGATTCATTTCCGGCAAATTATTATAGATGCTTCTCTGTCCTATTGGGCGGTCAGAAGTCTTAAAAAGCAGGCTAAACAATTGAAGATAAATTATTTAGATTTAAAAAATGCAGGAGCATTCAGTATCGATTTCAGGGGAAAATAAATTTCTTCAAAATTGTTTGCAGATTAAAGAAAAGCCTTTATTTTTGCAGTCCCTTTTTAAGGGGAAGTTCATAAGAGTATTGGTCCGGTAGTTCAGCTTGGTTATCTCGTTTGAAACGAGACTGCCTGTCATCTCGCCTCAGGCGAGACGGGTTCGAGTCTCTAACCTGTCAGGAATACCGGATAGAAAGTTCATAAAAGTATTGGTCCGGTAGTTCAGCTTGGTTAGAATACCTGCCTGTCACGCAGGGGGTCGCGGGTTCGAGTCCCGTCCGGACCGCATAAAGCGCCTCAAAAGGGCGCTTTTTTCGTTTATGGAAGAATTTTACGTTTACATTATCCATTCTCAACAAAAGGAAGTTTTTTATAAGGGGTACACTCAGTATCCGGAGAAAAGACTTTTTGAACACAACAATGGCATGAGCAGATACACCAAGGGAAAAGGCCCGTGGAAGCTGGTCTATCTCGAAATGTTTAAGACAAAAAGGGAAGCTTTGATTCGCGAAAGACAACTCAAAAAAGTAAACCCCAAATATTTGCGCTGGCTTATTCAGCAGGACTGTAATCTGTTGAAGAAATGAATACCTGCCTGTCATCTCGCCTGAGGCGAGACGGGTTCGAGTCCTCTCGCCTGGGGCGAGACATAAAGCACCTCAAAAGGGTGCTTTTTTCGATTTATGGAAGAATATTACGTGTACGTTATCTATTCTCAACGAAAGGAAATTTTTTACAGATGATACACCCAATACCCTGATAATAGACTATTTGAACACGACATCTTTGAGCCGGTTTGTTGAAGATCAAGAAGGTTATCATTTTCAATACGGGGATGAAAAAACAATTAGGTTATTTCTTCACAATCCCTTAATAGAATCAAGAGTATAAAATGGTTTTACAATATGCATCAGACCTCCATTTGGAATTCCCTGAAAACAAGGAATATCTTAAGCAGAACCCTTTGAAACCTTTGGGCGACATACTTGTGCTGGCCGGCGATATTGTGCCGTTTGCAGCCATGAGCCAACATGATGACTTTTTTGATTTTGTTTCCGGACATTTCAAATACACTTACTGGATACCGGGGAATCACGAATATTACCGGTTCGACATAACAGATAAATACGGCAACTTCAACGAAAAAATCAGAAGCAATGTTTTTCTGGTTAACAACACGACTGTTGTTCATGAAAATGTAAAGTTTATCTTTTCTACCCTGTGGTCAAAAATAAGGCCGGCCTATCAATGGCAAATTGAAAGGAGAATGAGCGATTTCCATGTCATAAAGTATAACAGATACCGCTTTTCTGCCGAAAGGTTCAACTGGCTGCATGACGAAAGCATGAAATTTATTGAACCGGAATTAAATAAGAAGTATTACGGAAAGACGGTGGTAGTTACCCACCACGTACCTACTTTTCGGAATTATCCTGAAAAATATAAAGGCGATGTATTAAATGACGCTTTTGCCGTAGAACTTTTTGATTTGATTGAAGCAAAAGGACCGGATTACTGGATATACGGACACAACCATTATAATACAGCAGACTTTACCATTGGTAAAACACAATTAGCAACGAATCAATTGGGGTATGTAATGTATAATGAACACAATGGATTTAGCAGCACTAAGAAAATAGTGATAGTATAATGACTACTAATAAACATATTATATGTATATTTGCACATTATCATAATAACATGATAACATGCACTATTAATGATAATATAAATGGTATTGTTCATGCAATTACCAATGGCAATAACAATGGTAGTATTAATAATTAGCTGAATAAAGATGAATGTAGAATACATACAGGAAATAATCGGCCATAAAATAAATCCGGAAAGAGTTGGCAAAGAAGAGCTGAAAAATATACCAATATATATACTCAACGAATATAATATTTGGAAAGGAAAGCTATTTGGCAAGACCATATTCTTTTTGGAAAAAATCTCTCCCGAACATTTTACCCCACTTCAATATGAAAAACAAATGGGTCTGCTCGAAAAAAAGCTACAAAGCCCGATTGTATTTGTATTGCCTGAAATAAAATCATACGATAGAAACAGGCTGATCCGTAGGAGGATTAACTTTATCATAGACAAAAAACAAATTTTTATTCCTCAATTATTGATTAATTTAAAAGAATATCAAATTAAACCGTTGCAAAATATCTTCTTGCAACCCGCTGCCCAGGTTATTGTTATGTACCACCTGCAAAGACAAAGCCTGAATGGGATGACTTATAAACAAATTGCAGGATTGTTGCAATATCCATATTTAACAATAAGCCGGGCAGTGGAAAATCTGCTCTATCTTAAATTATGCAAAACAGAAAATAAAAAAGAAAAAAGGGTCGTTATTGAAGCGGATAAAAGAGAACTATGGGAAAAGGCTCTTCCGTTAATGAGGACACCGGTTAAGGGAAAGGTGTTTATTAATGAGTTTTTGCCTGATGACATGGTATTTAAAACCAACAGGAATGCATTGGCATTTTATACAAATATGAATGATGATGGCCACAAATGTTACGCAATAAATCATCCGGATTTTTTAAACCTGAAAAAAGAAAAGAAGATAAAAACGACAAGCAAATAAGACGGTGATTATATTATTGAACTATGGCGCTACAATCCAGGTAAATTAGCTGTTAATAATTATATTGATCCACTTTCATTGTACTTGTGTTATAAGGACACAGCTGACGAGCGTGAAGAAATGGCATTAGAAAAATTATTAGAAAACATAAAATGGTAAGAGGAATAGAAAAATTCCGGGAATACTTTAAGGGCTTCCCCAATAGCTATGTCATTATTGGTGGCACGGCGTGTGATATTATTATTGAGGATGCCGGTTTTAAACCACGGGCTACCAAAGATTTTGATATTATACTGGTTGTAGAAGCCTTAGAGTCTGAATTTGTTCAACAATTCTGGTCGTTCATAAAAGATGGTAACTATGGTCAAAAAGAAAAAAGTCCTGAAGAACGAAAGTATTACCGCTTCCTAAATCCGGAAAATTCCTCATTTCCACAACAGATAGAGTTGTTTTCACGCATACCTGACTTGCTCGACCGGGATAATGATATGCACCTGACCCCAATTCCGGTTGACAAGGATTTATCAAGCCTGTCTGCCATTTTGATGAATGATGATTATTACAAGTTTACAATACAACATAGTGAAGTTGAAGATGATGTACATCTTGCCAATATTGAAGCTTTGATTTGCCTGAAAGCAAAGGCATTTATTGAAATGTCAGCACGAAAAGCCAATGGCGAAAATATTGACGACAGATATATCCGTAAACACAGAACGGATATATTCAGACTGGCCGTCATGCTTCCTGCTGAAAGCACATTCGAACTTCCATCCGCCATAAAAAAAGATCTTCAAAGTTTTGTAGATAAAATAAAAAGCCAAGTGCCTGACCAGGCTATGTTTAAAGAGATGGGGTTGGAAAGAGAAAATCCTGCTGATGTATTTATTCAAATTATCAAAAGTTTTAAAATTGAGTTATAATTGGGAATTAAAGACTACTATCCCTTTTGCCAAACCCCGATCATTTTTCGAATGGACATTTCTTCATGCCAATCATTAAGTTTCTAAAGAAATCATTTACCGGTTCAGCTATTAGCAACAAAAAAAAATACCTTTGCATTCTATGAATAATTTCGATGTACTCGTTATAGGTGCCGGTCCTGCCGGTTTGTTGGCTGCAGGCCGGGCGGCAGAACTGGGTAGTAAAGTACTCATATTGGAAAAAATGCAGACACCGGGGCGTAAACTCATCATCACCGGGAAAGGGAGATGTAACATCACCAACGATGCAAGTATCAGCGAGTTTATCCGCCATGTGAACCCCAACGGACGTTTTTTAAGGAATGTATTCTCACAATTCTATTCAAGTGATATTCTGAATTTATTACAGAGATACGGTGTAGAATCGACTTTAGAACGTGGCGGACGCTACTTCCCCACAAGCAATAAATCCAAAGATGTTTTAGATGCACTGTTGAAATGGGTTGAAGAGTTGAATGTAGAAATCAGGTATGGGCAACGTGTGGAGAAGCTACTTGTTGAAAATAAAGAGATACAAGGACTCCTGGCCAACGGACACAAGCTATTGGCCAAACATATCATACTTGCCACCGGCGGTAAATCCTATCCGGCTACGGGTTCCAATGGCGAAGGATTTGAGCTGGCCAAAGCCGTAGGTCATTCCGTTGAAAAGCCGATGCCCGCGCTGGTTCCCATTGAAACGGAAGGTAATGTAGCACAAAAACTTCAGGGCCTTAGTCTGAGAAATGTTCGGGTTACTGTCTGGGTAAACGGAAGAAAAGCAGGCGAAGACTTTGGAGAGATGCTCTTTACTCATTTCGGGTTATCCGGTCCTATTATTTTAACCCTAAGCAGGCTTATTGTTGCCGAGATACAAAAGAAAAATAAAGTAACACTGTCGGTTGACCTGAAACCAGCACTGGATGAACAGAAACTGGATAAACGCTTAATCCGAGATTTGAATGAACAGGGAAAGAAAAAAATTGGCAACATTTTCCGCAATTGGCTACCCACATCTATGATTCCCGTTTTTATGGATATTTTGGACATTAATCCTGAAAAAGAAGGCCACCAAATTACCTCTGACGAAAGGAAACAAATTAGGAATCTCCTAAAGAATCTACATTTTAATATCAGTAACCACCGTTCATTTAAAGAAGCCATCATCACTGCCGGCGGCATTTCCACAAAAGAAATAGCCCCCAAGACAATGGAGTCAAAACTGGTTTCAGGCCTCTATTTTGCCGGTGAAATGATTGATTTAGATGCAGAAACAGGCGGTTACAATTTGCAAATTGCCTTTTCGACCGGTTGGCTGGCAGGCAACTCATGTGGCAACCGGTTGTCTGGACGTGGGTTATAACAGGCTATATGCACGGACGAATAGTTTGCGAAAAGGAGAACCTGTCCGGCATTCTTAACGAAAGAGTCATTAAATCCGGATAATACGTTATCTGAACCAAAACAAGAAAAACAGAACAAAAAATAACAAAATTTTAAGAAAAAAATGTTTCCCTTGTTGGCATGTATTTGGAAAAAGGAAAAGCCATCAAAAGACCTTCCGGTACATTTCAATGGCTTTACGAATCAGATAAATTTAATACCGTTCTTTTCTCGGTGGTTTTGCTTCGTTGACAACCAAATCACGACCATTCAGGTTATAACCATTCAGCGCTTCAACGGCCTTTTCGGCATCTTCGTCCTGAACGAAAGTAACAAAACCAAAACCCCTAGATCTATGGGTATACCTGTCTTTTAAGATAACTAAATCTTCAATTTCTCCATGTTGGGAAAAAGTTGCGTTGAGATCATCTTCTGTAACAGTCCATGCAATATTCCCAACAAAAATTTTCTTTGACATAATAAAAAATAATTAAAACATTAAAAAATGAAAGCGGCCGAAGATTAAAAAGTAAACTAACGGTTGCTTTTACTGCGTACAAACCTAAACAATTTATAATTCGCTATCCCAAAGTTTTTCAATTAATTTTCATTCCCTTCTTATTTGTTATGAATATAAATAAGAAATACCCCTAAAGACTGGTTACACCACTGTTGCCTGCAAAAGCTTCTGTTTGAAAGAATTATTCTATAAAACCTTCTGCATATTCCTTAAAATAAACATCCCTAAAAAAAACTCTTTTTATCCTTCGTCCGTCCGGAACGTTTGGCAGGATGGGCTTTTCGCTAATAAAATCGGTTTCGGTATTTATGGAGACTCAGTTGCAAATTCTTACTGTCTAATGCTTTTAAACTGTCCGGAGAATTGCCCAAGGCTTAGAAATTTCGTTTATTTTTGCGTCTGAAATTTATTAGCTCATGATCCATCCGAATCAAATTGAAGTCTGGAATAAGCAGTTGCAGGGAAAAACACCACAGGAAGTTATTGCTTTTTTTCTGAACCTTTTTAAAGATAAGATTGCTCTCTCCACCAGTATGGGACTCGAAGACCAGGTCCTCACCCACATGGTAAGCGAGATAAACAGAAAGGCAAGGTTTTTCACCCTTGACACGGGACGACTTTTTCCGGAAACCTACGATTTGATTGACCGGACAGCCAAAAAATACAGGATTACGATCGAAGTTTTCTTTCCGGATGCTGCCGACGTGGAACAAATGGTAGCAGAAAAAGGCATTAATTTGTTTTACGACAGCATCGAAAACAGAAAACGCTGCTGTCATCTCAGGAAAATAAAGCCGCTCATGCGCGCCACCCAAAACTTAGATGCCTGGATAACGGGGCTTCGCCGCGAGCAGGCAGTTACCCGCAAAGGGCTCAAAACAGTGGAATGGGACGCTATCAACGAGCTGGTAAAAATCAATCCGCTCATCGACTGGACAGAGCAACAGATATGGGATTATGTGGACAGGTATAATGTGCCGGTGAACCCGTTACACAAAAAGGGCTTTGCCAGTATCGGCTGTCAGCCCTGCACCCGTGCCATCGAGCCGGGTGAAGATGTGCGTGCCGGCCGCTGGTGGTGGGAAAATCCTGAAACCAAAGAGTGCGGTTTGCATAAGCGTTAACCCCTCCCGCCCATGGCATCCCAAAGCAGTATTTCACTAAATCGGAATATCCTCCGGCTGGCGGTTCCCAACATCATCAGTAACCTTACCGTACCTCTTTTGGGAATGGCCGATTTTGCACTAATGGGCCATTTAAAAACGGACAGCGTTGTTTATGTAGGTGCCGTAGCACTGGGAACTACCATTTTTAATGTGCTTTACATGAGTCTGGGGTTTTTGCGTATGGGCACCAGCGGGTTTACGGCACAATCATTTGGCGCAAAAGACGACAAAGCACTGGGTCTCGGGCTGCAACGCTCGCTGCTGGTGGCGATGTTGCTGGCTTTCTCTCTCATCCTGTTGCAGTATCCCATTCAGTGGGCGGCGTTTAAACTGCTCGATGGCAGCCCGCAGGTTACCAGTATCGCCCGGCAGTATTTTTACATCCGCATTTATGCTGCCCCTGCCACGCTGGCTTTGTACAGCTTTTACGGCTGGTTTCTCGGCATGCAAAACGCCCGGATCCCCATGGCCATTGCCATTGTAGTCAATAGTATAAATATCGGCCTCAATTTCCTGTTTGTTTATGCTTTTCACATGCATTCCAACGGGGTTGCACTGGCCAGCGTGATTGCTCAATACACCGGACTGCTGATGGCCGTTTGGTTTCTTTTGAAAAAATACAAAGCCTTCGCCCGGAGAATTGCACTTAAAATTCTCCTGAAAAAAGAGGGGCTGATGATCTTTTTCAAAGTTAACGGAGATATTTTTATCCGGACGTTATTGCTGATTTTTGTACTTACCTTCTTTACCAGCCGCTCGGCACGTCTCGGTAACAACATTTTGGCTGTCAACACACTGCTTTTCCAGTTCTTCTTTTTCTTTTCCTATTTTGCCGATGGCTTTGCCTTTGCCGGAGAAGCCCTTGCCGGGAAAGCAAAAGGCTCCGGTAGCCTTTTGCTACTGAAAAGTACCGTAAACAGGCTCTTTATCTGGGGATTTGGCATCGCATTGCTGACCAGTATAATTTATTTACTTGGACTAAAGTATTTTATGCATATCCTTACTGATAATGCTGATATACTGAATCTTGCAAAAGAATACTTTTGGTGGGTGGTATTACTTCCGCTCACAGGTATAGCAGCTTTTATATGGGATGGGATTTACGTTGGTGTTACTGCTTCCAAGACCATGCGAAACACTATGATTTTATCTGCAGTTTTTGTATTTCTACCTGCTTTTTATTTGCTTTTTCCGTATCTCGGGAACAACGGACTTTGGCTTGCCCTGCATATTTTTATGATAAGCCGCGGATTGAGTATGTGGATCATTGCACGGCAGGCCGTTTACAAACCATTAATGAGGCAAATTCCCAAGTCCGGAAGGTAAAAAAATTTAAAAAAAACGATCAGCCATATTTAGGCATCAACAAATGATCAATGACCAAATTAACCAATATCAAAAGACAAAATGGCACTCCTACCCTTTGGCATGGGGTTTGATTCTGCCTCAACGTAAAAATCCAGAAACAAAAACACAGAAAATATGACGACACAAAAAGGAAAAATCGATATCCAGACCGAGAACATCTTTCCCATTATCAAGAAATTTCTTTATTCCGATCATGAGATCTTTCTCAGAGAACTGATTTCCAATGCGGTGGATGCTACACAAAAGCTTAAAACGCTCTCCTCCATGGGGAAATTCAAAGATGATTTGGGCGATTTAACTATCCGGGTGGAGATTGACAAAAAGAATAAGACACTCATCGTTCGCGACCGCGGTATCGGCATGACTGCTGAAGAGGTGAACAAATACATCAACGAAATTGCCTTCTCCAGTGCTGAAGAGTTTGTGAAAAAGTTTAAAACCAAATCGGAAGCTGAACAAAACGCTCTCATCGGCCATTTCGGACTGGGATTTTACTCCTCGTTCATGGTCTCCGACAAAGTGGTTATAAATACGAAAACTTACAAAAAAGGCGGTAGCACCAAAGCCGTTCGCTGGGAGTGTGATGGAAGTCCCGAATACACGATGGATGAATCCGATAAAAAGGATCGTGGAACGGAAGTAATGCTGCATATCAGCGATGAGAACAAAGAATTTCTCGAAGATTACCGTGTCGAAGAGTTGCTGAAAAAATATTGTAAATTTCTTCCCGTTCCTATTCAGTTCGGTATGGAAACCATTTTTGAACCTGTTGAAGGCGAAAAAGACAAAGATGGCAATCCCAAAACCAAAGAGGTTAAACGACCGAAAATCATCAACAACCCCGACCCTTTGTGGAAAAAATCACCATCAGAAGCCAAAGAGGAGGAGTACAAAACTTTTTATCGCGAACTATATCCCATGAGTTTTGAAGAACCGCTGTTCCACATCCATCTGAACGTGGACTATCCTTTTAACCTGACCGGCATTTTATATTTCCCTAAAGCCAAAAAGGACTATGAATTGCAGCGCAACAAAATTCAGCTTTACAGCAACCAGGTCTTTATTACCGACTCGGTAGAAGGTATTGTTCCTGAATTTCTCACTCTGCTGCACGGAGTGATTGATTCTCCCGATATCCCACTGAATGTAAGCCGGTCGTATCTGCAAAGCGACCAGAATGTGAAGAAGATATCAGGATACATTACCCGGAAAGTGGCTGACAAACTGGCTGAGCTTTTTAAAGCCGACCGGAAAAACTTTGAAGAAAAATGGAATGACATAAAGGTCTTCATTGAATACGGCATGATTTCCGAACCGAAATTCTATGATAAAGCTGAAAAATTCGCCCTGCTGAAAAATACCGATGGTAAATATTTCACGCTGGACGAATACAAAGCTGAGATTGAAAAAACTCAAAAAGACAAAGATAAGAAGCTGATTTATCTTTATGCTACCAACGTTGATGAACAGTACACCTATATCCAAAATGCCAAAGAGCGCGGATATGATGTGCTGCTGATGGACGGCGTGCTGGACCCCCACTTTATCAATACGCTGGAACAAAAACTTACCGATTCTTCTTTTGCCCGCGTGGATTCAAACACCATCGACAAGCTGATTGTAAAAGAAGAAGAAGCACCATCGAAATTAGACGACAAACAAAAAGAAAAAATCAAAGCTGCCTTTGAACGGAATATTGACAAAAAACAATTCGAGGTGAGTTTTGAGAACCTGAGTGAATCGGAAATGCCTGTAACCATCATCCAAAACGAGTTTATGCGCCGGATGAAAGATATGGAAGCTGTTGGCGGCAGTCCTATGATGGGCATGGGAAGCCTTCCCGACACTTTCAATCTTGTTATAAATGCAAACAACAAACTCATCAATAAGATTCCGGAACTGGACGATGAGAAAAAAGCAGATGAACTTATTCGTCAGATATACGATTTGGCACGCCTCTCCAAAAATCTGCTGAAGGGAAAAGATTTGGATAAATTTGTAAAAAGAAGTGTAAAATTAGTGAATTAAACACAGTATTCAAACGTTTGCAAGGCGCAGGAAACAAAACACCTGCACCTTGTTTTTTCATACCAAATCCGTTTGTAAAATATTACAACCGTACAACGTAAATTAAAAATATAGTACCTTAGCACAATAAATTTGAAACAAATGAAAAAATCCTGGATAATTATTATTGCCGTTGTCGTTGTTCTTTTTCTCACATACGGATGGGTTAAAGGCACTTACAACGGGATGGTCAATAAGTCGGAAGCCGTAAAAGCACAGTGGTCGCAGGTGGAAAATGTCTATCAGCGCCGCGCCGATCTGATCCCCAATTTGGTAAATACCGTTAAAGGTTATGCCACCCACGAAAAGGAAACGCTGGAAGGTGTTATCGAAGCCCGCTCCAAAGCTACTTCGGTAACTATTGATGCCAATCATCTTAACCCGCAGGCACTGCAACAGTTTCAGAAGGTTCAGGATGGACTTTCACAGGCATTGTCGCGCCTCATGGTTGTGGTTGAGCGCTATCCCAACCTGAAAGCAAACCAAAATTTCCTGGAGCTACAGGCGCAACTGGAAGGAACGGAAAACAGAATTGCCGTAGAACGCCGCCGTTTTAATCAGGAAACTCAGGTTTACAATGTGTACATCAAAATGTTTCCCCGCAATATTTTAGCCAACATGTTCGGATTCACTGAAAAACCCTATTTCAAAGCAGAAAAAGGTGCTGAAAAAGTACCACAGGTAAAATTTTAACCAAAAGAAAGGGTAAACTTATGAGTCCTACAGCAAAAAGATTCTTTACCAAAGAAGAACAGGACCGGATTATGAATGCCATTCTCAATGCGGAACTGGACACGTCGGGAGAAATCAGAGTTCACATCGAATCGGTTTTCAAAGATGATGTTATGGATCGTGCTACATTCATCTTTAAAAAATTAAAAATGCACCGGACGGAACTGCGCAACGGCGTTTTGTTCTATCTTGCCGTTAAAAGCCGCAAGTTTGCCATTATCGGAGATGTAGGCATAAACAAAGAGGTTCCCAAAGATTTCTGGAACGATATCAAAGAAAAAATGGCAGAATATTTCAAAGAAAACAAATTTACAGAAGGACTTGTTTTTGGTATCTCGGAAACAGGAGCCCATCTTAAGAAACATTTTCCGTATCATCTGGATGACATCAATGAATTATCCGATGAAATATCTTTTGGGAAATAGAACGAAAACAGGACAACAGCAAATGAAAAAAATTAAAATCTCCGGTCTGCTCTTTTTGGTACTGCTGCTATTGGCCGGCCGGCTCATGGCATCTGATATTCCGCCAAGGCCCAATCCGCCACGGCTGGTCAACGATTTTGCCGGAATACTTACTCCGCAGCAGCAGCAAAACCTTGAATATACGTTGCGCTATCTGAACGACACCACTTCCAATCAGATTGTTGTGGTTACGGTAAAATCGCTCAACGGCATGTCACCCGACATGTTCGCTACCGAGCTGGGACAACAATGGCAGGTGGGACAGAAGAAATTTGATAACGGCATTGTCATTCTCATAAAACCTAAATACGGCAACAGTCGCGGACGTGCATTTATTGCCACAGGCTACGGCTTAGAGTCCGTTATTCCCGATGCTACGGCAAAAAGGATTGTTGAGTTTGAAATGATCCCCAGTTTTAGGAAAGGCGATTATTACGATGGTATCCTGAAAGCTACTACCACGCTAATGAAACTGGCGTCCGGTGAAATCAGCGCCAAAGGATACAACAAAACGCACAAGAGTTCTCCTCCTCTTGCCGGTCTTGTGCCCATTTTTGTGATTATCCTTATTTTTATTCTTATCCGTGTTAGCAATGCCAGGTCGTACAGCGTAGGAAAAGGCACCTCTTTCTTTACTGCTTTTTTGCTGGGCAGCATGCTCGGCGGCAGTTCCCATTCGGGAAGCTGGAATGATTTCTCAGGTGGAAGCTCCGGAGGCGGCTTTGGTGGCGGCTTTGGCGGCTTCGGAGGAGGAAGTTTCGGCGGCGGCGGCGCCGGAGGGAGCTGGTAGTTTTTTCTTCAAAAATTTCAAATCAATTTTTTTTAAATTAACATGCTTACCTCTTGAGCCTTAAGATAAAAATCATATCTTTGCAGCCAATTTTTCTGAAAGAGATTCCGTAAAATGATAAACATAACACTACCGGATGGTTCCGTGAAGCAAGTTACCAAAGGCAACACCGCTTTGGATATAGCCCGCCAAATCAGCGAGGGGTTTGCCCGTAATGTGTTGGCAGCCAAAGTAAATGGCAAAGTGGTTAATGCCACCCAGCCTATTGAGCAGGATGCAGAATTGCAGCTTCTGACCTGGAACGATCAGGAAGGAAAAGCTACCCTGTGGCACTCCTCGGCACACCTTATGGCCGAAGCCATTGAATTGCTTTATCCCAGTGTGAAATTTGGTATTGGTCCCAATATTGAAAACGGTTTTTACTACGATATTGATTTCGGCGATTACGATATCTCTGAAAAGGATTTTCCTAAAATTGAAAAAAAAATACTGGAGCTTGCTCGCGAGAAACAGCAATTTGTGCGTAAAGAAGTCTCCAAAGCCGATGCGCTGGCCTATTTCAAACAAAAAGGAGATGAATATAAGCTGGAGCTGATTGAAGATTTGGAAGATGGGGAGATCACTTTTTACGAAAGTGGCCATTTCACCGACCTGTGCCGCGGTCCACATATTCCTAACACCGGCTTTATCAAAGCTGTGAAGCTAATGAAAGTAGCCGGCGCTTACTGGCGTGGAGACGAAAGCAGGAAACAGCTTACCCGTATTTACGGCATCACCTTCCCCAAGAATAAGGAGCTAACCGAGTATCTGGAATTGCTCGAAGAAGCAAAAAAAAGAGACCATCGTGTGCTGGGGAAAGAACTGGAACTCTTCACATTCTCACAGAATGTTGGTCTGGGCCTTCCCCTGTGGCTACCTAAAGGCGCTCAGCTGAGAGAGCTGCTGGAACAATATCTGAAAAAAGTACAGAAGGCAGCCGGGTATCAGCCGGTGATTACACCACATATCGGCAATGTAAATCTTTACAAAACTTCGGGGCACTACCAAAAATACGGCGAAGAGTCGTTTAAGACTATCAAAACGCCGGTTGAAGGAGAAGAATTTTTTCTGAAACCCATGAACTGCCCCCACCACTGCGAAATTTATAAATCGAGCCCTCACTCATACAAAGAGTTACCCATTAGATATGCCGAATTCGGAACGGTTTACCGTTACGAGCAAAGTGGAGAGTTGCACGGGCTGACAAGAGTAAGAGGTTTCACACAGGATGATGCACATATTTTCTGCACACCCGACCAGATTAAGACAGAGTTCAACAGCGTTATTGATATCATTGAAAAAATCTTTACTGCGCTGGATTTCAATGATGTAATTATTCAAATCTCACTTCGGGATGCTGACCACCTGGAAAAATATATCGGCTCGGATGAAAACTGGGAAAAAGCGGAAAAAGCCATTACCGAAGTTGCCAAAGAACGTCATTTGAACACCATAACCAAATACGGAGAAGCCGCTTTTTACGGCCCGAAGATGGACTTTATCGTACGCGATGCCATCGGCCGCAAATGGCAGCTCGGCACCATTCAGGTAGATTACAATCTGCCCGAACGGTTTGATTTGGCTTATGTTGGTGCTGACAACGAGAAACACCGTCCGGTAATGATTCACCGGGCACCCTTCGGTTCTATGGAACGTTTTGTAGCGGTTCTCATCGAACATTGTGCCGGTAATTTTCCGCTGTGGCTAACGCCTACACAAGCTATTATCCTGCCTATTAGTGAAAAATATACCGCATACGCCAAAAAAGTATTAAATTTGCTGACGAATTTAGACGTACGCGCTGAGATTGATGACCGGAATGAAAAAACAGGAAGAAAAATCAGGGATGCGGAAATGAAGAAAATCCCCTATATGCTGATTGTGGGAGAAAAGGAAGAAGACAGTGAGGCAGTTTCGGTAAGAAAGCATAAGGAAGGCGATACAGGCGTTATGAGTATTGAAGCTTTTGCAGAAAAAGTAAATAATGAAGTAAACGATTTGATGAATATTAACTAATAATAGGGAGGATAAAAAAATAGCTAAATTCAGAGGAAGGGGAAGACGCCCCAGGTATGTAAAAAAGGAAGACCCGAACAGAATTAACGGGCGTATTACCGCACCCATAGTCAGGTTGGTAGGCGACAACGTTGAAACCGGGATTTTTCAGTTGCGTGAGGCACAGGCCAAAGCAGATGAACTTGAACTTGATTTGGTGGAGATTTCCCCCAAAGCCAATCCGCCTGTTTGTAAAATAATGGATTATAAAAAATACCTTTACGAACAGAAAAAGAAACAAAAAGAAATTAAAGCCAAAACAGCCAAAGTGGTTTTAAAAGAAATCAGACTTGGTCCTAACACGGACGACCATGATTTTAATTTTAAATTAAAACATGCCACTAAATTCTTACAGGATGGCGCTAAAGTAAAGGTAGATGTATTTTTTAGAGGAAGATCTATTATTTATAAAGATAAAGGAGAATATATCTTATTGCGCTTTGCTCAGGAGTTAGAAGATTACGCCAAGGTGGAACAACTTCCAAAGCTTGAAGGAAAACGGATGATAATGATATTATCAGCAAAAAAAACAGATAAAAAATCAAATTAAAAACTACATATATTAACCATTAAAAAATCATTTTGTGCTATGCCAAAAATGAAAACAAAATCCGGTGCAAAGAAGAGATTCGTGCTGACAGGTTCCGGTAAAATCAAAAGGAAACATGCGTACAAAAGTCATATTCTGACAAAGAAGTCAACCAAGCGTAAACGTAACTTAACTTACTTTACAATTATTGACAAAGCCGATGAAAAGAACATTCGTCGCATGATTAAAGGGTAATCAAATCAATTGTTTAATTTTGTTATAGCCCTGAAAAGTTTCCCGGCATGTATCGGGAGCGCTATAACGGAAAAAATTTAAAAAAATGCCAAGATCAGTTAACACTGTCGCCTCAAGAGCGCGCAGA
>CAJVXP010000039.1 GCA_913009685.1 uncultured Bacteroidota bacterium
CGAGCCATAGCAACGAAGTAGATGATGTGCTACGGGCTAACTAAACAAAAAATGCAGGGAAATTAACGCCTTTCAGTCAAAAACTTTGCATTTGAAGTTGCTGAGTTTAATATATCTTATTGATTATGTAATAGAGTGTTTTTCAGCAGACCCTATTTACGCTCATTACACTTGCTGCTAACTGTGGACAACAGCACGTCCCGGTTACTTTTATCTTTATTCGGGGAGGCCGGTTTCCCCTTTCGTTGTCGTTCTGCGGAGCGGGGAGATCTGGCGGGGTGTGTTGTGCCGGGATGACCGGGATGAGCCATTGGAGTTTCTTAATTATTGTGCCTGTAAAGGTATGGAAAAATATCGGAAAATGGATATTGGCTTTTGTTTTGGGAATAACTAACAAAAGATTATTTAGCTGTGAATCCCCGCAAAGTTTGAGAATTATTTAGACCTTTGTGACCGGATTTTAACAGATATGTTGAAGTTGTTGAAAATCCCATTTAATTTTAAACAACTTTATAATTAAGCAAACAAAAAAAAATGAAAGAAAATAATACTGAAACACTGAAACGTTTACAGATTTTAAAGGAAGTAATGCAGGACGTGATGCCCGTAAATAAACTGTTGGGTGTTGTCATTGAGAAGCTGGAAGAAGGCTATACTGAAGTACGGGTTCCTTTTCAAAAGCAGTTTGTAGGTGATTTCCGAAGAGGACTATGGCACGGTGGTATTTTGGCGAGTGTGGCTGATACTATCGGAGGTTTGGTGGCTTTAAGTCTGGCTCGTTCACAGGATCAGGTGAATACGGTGGATATGCGAATCGATTATCTGCATGGCGCTGTGGAGGATGACATCTATGGGGAAGCTGTTTTGGTAAAAGCCGGCAAGCGAATTATTCTGGCAGATGTAAAACTGTTTCAAAAGCAACAGGAGGAGCCGGTGGCGGTTGCCCGGTGTGCCTACAGTATCCTGAGAAGATGAAAATAATATTTGTCTGAGAAGTAAAAAAAAACGGAGGCTTTCGGCCTCCGTTTTTTGTTTGTTTGTTAATTTTTTCTTATTGAGTCAGCATTACCGGCATAATCAGCATCAGGATGTCTTCCGCTTCGTTGTCGTTGGTATCGGGAAGGATAATGCCTGCACGGTTGGGTGCCGACAATTCAATATCAATGTTCTCAGCTTCCAGCGTATTCAGCATCTCCTGCATGAACTTGGAGTTGAAACCGATTTCGATATCTTCACCTGAGTAGTTGCAGGTTAAGCGCTCCTTGGCATTACTGGAATAGTCAATGTCCTCAGCGGTAAGTACCAGCTCCTGTCCGGAGATTTTAAACCGCACCTGATGGGTCGATTTGCTTCCGAAAATAGCCACACGGCGCAGCGAATCCAACAGATTTTTCCGGTTTACCACCAGCTTATAAGGATTTTGTGTGGGAATGACGGCTTCGTAGTTAGGATATTTCCCGTCAATCAGCCGACAGACCATAGTAACATCATCATACCGGAAAATGGCATTGGTGTCGTTGTATTCCATTTTTACTTCCGTTTCAGGGTCATCGGGCATGATGTTTTTCAAATGGTTCAAAGGCTTTTTAGGCAGAATGAAAGAAGCACTCCTGTCCGATTTGATATCATGACGGCGATAGCGCACCAGTTTGTGTGCATCGGTGGCCACAAAATTCATGTGATCCTGTTCGATTTCACAATAGACCCCCGACATCACCGGACGTAACTCGTCATTACCGGTGGCAAAAAGAGTTTTGCCGAAAGCGTTAACCAGCAGCGAAGCGTTCAGGTTGACCGAAATGGTGTTTTCCAGTTGTGGAACCTGTGGAAATTCATCGCTGTTGTGACCTATCAGCTTGTACTTTCCTTCGCCGGCAAGCAGTTGCACCTCCTGTGAGTCCAAATCCACGGTAAAAGTAACAGGGATATTTGGGAATGTCTTGGTGATGTCCAGCAACATACGGGCAGGAATAGCAATTTTTCCCGGATTTTCAGCCATGTCAACCTGTACCACAACCGTTATGGTGGTTTCAAGGTCAGAGGCGGTAATTTTCAGCGATTTCTCTTCGGAGAGCTCAAACAAAAAATCATCGAGAATGGGAAGAGTGTTGCTACTGCTCATCACTCCACTAATCTTTTGTAAACTTTTCAGCAGACTGGCACTTGATATGATAAATTTCATGGTGTTAGAATTTTCTTTTCTACAAAAATATTCAAAAGGTAAAAATAAAAATTTCCGTTAAGTTTTTACCTATTCTTTTAAATAAGTTTTCCACAATGGATGTCAAGGGGACTTCTAATAATTTCTTTCTTTCAAGAAACAAATGAGATGAGCAAGATGCCTGCCTGACCGGCAAGGCAGGCAAGGCATAAATTTTTCTGAATAGCCGTAGCTATTGAGAAAAATTTTAACGATGTCAGATTGTTTATCTCATTTGTTCCCGTAGGGTTTTCAGAGTTTTTTATTGTCTATAAAAAACTCTGAAAATCTTGATGCGAATTAATTATTAGAAGTCCCCTTAAGTTTTTTTAACCCTTTTAAAGCGGTTTTCTTCACCTTTCCACAGTCGCTGAATGTTTTGTCGGTGTGTATAAAGTAAAAACAGCGCAACCACAATGGAAAAGATAACCTTACCGGGATGCCTGTCGTGGTATAGCAGGATGTCGGCCAGCGGAAAGGAGAGTCCGCCAAGCATAGACCCCAGCGAGACATAGCCGGTGCCAAAAACCACAATGACAAAGACTACCACCGGAATCCAAATTACGTTGGGAAAAAGAGCAATCCCCATGCCCAGTAGTGTGGCAACGCCTTTTCCTCCCCTGAAAGATGCAAAAACAGGATATACATGTCCGATGACGGCCAGAAACCCGGCCAGTATTTGTGCATAAATAACTTGAGAGGCCGTCCAGCCCGGCGGGATAAAAGCGCTCATAAAATAGACCGCGAGAAAGCTTTTAAGCACATCCACGAGAATAACCGGAATGCCGGCTTTTACGCCGAGGACGCGGATAACATTGGTGGCGCCGGCATTTCCCGAACCTTCGTTGCGGATATCGCAACCGTAGAACCATTTTCCCACCCATACGGCTGTAGGAATGGACCCAAGCAGATAGGCGAGGAGTAACCCGCCGCTAAAAATTATCCATTGCATGTAACAAAAGTAGGAAAAACCTGTTTACCCGGGTATTCCAGTCATGTTGTGCACCGGAAACAGATGTAATTTCAAGGCAAATATTGAGAAGTGGCCGCACACCGATTTAAGGCTGGTTATTGTGCGGTCGTTTTTATCATGTAAGCTTCCCTCTTTTTCAGGCCATTCAAAATTAGCGTTTTTCATTGCTTCAAATTTTCTTGCATTATCCCGATAGTGCATCAAAAATTTTCATCGTCAATAAAAAACTCTGAAAATCTTGATGCGAACCAATTATTAGAAGTACCCCTTAAATAAGCAGTGGCTATTCGCAACTTTCGCGTCTTGAAAAATCATAATCTCGTTTAAAACGAGACCCGTCACTTTATTTCGTTACAATCCCTTAGTCGCTCCTTAAAAACATCTTAAAGTGTTAATAATCAATAGTAATTTGTTAGTAAACCGATTAATTTATTTCAACCTTCCCAACCGTTTCATTAGCCTGAGGAAGTTGACGACCCGCGAACGTGTAGTGAGGACATATTCGTAGTAATTTTTGACGCTGTTGGGGTTCAGCACCCGTTTGTCTTCTTTCAGATTTTCTATTATGTCGTTGAAGTTATTGTCGGACGAGAGCACCTGCATGATGCCGCTGGCATAGTTGAAATAGTACCACTGATGTTTACCGTGTCGCAGCATAAACTCGATGGTGGCGCCGCTGCGGCCTTTACGGATTTGCATAATGCCGTCCATGTACTTGTTTAGCATGTTCCCGCCGATGCTGCCAATACCAATGGGGCCATACGAAATAAACGAACGCGAAAGCGGGTCCCAAACAAGATGCAGGTCGGTAAAACTGATGGTGCTTTTCAGGACATCCGGTAATTTTTTAACCTGCCCGTAAAGCGAAAGAGCATTGATAATATTTTGTGCTCTCTTGTCATTCAGTAGTTTCTTCAGTGCCATGGGATAAAGCCCTTTGGTTATATCCACCGATTTGGCGGGAATCATCCGCAGGCTGTCGGCCATCACATCCAGCGCCGACTGGTCGAAATGGAATTTCATCATCATAACCACGTGGAGCAGGGTGCTGTCGGGGACAACCAGATATTTGAACTTCCCGATAAATTTTGTCTTAAGCATGTTATTTTCTATGCCGAGGTTGAAAACGCCATCGCCAGCCATTTGGCAGCTATTGGTTTTTAGTTCCACGAAGTTGGCTTTCAGGTCGTTGTTTTTCAGCCTTTCGGGAGAACCCATAAGGAAACTACCCGTTTTGCTGTCGATGCCCAGACTTCCGGTAGCCGATATCAGCACTTCGTCGGAAGGGCTTCGCAAAGCCTGTAAAACCAATGGATAATATTGATGATATTGGAAGCTGTAGGCCAGTCCAAACCAGGCTTGCAGGCTGTCGGCAGTTTTGGCGTGGCCGTCAAAGCGAAAAGCGATGTGGTTCGGATCCAAATCCTGATCCACAGCCATCCAGTTGCCGGTGTTGTCCACACAATCTTCGTTGAGCTGATAGCCGCCACTGAAATGCAGCATCCTGTTGCCGGCATGCATAATCACCTTTCCGGTGAAGAAATACTCCGGGCTCAGGAAAAATATTTCGCTCTTTGGAATTTCTCCCGTGGCGATGCTCCGGCCGTTGGCATCTACATGTACATCATCCATTTTAATGGCCTGTAAGGTAGCATTCATGTCTTTGTAATCCAGCTTACCGCTTGCCGTGTATTTTTTCCGTGAAAAGATATCCACACGGGCATCGTAAATGTTGTGAAACAGGTTGGCTGTGTCGATAAGAATTGTTGCGTTTTCCAGGGTGGCCAGTTTGCCTTTCTGCAAAATAGTAACGGTTTCCTTATCGGGAAATATGGCGGCATCGGCTGCCTTTATCAATTTAACACCTTGTACGTCAATAGTATACTGATTGATGTTGTAATATGCTTTCCCGGCATAGAAACGTAATGAGTCTTCGCCGGGAGAGATGGAAATAAACTCCGGACCCGGTTTGTGGTAAGCAATAAGCTGTTTCCGGCTGAGTGAATCCAGTGCATGGTAAGTGTTGTCCTGCGTGCTGTAAAGGCTGAGTTTATCTTCGGTCATGATCCATTTCACCTCATCCAGTGTAGAGATAAACCTATTGAAAGGAAATTCCAGGTACGAATGGTTATCGAGATGATTAAACCAGCCTTTCCGGGCTTTGAAATCGATTTTTGTCCGGTAGTTACGGGCCAGAAAAGTGGTGTCGCCGGTATCCGGATTTTTCAGGACAAAGTTGGCGGAATCGGCATCTAATCCGCGGTTGGTAAACAAAAACTGCTGCGAGCTAAGGCTGGAATGACCAAAAGCAAAACTGCCTTTTCCCGAAAACCTGTCTGGCGAAAGCGTAAGTTCACCACGGAGCGTGGCATTCCCATACAACCGGAACTCCGGTCCCCGGCTAATTGCTTGCATAACATTTTTCTTTGTGTTCCACGCAATTTCAACCGTATCACAATAAACGGACGGAAAATGATAATCTACGGAATCTGTTTCTCCTCTGAATTTTACTGCCCTGGCTGCCAATACCGAGTCGGGGAAAAACCGGAAATCTCCGGAATGCATGGCGGTGGTCAGGTAGTGCAGTGTTCCGCTTCCGTGGAATCCCTGCATGTTGAGGATAAGGGTGTCGGAATAACGGCCTTTACCGCTGTAGACGGACAACCCATCCCCGGGCGTTTTGTAAACAAATCCCAGAGAATGATCGGGCATTACGCGAAGTGGCTGTATAATGGGTTTGAAAATGTTGCCGGAGACCAGACTGCCCCTGAACGCCAGATGGTCGGTGTTGAAAGTCATGATTGAGTCGAAAACAAAAGGCGAAATGCGGTAATAGAATTTGCCTGGCAACAGTGTGCTGTCCTGAATGTGGCGGCTGTTGTAATAGACATAGGACTCGGATTCGCTTACAAACTCCGGATATTTAGGTACATGCATCAATCCCGATTTGTTGAAAGGCAAATCCACATACAGCCGGCCGTTGAGCTTTTGCAGCGATTGCCTGACCGGTACAATGTAACGCCGGTTGCGGATGGTGTCTTTTTCCCAAACCCCGAACGAAAGCGAATCAATATAGTCCATGTTTATCATGAAACTGTCGTACACAAAGGTGCTTTTCCGGGCGTAGAAGTTGAACATTCCCACGCTGACTTTTCCGCTGAAAGTGAAATCGCGGTTTTTCTGTACGGCAATCTTTTTATGGTATGGATAAATATAGACCTGCTGGGAGTCACTGATAAAAATCCGGGGAACACCGTAGATATTCAGGCTAAAGTCTTTCAGGTTCAGCGAGGCGTTGGGTTTGAGTTTCTCTTCCGAGTTGAAATGGATGACATCATAATCCGTTCGCCCGGCTTTGGCATCGAGAAAATACTGTAATCGCTTGGTTGCCAAGGCTGTTTTTGTTCCGGAATCGTAAACCACAAAGCCTTTATTCGACAGGCTCATGAGTAGATCTTCGACCTGCTCCGATGGCTTGTTCATGAAGGATGAAAGTGCAGCCACACTGATTCTTTTGGTGGAATAGGTGTTAATGAAATTTTGCACTACATAAAGCGGATTGATTTCGTCGATGCCCTGCAAAGCGTAAAATTCCCGTACGTCAAAGTAGCGGTTCGATTCAAAACGTGCAGGTTGTTTGTCGTTGACACCTCTGATTTTTTTGAACACAATGGTGTCTGTTTTAAGGTTCCACAAGAGGGAAGGAACGTAAAGGTCCATTTTGTGGTAGGAATCGAAAAAGGGAATTTGTTGGGAATTGTCGGAGATATTGTAGAGCAGCAGCTTTTTGGCGGCCACTTCGTAGCGCATTTGCAGCTGTGGGTGGAAAATTGAATCTTTGCCTATCAACAGGCTGGCATCCACATTCATCGAGACTATTTTGTCTTTGTTAAATTCAAAACGCCGGGAGCGAAGTTTGAACACAGGTTTTCTGTTGCGGCTGAAAATCACTTCCGGTCTGATGCCGTTGACCGTAGTGCCGTAAAATCGTTTTCCCTCCAGCTCAATGCCGCCGTGAAAAGAGATTTGTGGATAGATTTCCGGGAGATAAAGTTCATTGTCATACGATATAAAACGGGGATAAACCGAATTAGCGCCGGGTTTTCCGGTAAGCACTCTGTCCGTCAGCCTTCCGAGAACAGCCTGCCTGCGCAGAAAAGCAGGGTAGGAGAGGCGTACCGAATCAATGCGGAAAATGTTGGTATTCAAATGGAAATGATAGCTGTCGGCGATTTTATAGCTTTCTTCAACCCCACTGTTAAACCGGTTCCATTTCAGTTCGCCGTTCTCACCCAACCAAAGCTTTGATTTATAGATAAATACACCTGCTGTTCGCATGATCATGGTGCTGTCGTTGCGGCTTGCTTTGGTAAGGTTGAGGTGTGCAAACCGCACAGAAAAAACGGTGTCGTAGTGCAGATTGAAGTCGGCGTGACGGAAATGCCATGAATAGGTTGTTTTTCCGTAAAGGAGATGTTTCTCCAGCAGGTTTTCGGTGAAAGAGAGGAAATTGAGGAAAGCCCTTAGCCTGCGTTGTTGCAACATCTCAGCAGCATAGCGTTGCCAGGCCGTAAACTCCGGATTTTTCCGGGTGGTTACGGCCAGCAGGTTGATGCTGTACAGGTAATCGTATAGGTAAGGATAAGTACGCAGCCTTTTGGAGCGCATAAGCTCCACAACCTTTCTCACGTTATCCTGTTGTTTTGCAGTGAAATGATTGTTGTTCCAACGGCTGCCAAATTGGGCCAGCAGCCGGCTGGCTTTCGCCTGATAAACGGGCGATTTGGTGTTCAGTAAAATGACAGATAATTGGTTGAAGAAGCGGGCGGGGTCTTTGGAAAGGGAATCACTTTGCGCCTGCATTTGAAAGCCCGGCACACTCAGCAACAGGAGCATTCCCCATTTTACAAAAGATGCCTTCCGCATGATTTATTCTTTGGTGAAAATGGCCGCCACCCATTTGTTTTTGGTGTGATGGCTTTTGTATTGCAAACGCAAACCGGCCGCTTTTGTTTTAAGGTCTTCCAAATCGCTGTCGTAAAAACCGCTGAAAAAGATTTTTTCGCCGGTTTTCAGCGCCCGGGCATAAGTTGGCATGTCGTTGAGCAGGATGTTTTTGTTGATATTGGCCAGGATAACATCGTAAACTTCCGTTTTGTTATTCAGAAAAGAGGCATCGCCGAGAACCGTGGTGATATTTTTAATATGATTTAACGCCTTGTTTTCTTCGGTGTTGTTGTACGACCACGGGTCGTTATCCACGGCATCAACATGGCCTGCACCTTTCAGTGAGGCAAGAATAGTTAGAACGCCTGTTCCGCATCCCATGTCGAGGACAGTTTTGCCGGAAAAATCCTCATCCAGCATAAGCTCAATTATCTGCGCGGTGGTTTCGTGATGTGCCGTTCCGAACGCCATTTTGGGTTTTACCAGAATGTTGAATTCAATTTCCGGCCTTTTTTCATGAAACGGCGCATAAATGTAACACCTTCCGGCAATTGTTACCGGCGGATAGTTGCTTTCCCATACGGCATTCCAGTTTTGTTCGGGAATAAAGGCAACCGAGGCTTCGCCGGAAGTTAGAAATTCTTTGCACGGGGCCACCTCATTAGCGATGTTTTGCGAATAATCGCTTTCCTGAATGTAAGCCAAAATATGAGTGTCGGTCTCCTCAAAACTCTCAAAACCAACATCCGCCAGTTGTGCAATAAGGATTTCGTTTTGTTCCTGGTCAGGTTGTTTCGGGCATTTTAACCGGTAGTAGTTCATAGCAAAAATTGAGATAATAACAGGACGGTAAGGTAGAAAGACTTTGCCGTCCTGTTAGAAAATTATTCGAAACTGGCAGCAATTTTCAAAAAGTCTTCCGCTTTCAGCGAAGCGCCTCCAATGAGTCCGCCATCCACGTCTTTGTTGGCAAAGAGAGTTTTGGCATTGCCCGGGTTACAGCTCCCGCCGTAAAGAATGCTTACTTCATTAGCCGTTTCCATGCCGTATTTTTCCGTAATCAGGCTCCTGATAAAAGCATGCATCTCCTGTGCTTGTTCGGGGGATGCGGTTTTTCCGGTACCGATAGCCCAGACAGGTTCGTAGGCAACTACAACATTGGAAAATTCATCTTCGTTCAGGTGAAACAGGCTCTCTTCGAGTTGTTTTTTTACCACTTCAAAATGAATCTCTTTTTCTCTTTCTTCCAGCACTTCGCCGCAGCAGAAGATGGGCTTAATGCCGAAGTCAAGCAGGACATCTACTTTTTTAGCGAGCTGTTCGTGCGTCTCGTTGAAATATTTTCTTCTTTCGGAGTGGCCGACAATACAATATTGAATATCCACCGAAGCCAGCATGGAGGCTGAAATTTCGCCGGTGAAAGCACCCTTTTCGTATTCGCTGACATTCTGTGCACCAATTTTAATGCGGCTCTCTTCGGCATAATCCGAAGCCATCTCGAGATACAGGGCAGACGGGCAGGCAATCACCTCACATCTGAGACTCATATCTTCCATGCTCACAACAATCTGATCAATCAGCTCTTCGGCTTCCTGAAAGGTTTTATTCATTTTCCAGTTGCCGGCAACAATATTTTTCCTCATGATTTTTCAATTATTAAATGTGCTGCAAAATTACTATTTAAAGGGAAACTTTTTAAGGGGGCTTTTAATAATTACTTTCTTTCAAGAAACAAATGAGATGAACAATACCAATTATGATTCTAAATTGCCGATAAATAAGGCCCTATGTCGATTTGTGTGGGCAGCGTTTTGATAAATAACAAATAACAATCTCCCTGCTACAAAACCTGCCGTTGGCATTACAGATGGCTTCGCACCTGCACACACGCCTGGCACAATGTTCGCCATGACGCAGCTCAAATTATAGAACCCCGTCTTTGCGAACGCGCTGTCTCGGAATGTTTACTAATTGAAAAGCTTTGTGGCGCGTGAAGCCTGTTTCGGCTTTTGGCGCCGGGACAAAAACGGAAAGCCTGCCCTGCTTATCCTAATCTATTGTCTTCTTCGTGTTGTTTGAAATGTAAAAAACTTTTTCAGAAGAAAAATTTGCAATTAACGAAATAGCTGTATATTTGCACTCATTTTTGAGTAACCAATACAAAGCATAATATAATGAGCAAGCAGGAATTAATACAGATGGTAGAAGACAGTGTTGAGGTCAAAGAATTCCCGAAATTCAAGGCCGGTGACACCATCACTGTTATATATAAAATTAAAGAAGGAAACAAAGAACGTTTGCAGAAGTTTCAGGGGGTTGTTCTTCAACGTGCAGGCAGCGGCCCGACTGCTACCTTTACGGTGAGAAAAATTTCCGGTAATGTGGGTGTCGAGCGTATTTTTCCTATCTCCTCACCTTTCATTGAGGAGATTATGGTGAATAAAGTGGGTGTTGTTCGCCGGGCACGTATCTTCTACTTCAGAAACCTTCGCGGTAAAAAAGCCCGCATCAAGGAGAAAAGGCATTAAACTTTTTTTAATGATGTTTTTACCGGTTATTATTTGAATTGTGTGTAATATTCGCTTCGCTCTTAAAAGGTGTTTCAAATATATTCCGCATAACACAAGACTATTTTTCATTGCGTTTTGAAATTTATTTGGTATTACAAGCCAATCTGTAAGGGTTGGCTTTTTTCGTGGGGGAAGATATCAGTTTTGTGCGTTAAACTCCCGTTGTCTGACTACTTCGTAAAGTAAAACAGCGGTTGCCACCGAGACGTTGAGCGAGGCAATGGTGCCAAGCATGGGAATGCGCACTTTTACGTCAGCCAGTTTCAGATATTCGCCGGAGATGCCTTCTCCTTCGGAACCCATGATTAATGCCAGCGGGCCGGTGAGCTCTTCGGCGAAATGTACTTTTTCAGCTTTTTCTGAAACAGCAGCAATGCGAAGCCCACTGTTTTTCAAGAAGTTAATGGCTTCTTTCAGGTTGTGTTCCCGGCAAATGGGAATTTTGTATATGGCTCCTGCCGAGGATTTTATGGTTCCGGAGTTGAGCTGGGCAGCACCTTTTGATGGGATAAGAACGGCGTCAACACCGGCACTCTCAGCTGTCCGCAGGATGGCGCCGAAATTGCGTACGTCGGTTACCTTGTCAAGAATGAGGATAAAAGGGGCGCGGCCCGATTCATAAATTCCCGGCAGCAGCTGTTCTATCCTGTAAAAAGTAACCGGCGAGATATAGGCAATTACGCCCTGATGGTTTTTGCGGGTTATGCGGTTCAGCTTTTCTATGGGAACTGTCTGGAAAGGAATTTCCCGCTCTTTCAGCTGGGGCATCAGCTCCTGGAAAGTTCTCCCGCCTATCCCTTTTTGAAGAAATACCTTTTCGACCTCTTTGCCGGAAGTCAGTGCTTCCAACAGTGGACGAATACCATAAACCATCTCCTGTGTTGCTTCTGTTTCTTTCATTTTATGCTGTTTTTTTCCTTTGAATAACGAACACCGAACACCGGTTTCAGATTTTTGATTTTCATTATTCTTCGAGGTATTTCTTGTCGATTTGTTTGGTGGCTTTGGCGCCCATGACTTTCAGCTTTTCTATTTGTCCCAGCAGGTTGCCACGGCCTGAGATGAGTTTTTTGTGGGCTTCGGTGTATGAAGTCTGCGCTTTTTCCAGATTGTCGCCTATTTTTTCAAGGTCCTTTAAAAAACCTTCAAATTTATCATACAGTTTTCCTCCCTGTTTGGCTATTTCCAGCGCGTTGCGGGTCTGCTTCTCATGGCTCCAGATAGAGGCAACGGTGCGCAGGGTCGCCAGCAGTGTGGTGGGGCTGACAATTACAATGCGTTTTTCCCAGGCAAAGTTAAAAAGGTCGGCATCAGCCTGAACCGCTGTTCCGAAAGCCGGCTCCACGGGCATGAACATAAGGACAAAGTCCGGCGTGTTCAGCTCTTTCAGGTTGTGGTAATTCTTTTCACTCAGCTCTTTTACATGATTCCGAATGGAAAGCAGGTGCTGCTTCAGGGCTTTTTCTCTTTTGGCTTCGTCGTCGGCAGCAATATATTCCTGAAACGCTGTCAGCGAAACTTTGGAATCAATAATCAGATGTTTCTCTTCGGGCAAATTGATAAGGACATCGGGTCGCAGCGTGTTGCCATCTTCACCTTTGGCCGTGTACTGCAGGAAATATTCTTCGTTTTTGTTCAGCCCCGAACGTTCCAGAATCCGCTCCAGAACTACTTCTCCCCAGTTTCCCTGTTTTTTGGAGTCCGATTTGAGGGCTTTTGTCAGGTTGCCGGCCTCTTCGCCCAGTTTCATGTTCAGATCCTGCAGGCGTTTCAGCTCTTCCTTCAAAACCGTCTGGTCAATTTTCCCCTTTTGGTAAGTTTCTTCCACCTTTTTTTCAAAATCGGTAATCTTTTCTTTTAGCGGATTCAACAGGTCGCTCATGCTTTTATGCGATGTTTCGTTGAATTCACGGGTGTTTTGTTTGAGGATGGCGTTGGCCATATTCTGAAATTCGGCTTTGAATTTTTCCTGTAATTTTTCCACCTCTTTGCGTTCGTTGTCCAGGCGTTCCTGCAAGTGGTTGTAGTCTGATTTCAGGGTTGCAATTTTTAATTCGGCTTCTTCTTTTTCTTTTTGGGTGACCTGCTGCTTCCGGGTTGCTTCATCTTTTTCCTTTTGCAGGGAAGAGACGCGTTCGTCTAAAATGCCGAGCTGTTTTTCCAACTCCATTTTCTCTGTCAGAGCTGTGGTGGAGCGCTTTTCCGTTTGTTTTTCAAATTCTGCTTTTTGCGATTTAAGTTTCTGATTTATAAAAAAATAGGTTACAATAAAACCCGTAAGAAGTCCGAGAAGTGCAAATAAAAATTCCATGTTTAATTTTTAAGTAAAGATAATGGAATATTTGTATCCGGAAAGATAACAAAAATCGAAAGTATAGAATTTAAGTCCCCTTAAGCAACTTTATTGAGGTACTGTTGGGAAAATCGTGGTGCAAAATCGTTTAAAAAAGAAACAATTTATATCGCCAATTCAGTGTCATTATCGGTATTAGTTAATTGGAATGCGAACAAAAATCACTTCCCGAAATTTCAGATCCCCCGCTTTTTCCTTCATACGAAATAGTTACACTACCATCTTTTGTTGTGCCGGTAGCCGTGATGGAAATATTCGTTCCTGCTGCTGCGTCGGCAGTAATTGACCATGGAAGAGCCGGATTGGAAATGGTTTCTTCTTTTGTGCTTGTTTTGTAAGTAAGCGATGAAATTGTACCATCCCCTGTCCCGATGGCTTTGAAAGTGATGGTCATATCAACCGGAGCTTTATCCGCTTTGGCCAGGTTACAAGTAATGGTCGTACCCTTTTTACAGGATGTAAAACCTATCATAATAAAGGAAAGGAAGACTGCTAAAACTGTAAATTTTTTCATAATTAAATTGTTTTAAGGTTATTAAATAATAGATAATCACTTAATAGTCGCCAAAACATGTCAATTTAAAAGGTGTTTTCCGGCAACTATTTGGTTTAAAATTTGTTGTAAATGTAAAAATAATTTTCAATACTTTTTAATTATGGGCTTATTTTTTTAGCTTAGTCCAATAATTTGTTGTGTTTGTAACTAAACCTGCCAAGAACTTTTTGAAAGCGGGCTATCCGGATTATAGCAATCTTTTATGTACATTTGGCGCCAATAATTATGAGAAACATAGGACTTTTATCCGATACACACAGCTATTTTCACCCACGGATTCCGGAATTTTTTACCGGTTGTGATGAGATATGGCATGCCGGAGATATTGGTGGTGTGGAGGTAATTGAACGGCTGGAATCTATTGCAACGGTTCGTGCGGTTTACGGCAACATTGATGGTGGTGCATTACGAAAAGATTTTCCGGAAGTTGCATTTTTTACGGTGGAGGGGCTGAAAGTGCTGATGATACACATTGGCGGCTATCCCGGACGTTATTCGCCGCAAGCGAGGGAATTGATACTAAAATATCGTCCCGGACTTTTTATTTCGGGACATTCGCACATCTTAAAGGTCGTGCCCGACAACAAATACGGACTTTTGCACATCAATCCCGGTGCTGCCGGCCATTCCGGCTTTCACAAAAGTATAACTATGGTTCGGTTTGTCATCGAAAAAGCACGGCCAAAAGATTTGGAGATACTGGATATTGACCGGCACAGGAAGATTTAACGCTTATCGCAATCTGTCGGCGCTGCGTATCAGTTTTTCGTCCTGCAATACGCCACGGTAGGCCAGTACCAGAAAAACCAGACTTATCAACGGCATGAAAACAGCGGTCTTGTACTCGGCGGTGCCTCCGGTAAGTTTTTCCAGAAAATCCACGTAGTACAAAAAGAAAAGCCCGATAAACACCACTTCCACGAGGATACACACTTTAATGATTTGCATTTGGACTTTCCGGTTTTTGTACAGGAAAATGGTAATCAGCGAAAACAGCATCACAAAACCGGTTGTGGAAAGTAGCGGAAGACTAAAATAGCCGTTTTGGTTAAAGGCAGAGCCGGGAACCAGGCTGTTGGCTTTCTGGACAAAGAGGATAACCGAATCTTTGGCACCGATAAAATCGGCCAGCGGAAAGAAAAAGCTGATGGCCGAAGCAATGACGACCAGCAACAGAAAAATGGTTTGTTTACGTTGAATCATGGTTTATGTCAATTTATAATTGTAGAGAGCAAAATTAAGCATAAACTCTCTTTCGTCCCTTTTTGTTTTCGAATAAATTGATGTTGCTATTGGAAGAAAGTCAGAGTTCCAAAAATTCTTTGATCCGTCCGAGGAAATATTTTTTCCAACCTTCTGTAATTTCGTCATAAGCTTCATCCGGGATGTTGGTGTGGCGCATCTCAAGCGAAACTTTTCCTTTGTCAGGATGTATTTTAAAAGTA
>CAJVXP010000040.1 GCA_913009685.1 uncultured Bacteroidota bacterium
AACGGAAACTCCGTTATATGTATATAAGTTTTTGTCTCTATTGCCCAACTGGTCAATATGATAACCGTCAAAATCAAAAACTTTGAAAAAATCTTCGGTCTTATTGGCAATATATTGTTGCCACCCGAGCTAACAAATCAAGTCTGAGTTCTTTTTCTTCCTGATCGGTTTCGGTGGAATAGCTCAACCGGAATTCCTCTAACCGTTCATAATTGATCTCTGCTCTGTTCCTCTTGTTCGCCTTTCGTATGTTTGCAAACATTTTCTGCCGGAGCGATCTCAGTAGGTAGAACAGGATATTATCGGTAGGAGAGAGCTTTTCTTTTTTTCGGGCCAGTTCGAAAAACAAATCCTGTATGCTGTCTCTCACCAAGTATTTGTCGGTTGTGAATCGTTGCCCATATTCGAATAGTTGTACATGGTAGGTATCGAAAATATTGGAAAAGGCTTGTTCGTCGCCGTTTCTAAAACGTTCCCATATTTCAGTATCCCGGTTTTTATACAACGGTTTCAATATCGCTCTCTCTTGGTTCGTCCCTGTTAATCGGACAATTTATTTTAGGATCCAAAACTAAACAATTTTCTTCATGCTTTTGCAACAACAAGGAATGGCCGTAGGTTGTAGAAGTACCTCGTATCGGTATCATTTACTTTTTAACCTGAATTATTCATAAAAAAGCAAAAAAAGGGGAGAAGAGATTAGGTTATCTCATTGATATTCCGTATCTTTGAGGTGTGAAAAACAAAAAAACTTGTAAATACCCTTTCATTTGGGTTGTTTCCTTTTTCTTAAATGTACTTTCATTTTTTGCTGCTATTTGCTGTTAATAGTTTACAAAGACACAAATTAGCAGCAAAAAAACAACATATAACATCAAAAGAGGGAAAACAAAGTAGTGGTTATTGGTCTGAAAGTGAGGAATAGCAAGCATTTGACAAATAAAGGAAAATAACTTTACTTTCCGATACAAAACTTCCCGAAGATATTTCCAAGTATTTCATCGGAAGTTACTTCGCCGGTAATAGATCCCAAATGATAAAGTGCCTGCCGTACATCTATAGCTACCAGATCGGTAGGAATGTTGTTTTTAAATCCTTTCTCTATCTCAATGATAGATTCCAGTGCATGCGCTAAGGCCTCAAAATGGCGTGAATTGTTTACGAGAATATCATCCCCGGGGCTGTCGTTTTTAACATGGTTCACCAGTGTTTCTGCCAGTAAATGTATATTTTCCTTACGTTTGGCTGAGACAAAAACGGTTTCCAGTTCCAGTAACTCTTTCAAATGTCCGGGTATCTCGGCAAGCTGGTCAATTTTGTTGGCCACAAGAATAAAATGTTTGTTTTTATTATGAATATAGGTTTTAAACTCTTCCAACACCTCTTTTATACTCTCTTTATTCATGCTGCTGATATCACAAACGTAAAGAATCAGGCTGGCCAGGTTGATTTTGTCATAAGTTTTCTCAATACCCATATTTTCCACTACGTCGGTCGAATCGCGCAATCCGGCGGTGTCGATGAAACGAAAAGAATAACCTTCCAGCGCAATGGTATCTTCGATGGCATCGCGGGTGGTGCCGGGGACTTCTGAAACAATAGCTTTTTCTTCGTTAAGGATGGCGTTGAGCAATGTAGATTTACCAACATTGGGTTTGCCGATGATGGCTACCGGAATTCCTTTTTTAAGCACATTCCCCATTTTAAAAGATTCTTTCAACCGTATAAGTTCTTTTTTTGTTTCTTCCAAAAGTTGTGTAAAGCGGCTCCTGTCTGCAAATTCCACATCCTCCTCGCCAAAGTCCAGCTCCAGCTCCAGCAGCGAAGCAAAATCCACCAGCTTTTTCCGTAGTTCGGCAATCTTTTCGGAAAACCCTCCCCGCATTTGCCGGATAGCCATCCGATGGGCCGCTTTCGATTCGGAAACAATTAAATCTGCCACTGCCTCCGCTTGTGACAAATCCATTTTCCCGTTAAGGAATGCCCTGAGGGTAAATTCTCCGGGCCGTGCCATCCTTGCCCCTGACTCAATAATTGTTTGTAGTAGCATCTGTTGGATATACTCCGAGCCGTGGCAGGAAATCTCTACGGCATCTTCGCCGGTGTAGGAGTGGGGAGCCTTAAAATAGCTGACCAAAACCTCATCAAGTACCTTTCCTTCATTCAATATCTCACCGAAATAGAGATGATGACTTTGAATGTTTTCAGGTGAAAGCTTTGAATTTTTTGAAACAAAGCACTTTAGCACTATTTCAAGACTTTTTTGCCCTGATATTCTGACAATTGCGATGGCCCCCATTCCGGGAGGAGTAGCTACCGCACAGATGGTGTCCGGGTTGTAACTATTTGATTCTGAGCTTTTCATGGCCTAATTTATAATTAATTATAAAAAACAAAAATAAGCAAGATATTTCAGATGGTTCAGCAAAACATATTACCTTTGGCACTTCATAAAATAAAGATACAAAATTTTTAACAAATGAGTGTATTAGTCAATAATGATTCAAAAGTTCTCGTTCAGGGTTTTACCGGGGGCGAAGGTACTTTTCACGCCTCTCAAATGATCGAGTATGGTACCAATGTAGTCGGGGGAGTAACCCCCGGAAAAGGTGGTCAGTCCCATTTGGGCAAGCCGGTATTTAACACGGTAAAGGATGCTGTTGGTCAGACCGATGCCGATGTCTCCATTATTTTTGTACCTCCTCCGTTTGCCGCAGATGCCATAATGGAAGCTGCCGAGGCCGGTGTCAAAGTCATTATTTGTATTACCGAAGGTATTCCTACAGCAGATATGGTGAAAGTAAAAGAGTATTTATCAGATAAAGATTGCCGGCTAATTGGTCCTAACTGCCCCGGAGTGATTACTCCAGGTGAAGCAAAAGTAGGTATTATGCCCGGTTTTATTCATGCCAAAGGCAAAGTGGGAATTGTTTCCCGCTCGGGAACCCTTACTTATGAAGCCGTTGACCAACTCACCAAAGCCGGGCTGGGACAGACAACTGCCATCGGCATTGGCGGCGATCCGATTATTGGTACCTCCACCAAAGAAGCTGTGGAACTTTTTATGAATGACCCCGAAACCAAAGGGATCGTGATGATTGGCGAAATTGGCGGTAGCATGGAAGCAGATGCAGCTTATTATATTAAAGAATACGGAACCAAACCTGTGGTGAGCTTTATTGCCGGAGCTACAGCTCCAAAAGGCCGAACCATGGGACATGCCGGAGCTATTATTGGCGGCAAAGCCGATACTGCCGAGGCTAAAAAAGCAATTTTACGTGAATGTGGTGTTCACGTGGTTGACTCTCCCGCCGAACTTGGCAGTAAGATGCTGGAAGTTCTCGGAGAGTAGTTTTTCATATATTTGTAAGTTTTTAAGAGGCCGTCCGCTTACGCGAATGGCCTCTTTTTATGCTCTTCCGGTTGCGGCGTTATCAATGTATTACGAAGACCTTCCCTGATGTAAAATTCATTTATCTGGACTAAATACAAATAATAAAAATTTGTATCTTTGCATGAAAATTAATCACATATAATTTCATGTCACAGACAAGACAATTTACATTAGATAATACAGAAAAAGAAACTCTATCAAAATGGTACCGGCTCTTAACGCTGGGCAGGCAATTGGATGAAAAAGCGCCTAATTATCTCAAACAGGCGCTGGGCTGGTCGTATCATGCCCCGTATGCCGGTCATGATGGCATTCAACTGGCTATTGGTCAGGTATTCGACCGCGAAAAAGATTTTCTGTTTCCTTATTATCGCGATATGCTCACGGCTATTTCAGCCGGGCTTACAGCAGAGGAAATTATATTGAATGGAATTTCAAAAGCTGCCGATGTGGCCGGTGGCGGGCGACATATGTCTAACCATTTTGCCAAGCCCGAATGGCATATTCAAAACGTATCTTCGGCTACCGGAAACCATACCCTGCATGCTGTGGGCGTTGCCCGTTCCATAAAAATTTACAAAGGCGGAGGCGTTGCCATCAGCTCGCAGGGAGAATCTTCCACCTCCGAAGGCTATGTTTTTGAAGCCATCAACGGGGCAGCCAAGGAAAAAGTTCCGGTGATTTTCGTTTTTCAGGATAACAAATATGGTATTTCAGTGCCTCAGGCAGACCAGTCGGCCAATGTGCGGGCTGCCGAGAACTATCGGGGTATCCGAAACCTGAAAATTATGTATTGCGATGGAAAAAATATCTTTAACTCCATGAATACCCTGTTTGCCGCCAAAGAGTACGCACTGAAAAACAGCCTTCCCGTTATTGTGCATGCTAACTGTGTGCGCATCCATTCGCATTCCAATTCCGACCGTCAGGAGTTGTATCGTGATGAAAACGAGCGCCATTGTGTAAAGCTTTCTGACCCGCTTATCCGTTTCCGGATTCAGCTTATACACTCCGGCAAATTCACGGAGGAAGAGTTGAAAATCATGGATAAAGAGGCAAAAACAATTATTTCTGCTGCACATAAAAAAGTTATCAGAGCCACTGACCCCGACCCAAAATCAATTTTTGACTTCGTCTCTCCGGAACCTTATGTGAGTAAAAAATATCCCGATGGAACCCATGACGGAACCAACGGAAAGAAAATGCGGCTTATTGAAGCTTTAAATTCAACATTGAAGGCTGAATTTCGTCATAATCCGGATACTTATATCTGGGGACAGGACATGGCCAACAAAGAAAAAGGCGGAATTTTCAATGTCTCCAAAGGGATGCAGAAAGAGTTCGGACATATCAGAGTATTCAATGCGCCCATTGCCGAAGATTACATTGTGGGGACTTCCAACGGTATGACCCGTTTTAATGACAAAATCAGGGTGGTGATTGAAGGAGCTGAATTTGCAGATTATTTCTGGCCGGCTATGGAACAGTTGGTAGACAGCTCCCACGACTACTGGCGAAGTAACGGTCAGTTCTCACCCAATATGACCATCCGGCTGGCTTCGGGCGGATATATTGGTGGCGGGCTTTATCATTCGCAAAATATTGAAGCAACACTGACAACCCTGCCCGGATTGCGTGTGGTATATCCTTCGTTTGCCGATGATGCTGCCGGATTGCTGCGTACAGCCATTCGCTCAAAAGGTATTACGCTTTTCCTGGAACCCAAAGCCATGTATAACGATCCTTCAAGTGAAGCTGTTGTGCCCGACGATTTTGAAGTACCTTTCGGCAAAGCGAGAATCCGCCGCGAAGGGAATGACCTTTCCATTATCACTTATGGAAATACTGTCCCTATGTGCCTGCAGGTTGCTGACCAGCTTGAAAAAGAACCGGGAAAAAGTGTGGAGGTGATTGATATTCGCTCGTTACTCCCGTTGGATGAGGAGACGATTCTTGCCTCGGTGAAAAAAACAAACCGCGCATTGGTTGTTCACGAAGACAAAGTTTTCGCCGGCTTTGGCGCAGAGGTTGTGGCAATGATAACCGATAAAGCCTTTGAGTATCTTGATGCTCCCGTAAAACGTGTCGGTTCAACCTTTACTCCGGTCGGCTTTAACCGTATTCTGGAAAAAGCGATACTTCCCAATACTGAAAAGATTGCTGCCGCAGCAAAAGAGTTGCTCGAATATTAATAACGGGGTTTTTTACACATAAATAATAAAAAACACACCTTTTTAATTATTGAAGCCGCCCACTCCGAAAAATAATAAAAGGCGTCTTTGCGAAGGAGGAACGACTGAAGCAATCTTTTAAATAGCATGTTGTCTGGTGGTTGAGATTACTTCGCTTTGCTCTCAAAGACGCCCTGGAGATTATTGGAGCAGGCTCATGATTCGACTTATGCTTTTCGGAAGCTCCGGTTTTTGTAATTTATGCGAAGCTTTCCCAATGAGATGAAAACAACGCCTGCCATAGTGAACAGTCCGCCGATAATCTGAACCTGTGTGGGCAGACTTCCGAAATAAAGATAAGCACCGGCCAGCACAAACAGACTGCGCACACTGCGAACAATAGATGCTTTGGAAACTTCGATGTATTTCAGAGAAAGATAACCCAGTGTTGCGGTTAAAAAAGGACCCATAACCGAACCAATAGCCACGTTTCCTAAAGCGGAAAGGGGTATGGCAAAAGGTAATTTCATCATTATCATGGCCGCCAGCGACAGCCCAAAAAGAAGTATTAGTCTGGCAAGTGCCAGAAAGGAAGCATCCAGCGACTGAATATTTTTTTTGGCCACAATATTGGAAAAGGCATAGATAATTCCCGAAATCCAGACATATTCTGTTCCGGAAATAAAAAGATTGCTTATGGTTCCCTGCCCGCGGAAAGAGATCATCAATGCCCCAAAAAGCGTAATCAGCATCCCGACAAATTCGTAACGGTTAAAACGCTCTTTGAGCATGAGGATTCCGAGCGTGGTGACCAACAAAGGGTTGATGTTTGCCAGGAAAGAAATCACAGCAGGATTTTCCACCGTTTTCAATGCGAGAAAAAAGAATAATGTCCCAAACATTTCCAATATGGCAATCAGCAGCAGTGCTCCCCACGACTTTCTTTGAATGCTTTTTAATTTTTTCTGTTTTTTATAGGAGAAAATATAAATCAGATTCCAGAAAATACCCAGTCCGAACCAGTAGAAACCAAATTGAGGAAGTTGAATTTCGTTGAGGGCTGCTTTGCTAAAGATATAAACATTACTCACCGCGAACGCTGCGCCTACGGCGAGCAGAATACCTTTTCCCGCTTTACTAATTTTCATGGACTCCCTGTTTGTTTGAAAGCTGTTTTATAGTCGTCATAAAAAGTCTCACATCACCTTTGCGCGGAATCCATTCGGAAAAACGAGTTTGGGTTTGCTTTTTAAATACGATATACTGATAGATTACGCTGGCGAGATAATTCAGAGAAGCCGTTGCGGCAGCGCCGATATAGCCAAAAGGCGGAATAAGAAGGAAAGCAAACAGCAGGGTAAATACAAACCCGATAATGTTGGCATGCAGGTTAACCGCCGGTTTGCCTACGCCTGAGAAGTAATGGCTGAAGATGGTGTTTGCTGCCAGCGCCATAACTCCCGGGCTTAGAATTAATATAATCGTTTTTATTACACCAAAAGCCTGACTGAAAACAAGTTGATAAACATTTCGTGGAATTGCCAGGAGTATAAGCAGGGCAAAAAAAGTAAGTAGCAAAGTAAACTTCATCAAGCGGATACTTAATGTGCGTGCGTAATCTTTGTCTTTGCTATTGGAGATAACACTGTATTGTACCAGCGAAATGCTTTGGCCAATCAGCCGCAGCCCTTCGGTAAGTTGCACGCCGGCGCTGTAAATTCCCAAAGGGGAGAGGCCGGCAAAAATCCGGATAAAATAAAAGCTTAAACGTTTGTTGGCAATGTGCAGCATAACCGCCGACTGGGTAGGCAGACCGTAAATTAGAATCTTTTTGGAAACAGATATCCAGCCACGGATTGAAAAATGTTTCACTTTTTTCAATACACTGTAAAAGCCCAAAAGACCACCCGTTCCCCATGAAAAGTACAGTGCAAAAACATAAGCTTCCGGTCCGGTCTGCTTTTTAACGAGTATTTCTGTAAGAAACAGAATCAGGAAAAGTGTAATCTGAAGAGTGAAAATAAGATTGTAAGCCGGAATCCGCTTTTGACCGATAAGCAAATTGTAATGTACCTGCATAAAACCGTTAAGCAGCGCCAATACCAAAATGTCTGTACTAAATCCTTCGGGAACAACCACATGCATCAATGACGGATAAAAGTGCCAGGTTAGCCAGCCCGCTCCCACGAAAAGCAAAACAATAAATAAAATCCACAGGTAAGAAGTAAGAAGTAACGGCGCCGTTTCGCTCCGCGATGCAAAATAAATGAGTGTACCACCTGCCAGTAATCCTATAAATAACTGGATAACAGTTATGTCAAGAACTATCAGACTGATTATTCCAAATCCTTTGCTGCCAATAAAATTGGTTATCAGCAAAAGGACAACCAAATTAAACAGTGCATTCAGAATGCGTGTTCCCGCCGTATGAAGGATGTTTTTAAAAATCATGTTTGAATAGCAAAAATAGTAATTATCACATAGGAGTTGCTTAAAGTGGTTCAATGTTGTTTATAGTGGGCATATCAGGATGTCCTGGTGCCGTGTAACGTCAAAAAATTCCAAATAACAAATAAATCCCAATATTCAAATTTTAGCATGAATAATGGTACATATAATTGTAATCCAATCAACAAAGAACCCTTGAAGTTAAATGGGGCTTTTGAGAAAAAATACAAGATTATTTCACATTGTCTTCTGAAATATATTTGGTATTATTGCACATAGCCGATTATGTTATATTTTTGAAGCAAGATTGAATAGTAAACCATGAAGCTCTCCATAGTTATTGTTAATTACAATGTTAAGCCTTTTCTTGAGCAATGTCTTATCTCTGTAAAGAAAGCTTTGGAAAATGTAGAGGGAGAAATCTTTGTGGTAGACAACAATTCGGTAGACGGTTCTGTTGAAATGGTCCGTGAAAAGTTTCCGCTGGTGCAGGTTATTGCTAACAAAGAGAACCTTGGATTTGCAAAAGCCAACAATCAGGCTATCAGGCAGGCAAAAGGTGAATATGTTTTACTATTGAATCCTGATACGGTTGTGGAGGATGATACTTTCACAAAAGTTATTGATTTTATGGATGCCCATCCCGATGCCGGCGGACTCGGGGTAAAAATGGTGGATGGCTCAGGGAAATTCCTTCCCGAATCGAAGAGAGGGTTGCCTACACCTGCTACGGCTTTCTATAAAATTTTCGGGTTATCATCACTTTTTTCGCATTCAAAACGTTTTTCAAAATACCATTTGGGATATCTTGATGAAAATAAAATCCACAAAGTCGATATTCTGGCCGGGGCGTTCATGTTGTTACGGAAGAGTGTCCTGGATGAAATCGGTTTGCTGGACGAAATATTTTTTATGTATGGTGAAGATATCGACCTTTCGTACCGGATAACCCGGGGCGGCTATAACAACTATTATTTTCCGGAAACGCGCATCATTCACTACAAAGGCGAAAGTACAAAGAAAAGCAGCGTGAACTATGTGCTGGTCTTTTACCGGGCTATGGTGGTTTTTGCCCGGAAACATTTTACGACCAAAAGAGCCAGGGCCTTTGCCTTTTTCATCAATATCGCCATCTATTTCCGCGCTTTCCTCGCTATCCTGTCCCGCTTTTTCAAAAAATTAATTTTACCGATACTGGACACGTTTATTTTGTTTGGCGGGGTTGTTCTCGTCAAAATGTTCTGGGAGAATAATATTATCTATCCCAACGGGGGGCACTACCCCCCTCTGTTTTTGCATTTTGTTCTACCATCGTATGTAATCATTTGGATTATAGCTATTTACTTTAACGGGGGATATGACAAACCGTTACGTATCCGCCCGGTGATACGGGGAATTTTTTCGGGAACCGTTTTAATACTTATCCTGTATGCGCTCATGCCGGATAATTTGCGATTTTCGCGGGGACAGATTCTCACGGATATGGCCTGGGCGCTTGTCAGCCTGAGTGCGCTACGGTTTTTGCTTCATGTTCTGAGCATCCCTGGATTTAAACTCGGAAAGCCGGCCAACAAGCGGTTTCTGGTTATTGGCGATGAAAGAGAGGCCGGGCGAGTGGCGTCTATTCTGGAAAATTCTTATGTTACCCCTGGCTTTGTCGGACTCATAAGTCCTGATGAAAAAGCAGAAAAGCCGAAAGGCTTTTTGGGAAATATCTTACAGGTAAAAGATATTATCAATATCTTTTCTGTCGATGAAGTTATTTTCTGCTCAAAAAGTATATCTCATCAGACCATTATTGACAAAATGACCGGATGGAAATCGGAACAGGTCGATTTTAAAATCGCCCCGGAAGACAGCCTTTCTATTATCGGTAGCAGTTCCATCAACACGCAGGGCGAATTATACACAGTGGATATCAATTCGGTGGATAAACCGGCAAACCTGCGAAGCAAGCGACTTTTTGATATGATAACGTCGCTGGTGTTTTTGGTACTTTATCCTGTAATTTCATTTTTTGTAAGATATCCGATAGGCTTTTTTAAAAATATCTTTAAAGTTTTGTTCGGCTCCAAATCGTGGGTGGGTTATGCTCCTGTGGGCGATGCAGCTATTCATTTACCGGATATAAAACGAGGTGTGCTTTCACCGGCAGATGGCATGAAACCTGACGTGCCGGACGAAGGAATCCTACAGAAACTCAATGTTTTATATGCCCGGGATTATAGTGTCCAAAAAGATTTGAATCTTATTCTATCCGCTTTCCGGAAACTGGGACGGTCATAAATCCCGTATTTCAAAAATGATGTACAACAAATGAAAAAAATAAAAAAGTCGCTCAAAGCCATAGGCGCCATTCTCCAAAATCCGTGGCTGTTGAACCTGGTGCTGGCAGATGATAAGATCTGGGGAAAGTATCTGAGTAAGAGAAACTATCCTGAAAAGGGGTTGCCGGTGATAGAGCTGGATACACTCTTCCCGGAATTTTCGGAGGTGCTGAATACTTTTGCGTTTTTGGATGGTGGGTCTTTACCGACAGATATCGCACTGTTGAAGTTGCTGGCAAAGAAATATTCTGATTGTCAGTATTTTGAGATTGGTACATGGCGTGGCGAAAGTGTGGCTAATGTAGCCGATGTGGCATCCCGGTGTTTCACCTTGAATCTCTCCAAAAAGGAGATGCTGGAAAAAGGGATGGATGAGAAATACGCTGATTTACATGGTTTCTTCTCCAAAGGAAGGGAAAACATTACCCATTTGGAGGAGAACTCGCTGACTTTCGATTTTGCCGGATTTAACCGAAAATTCGATTTGATTTTTATCGATGGCGACCACCATTATGATGTTGTAAAAAAGGATACGGAAAACGTTTTTGCTCATTTGGTTCACGACAAAAGCATTGTGGTATGGCACGATTATGCGTATCATCCCGAAAAAATGCGACCGGAAGTATTTGCTGCCATTATGGATGGTACGCCGGCTGACAAACGGAAATACCTCGTGCATGCTGCCAATACTATATGTGCTGTTTTTATTCCGGAGACCTTGAAAACCCATCCTTTGGAAACCCCTGTGAAGCCCCACAAACGGTTCAAAATCAGCATTGAATCTCAAAAATTGTAGCCCCCGGTTTTACTGATGCCGGAATTTCATAAGGATACCATTAAAATATTATTTTTGCAGCAGAATTATGGGGAGAATTTTAGCTATTGATTACGGACAAAAAAGAGTGGGTATCGCGGTTACCGACGAGTTGCAAATCATTGCTACCGGGCTTGAGACTGTGGCAGCAAAAGACATTTGGACGTATCTTTCGAATTATTTGAAACGTGAAGATGTTGAGGTGATTGTGGTGGGTGAGCCCCGCGACATGATGAACCGCCCGTCCGATTCGAGCCGGTTTGTGGAGCCTTTTGTCAGGAAACTGAGAAAAACGTTTCCGGAAATGAAAATCGAACGTTTCGATGAACGTTTTACATCAAAAATGGCTTTTCAAACAATGATTGATAGCGGACTGGGAAAGAAAAAACGTCGCAATAAGGCTCTCGTCGATACCATCAGCGCGACCCTGATCCTGCAATCTTATCTTGAATCAGTAAAATAGAAACTTTATGTTACCAATCACTGCATACGGACATCCTGCTTTGAAAAAAAAGGGAGAGGATATTGACAAAAATTATCCCGGACTGGAGAAACTCATTGCCGACATGTTTGAAACCATGCATGAGTCAAACGGAGTAGGGCTGGCTGCACAACAAGTGAACCGGACCATTCGTCTTTTTTTGGTAGATGCAACACCTTTTGAAGAAGAACATCCTGAAGCAAAGGATTTTAAAAGGGTTTTTATTAATGCACAAATCACCGGGGAAGAAGGCGAGGAGTGGGAGTTTGAAGAGGGTTGCCTGAGTGTTCCCGGCATCAACGAGTATGTTTCGCGCAAGCCGGTTATTTACATGAGTTATTACGATGAAAATTTCAATTTTCATAAAAGTGAGAAGTTTGAAGGCATCCGGGCACGCATCATGCAACACGAATATGACCATACCAGATCGGAAGAGCGTCGTGTAGGGAAAGAGTGTAGATCTCGGTGGTCGCCGTATCATTAAAAAAAAAAAAACACGAAA
>CAJVXP010000041.1 GCA_913009685.1 uncultured Bacteroidota bacterium
CGTAGAAGTTGTGATGACATGTCTGTTTTTTTTTTTTTTTTTTGTTTGTGTTTTTTTTTTGTTTTGGTTTTGTTTTTTTTTTTTTTTCAAGCAGAAGACGGCATACGAGATAAAGGAATGTGACTGGAGTTCAGACGTGTGCTCTTCCGATCTGAATTACACAGCTGTAATTTACAGATATGTAGTTTGAAAAGACATCTTCGGTTTTGTGTATTTTGCCATCCTGCATGGCATATCTGATGCGGCATAACTCGTTAAAGAATAATCTTTTGAATTTTTCAAGAATAATGAAGTAACCGGGAGAGATTTCAAGGACAATGTTTTCCTTAGCACCTGGATTTCCAGGATTACCAAGGTAGTTCAGAGAGAAATCAGGGACATACCTTGCAAAGGCAGCCTTTAACATATCAGGATGAACCTGGTTTTCTATGTTGGTTAATTCGTTGATCATTTAAGGCTTATGATTGCCAAATGAAGGGTTTTGTTAAAAGGGACACAAATGTAAAAAAATTATGTAAAGATTTCATTGATTTGCTTACTAAACTGAGTGTAAGATATAAAAAGAAAAAAGACGATAAATGATGAAAGGAGAATATCATATTTTTTGTACTTTTATAGCAGGTAAAAGAGTTCATTTTAACGTAAAGCAGTGTAATAAAGGCGGTGGCTTATTCGGTGGTCTTTGAAAAACAAGATTACAGAAAAGCCTGTGATAAAAGAGTTTTGAGAGTTGGGTTCAGGAGCCTCACTCTCCGCTTTTTAGCATACCGGAAAAAAGAAAACCACTGCAAACGGCTCGTTTACCCCTCTGGCGCGCGAATGCTTCGCGTGCTTTGACCGATTGTAATAAATTGATAATATTTCACCCCATCCCTCCTGTGCTGCCAATCTCCAACGTCCCGGGAAAAGGATTTTAAATCCTGTAACCCCAAACTTTCAGGTTTGCAACCTGGAAGAGCAGAATATTGTCCTATAATGATAAATTTCAAAATGCACGAAGGCGCATTTTGAAAAACAAATGGTATTAACCATCGCTCATTCGGGTTTGTAACCCGAATGTAATGAGCATCAGGATTTTCAATCCTGAAAGAACAGCACAAATCTCCACTGGAAGCGTGATTGTTTCGCGTACTTTGGCCGATTGTAATAAAGTTGTATCCCTACAGCCACGGGCATCTTGTCTGAGAGAAATAGTTTTCTGATTTTTGCGGCAAAAAGATTATGAGCAAAAACGGGAAACCCCCAACCGGTTCTTGTCTTCCAGCCCGGCCCCGGTGGTGAAATTCAGGTGGAGAATACGCCTGCTTCTGCGAAAGCCCGATGAGTTGCAATAGATTACAAGAAAAGCCTTTGGAAGTTTCCTTCCAAAGGCTTGATATTCAAGTGATCCCGGCAGAATTCGAATCTGCAACCTCCTGATCCGTAGTCAGGTGCACTATCCAATTATGCTACGGGACCGCTTTGAGGCTGCAAAAATACAAACTTTTTGAATCTACCAAAATTTAACCTCTATTTTATTCAGCTTTTTCAACGATTATGATTCGATTACGAAAAAGAGATATTATACCACTCCTGTTTTGATAAAAAGCTAATGGGGACTTCTAATAATTGGTTCGCATCAAGATTTTCAGAGTTTTTTATAGACGATAAAAATTTTGGGTCTATGTTGTTTATGGTGGGTATATCAGGATGTCTTGGTGCCGTGTAAGGAAAAAACGTCAAAAAATTCCAAATAACAAAGAGACAAATAACAAATAAATCTCAATATTCAATCTCAAATTATTAGAAGTCCCCTTAAATTTTAGCATGAATAATGATACATATAACTGTTATTCAAAGCGTAAAGAAGGTTTGTGATACATACATTTATGATTCCCATCTTCATTCTGTTTCGGTTATTGATTTTTGATGCATTGGTGATTATTTGGTTTTTGTGGATTGTTATTTGTTATTTCATTAAAATGCACCCCACACAAATCGACATAGAACCAAAATTATCGAAAGATATCTCACATTACACCGAGGAAAACCGGAAGTCCGGGTAGGACATCTTTAATTTTAATTAATTTTTCCAGGTTGATTTTTCCGATAACATAATTAGACCCGCGTCCGGTATATTGCTCGTACACCTCCTCAAAATCAAAATAGCGCAAATCGTCTTTGCGGTTATACCGCAAATAAAATGTCAGGGAAACGCTGTTGGTAAAAGCCGGTCTTTTAAAATACTTCTGCTTCTTATATTCATATTTGTAATTGTGGCTCAGCGCGGTAATATCGGACAAAACAGCTGATCCCGTAGGAAAAGCGCCGGCCCCTTTTCCAAACATAAACTGCTTTTCGTAAAACTCACCTTCGATGACCACCCCGTTGTACTCCTCCTCCACGTTGAAAATATATTCCTCCTTACGGACAAAACTCGGTGCAACAAACAGAGAAACTTCTCCGGTTTCCGTTTTCATCACCTTAGCCACCAGCTTTATTTTGAGTCCTTTCTCTTTGGCAAATTGCACATCAAAATTCTGAATCTTATCGATGCCAAAGCGGAATATTTCGTCAGGCGAAACCAACAGGCCAAAAGCATGCGTTGTGATAATCACCAGTTTGTAAAGAGAATCGCTGCCATTGATATCTAAGTTGGGATTGCTTTCGGCAAAGCCCAGTTCCTGCGCCTCTTTTAAAGCAGAAGAATAATCTTTATTCCGTTTAAATATCTGTGTCAGAATGTAATTGGACGATCCGTTCAGGATACCGGTAATGGAATTGAGCAAATCGTTGTCGTAGTACTCTTCCAGGTTCCTGATAATAGGAATGGAGCCACAGGCGGACGCATCATACAGTAATGACCTTCCCGACTCCTTTTGTATTTGTATCAACTCCTCCAAATGGGCAGCCAACATCTTTTTGTTTCCCGACACCACATCTTTTCCGTTAAGCAATGCCTTTTTCACAATATGATAAGCCTCTTCAGCATCATCAATCAACTCAACCACCACATTAATCGCCGGGTCATTAAGAATTTTATTCTGGTCGCGTGTGAGCAATTCCCTGCTTATCTTTCGTTCTTTATCGTGTTTAACACATACCGACAGTATTTTTGCATCTACCGTTTTACTTTTTTGCAAAACCACATACAAACCTTGTCCCACCACACCAAAACCATACAATCCAATATTTAATTTTTTCATTTCGTTGCTATTTTAGGATTTGTAAATTATCGAAATCTCATATTCCACATTTTTCTGCCGCGGAGGAATTCCAGGGGCATGATATTTTCATTTAAAGGCCGCCATATTCTTCCATGAAGTCACGGATAATCTTTGTTAGCGACGCGTATTCGAGCAAGAAGCCATCATGGCCATAGTCGGAGTGCATCCATTGCAAACGTGCTCCCGGTATAAATTTCCTGATTAATTCCTGATCTCCTTTCGGGAAAAGAATATCACTGTCGATGCCCACAATCAGTGTACGTGCCCTGACAGTAGAAAGCGCCTTTTGCAGGCCTCCGCGTCCTCTTCCCACATGATGACTGTCGAAAGATTTGGTGAGCACATAATAAGCATACGCATCAAAACGCCGGGCAAGTTTTTCGCCCTGATACTGCTGATATGTTATCGCCTTCAATTTTCGATAATCATCGTTTGGATCAAGAGGTTGTGTTTTGTTATAAGCTGCGGCATTCCGGTAACTTAGCAAAGCCATAGCCCTGGCTGCTTTCATCCCTTCTTTTCCGCCATCCGGGGTGAAATCAAAAAAACTTTTGTCTGCCCTGATAGCCATACGTTGGGCTTCATTCAGTCCTGCCGTCCAGGAAGTAGCTTTTGCTCCTCCGGCAATTATTATCAAATGTTTTATCACCTCCGGTTCCATGATGGCCCATTCCGCCGCCTGAAAACTTCCGATAGAACCACCTGTGAGTACCTCTATTTCTGAGATTCCCAGATGTTTACGTAAAGCAATATGAGCCTTTACCATATCCCGGATGGTTACATCGGGGAAACGGTCATAATAAACAGCTCCATTTTCATCTTTTGACAATGGCCCCGTTGTACCATAACATGAACCCAGGATATTGGCACAAACAATAAAATGTTTATCCCGGTCAAAACACTTTCCCTCTCCCACCATGCCGCTCCACCATTTGGCCACATCGGCATCGGCTGTAAGTGCATGGCAAATCCAAATCACATTGTCTTTTTCAGCATTGAGTTTTCCATAGGTATGAAAAGCAATCTCTATTTCGGGGAGATGCTCTCCACTTTCGAGAAGAAAAGTACCTTTCGGCCTGAATTTCTGTAACATAGGCTAACCGTGTTTTAAAGCTTGTTCAAAATCTGCAATAATATCATCAATATGTTCAATGCCAACCGAGACCCTGAGAAGTGTGGGGCCAATACCGGCCCGGAATAACTCCTCATCGCTCAATTGCTGGTGCGTGGTGGTGGCAGGCTGAATAATCAGAGTACGGGTATCGCCCACATTGGCCAAATGGCTTACCAGTTGCAAGCTCTCCACAAAGCGGGAAGTTTCTTTTTTACTGCCCTTAAGTGTAAAACTCAAAACGGCTCCAAAACCATGCTTCAGGTATTTTTTAGCCATTTTATGCTTCGGATCATCCGGTAAACCGGGGTAGGAAACCGATGCTACTTTCGGTTGTGACAACAACCATTTTGCCAGTGCCAGCGTATTGTCAGCAGAGCGTTGTACTCTTAAAGAGAGTGTCTCGGTTCCTTGTAAGAGCAAAAAAGCGTTGAAAGGACTCAGGGCAGGTCCAAAATCGCGCAGCCCTTCCACGCGCGCCCTGATAATAAAGGCAATATTCCCGAAGGAACTTGCTTTTCCAAAGACCTCAGAGAAAACCAGGCCGTGATATCCTTCTGAAGGGGTTGAAAATTGCGGAAATTTCCCGTTTCCCCAATCATATTTTCCTCCGTCAACAATTATGCCTCCCAGGCTGTTCCCATGCCCGCCAATCCATTTGGTAGCCGATTCCACCACGATGTGTGCTCCAAGTTCCAGTGGTTTGCAGAGGTAACCACCGGCTCCAAATGTATTGTCCACCACTAAAGGCAAATTGTATTTCTCTGCAAGCTTGCCAAACTTTTCAAAATCGGGCACTTCAAAGCTGGGATTTCCAATGGTTTCAAGGTAAAGCGCCTTGGTATTTTCATCTATGAGCTTTTCAAAGTCGTCTGTATCAAGACTTTTAGCAAAATGCACCAGAACCCCGAGGCGCTTAAAAGTTACCTTAAACTGGTTATAGCTGCCCCCGTAAAGAAAAGGTGAAGAAACAAAGTTATCGCCCTGTTGCAGAATGTTGTTAAGGGCAATAAACTGTGCCGAATGTCCCGAAGCAACTGCGAGAGCAGCTATCCCGCCTTCCAATGCGGCAATTCGTTTTTCGAGCACATCGGTTGTAGGATTCATAAGGCGTGTGTAAATATTTCCAAACTCCTCAAGGCCGAATAATTTCCCGGCATGCTCCATGTTTTTAAATACATAAGAAGTGGTTTGGTAAATTGGAACGGCTCTTGAGAGTGTGGTATCATCCGGCGTATGGCCGGCATGAACCTGTAATGTTTCGTAATTCATTATAATTTGATTTTATTGGTTATTATGATTAAAAATTTCCTGATGTATTGATTGTACCGCTTTTGAAACAAGTTTTCGCTGAACCACAAAGTAAATAGCAACTTCAGAGGCACCTAAAACAATCTGTTGCACGTTGATATCCGCTTTGGCCAATGCGGTAAAAATGCGGGCTGCCACACCTTCTTTTTGGTTTATGCCCTGTCCGACAGCTGCTACCCAGGCAATGTCATCGTCGATTTCAGTATCAAAATCAAGGTTCCGGTTTATTTCATCTACAATCTGCTTTGCGGCCTGCAGGTTGGTACGTGAGAAAATAAAATGAATGGCCGTTTGTGAAGTAACCACCGAACGGATGTTGATATGGGCTTTGTCAAATGCGCCGGTAACTTCCGCAAGAATTCCCTTTTTGATTCCCACACCGCTGCCTTTTAATTTAAGTAAGGCAACATCTTCATCACTCGTAACGCTTTTTATCACCTCCTTACCTGTCGTTGTTTTATAGCTTATTCGTGTGGCCTCGTTGCGTATTCCCGGTTCGAGATGTTTTTCGGGATTAAAAAGCCGTACCTGTATCCTTTTGGAGACGAGAGGCCTGATAGTACGGGGATGTAATATTTTTGCCCCAAAATAAGAGAGTTCGGCAGCCTCCTGATAGCTCAAATGCGAAATCTTTTTTACCCCGGAAATAATCTTTGGGTCACCACTCAGATAGCCTTCCACATCTTTCCACACATCGAGGTAAGATGCTCCTACGCAATGCGCCAGACAAGCGGCCGAATAATCTGTTCCACCGCGTCCCAGCAAAACCGTTTTGCCTTGTTCGCTTATAGCGTAAAACCCCGGCACCACCCAGGTTACATCGGCATTGAGATGTTTTTTCAGATTATGAGATGACTTTTTCAAAAGAATACTTCCCTGATAAAACCGCTGGTTGCTGACAAAGCCTATCTCCTCGGGCAAAGCCAGCCGGCATGCTACCGCATTTGCATCGAGCAGTGCTTGTATAACACGGGCGCTGAGCTTTTCACCAAAACTCAAGATTTCGTTGATTGTAGCAACCTGATGCCTCTCTTTTGATGACAATAATTCTTCCAAAGCTGAAAGACAGACTGTTAACTCCTCGCTGGCACGTACAATCCGGTCTTTATCAATAATATAACGTTCCAGAACCAGCCGGTGGACACGGTGCAGATATTCTAACAGTTCACCGGCGTAACTCTCATCACTGACTGCTTTTTCCAGGCAATCGGTAACGCCGTAAAAAGCAGATACGACCAAAATTACAGGCCGTTCATACGTTTTCATCAGAGAAATAATCCGGCTAAAATCTTCGATACTTTTCAAGTTGGAACCGCCAACTTTTAATACAGTCTTATGCATGTCTTTCAGGAATTGTTATTAAAAAATGAAAATGGTATTTGCCCGGCAGATATAGGTTTACCGGTAGTTTCAGGGACAGGGTTTAGTCAAAACAACAAGTCCCTAACACATTCGCATACACATTCCGGAGAAAGAAATTCCCGAACAAATATTATTGGAGGAAAAGATTGCCGTTACAGGAAGTAAATTCCCGTAGCTCCTTACTGTAGTAAAATAATTAATTTTCATTTTTTTTGTTTAAATTATAACTCCCTTCGGTTTTTATCCGAAACGGCAGGTATTGGCACCTTTCCAATTTGGCAGGTTGCCGGGGTTTCACTGAGCCTGATCTCTCCACTCCTCTATATAATTCAAACATTCTATGGATGGAACATTTGAATGATGGCACAAAACTATATAAAAAATCCATTCAATCAGGATTCTTTGAAATATTTTTTAAAAATACTACTACCTTCCGGTTTTAAGAGTATAGGGGGCTTCTAATAATTTTGATTAATTTAGACAGTTGTTTCCTAATGCAGAAGACTGATTAAACGACAAAAACATGAAGGCTCACAATTTCTATGAAAGCAGGAAAACAGAGACAAAGCATTTTGCGGCTGCCGATATCTTTTACACGGAGCAAATGGACGCTACAAAAATTGTTCGTTGCGACTATTCCACTAAAGAAGGAAGAAATTTCCAAAAAGCCGACATCGACTTGTGGCTGAATTTGAAAACGGGAAAAGTTTCCGTCAGCGAGAAAAAACGAACCCGTGATTACAACGACCTTTACCTTGAGGTTTATAGCAAATTCCCGGATACGCCCGGGTGGACTACTCTTTCAAAAGCAGACTTTTTAGCTTATTTCTTTCCGAAAAGGGTATTCTGGGCAGGCTTTCCTCAAATTATTCGTTTTTATAACGAGCAACTCGCCCCACGGTTTCCTCAGGAGCTTTTCAAAAAACTCAGGCACCATAACCGGGAAAAGAATACCATAGAAAAAATTACCGTAAATGTTGCCGGCCTCTCCTGCCCTGTCTCACTGATTCAGGCGTACAACGAATGCGACGGGAACAGTTGGTACACAATGGGTATCAGCATACCGTTTGACATGCTTACCAACAATCATATAAAATATCGAATTTACGAGCTAAAGGAAATTACCTGATAACCTGAGTTCGATATAAGATTTATCTCACAGAAAGCCAATAGCATATCAGATTTGTTGCTAAAAATCATGAAGTTATAGCGGGTTATATCAAGTGATTTTTAGTGCAAAGATGGTGTGCTATTGGCTTTTCCACTAGTAAATTTCGATAATTAGCCCATATACTTCCTCAAATTTACTCGAATTATCCCGATAGTACTTCATAAATTTGAGTCGTCTATGAACTAATTATCTGAAACTGTGAGCAAAGCTTATATCGAACTCAGGTTGATAATCTTCGGCTTCTCCCCGTTAAAGCCGGGATGCTGCAACATAAAGCTGTCAAAGCGTTGTTGCATCAGGTCGCAATAACCGGCATCAATTTCGTAACCCACAAAGTTTCGTCCGGTTTTCAACGCGGCAATGGCTGTGGAGCCTGCTCCCATAAAAGGGTCCAGAATCACATCTCCGGGATTGCTGCTGATTTCGATAAAGGGGATACACACTTTCAGTGGTTTTTGGGTTTTGTGCCGGGTACGCTCCTTTCCCATGCAAATGGGGTTTTCAATGAGGTTGTCCAGCGTATCTTTGCCGACAGCCTCTTTCATCAACGCGAGCAGCTGACCGATTTTATCCTCCTTGTGGTATTTTTCAATCAGCGCTTCAATATCCGCTTTGGTAATTGCCGTATGCCGATAATTGTGCATCTCATTCACCGGTTTATGGTTCCACGTTGCAGGACTTCCTTTTGAAAAATGGATGAGCAACTCCATGCTGTTGGCAAACATTTTCCGGGAAGAGATGGCCGGAAACGGATTGGTTTTGTGCCAGTGGATCACTTTGCGTACTTTAAAACCGGCAGCTTCGATGATGCGGTTGAGATAGGATACAAAATCATCGGCACAAAACAGGTAACCACTGGCGCCCTCTTTGGCCACGCGATAAGATTCTTTCATTACATCCTCAAGAAAAGCGAGGTACTCCTTCTCCGACCGGAAGCCATCGAATTCAAATTCGGTAACCACATCTTTGTGGTTTTTCAGCCCTTTTACGTTTTGTGCCCGGTACTGAAAATAAGGCGGATCCGTAAAAATCAGGTTCACCGATGCATCGGCAATTTCCTGCATCTTCGGATGGCACGATTTATTGAAAACGGTATTCATGATGTTTGGCAAATTATAACAGAAACCGGCAAGACAAGAGGGCCGACAATGTTGTCTTACAACTCCCGGTCAATAAGTTTAATCTTTTCCTTCAGCAAACGGAAATCTTTTTTGGCCAGTTCGATTTTTTCCTCAAATTCGCTTTTCAGTGCATTGGCCTGCTTAGAGTTAGAGAAGAAGCCGATGTTATTTTCCCACAAGGAGATATCCTCTTGCAGTTTCTTCATCTTTGCCGCTAAAGCAGAACGCTCACGCAACAACCGGTATTTCCCTTCGGGCGATTTCCTGATAACTTCCAGCTTGTTTATAAAGCCCCGCGAACTCAGCTCGACAGGAGAAAGATGCATTTTCTCAATCAATTTCTCAGAAGCCTCGTGATAGCGTTTATAGATTTTATCTTTCAAATGAAACGGCACATGACCAATGCTTAGCCATTGTTGCTGAAATTCTTTAAGAGCCATCAGATTTTCTTCTTTTTTCTCCATAGCCTCAAAGGCCAGCATAGAGGTAACAAGCTCTTCTTTCTTTTTCATGTTGTCTTCCTCCTCTTGATGATTACTTTTGTAAAATGCTGATTTCCGGTTAAAGAACTCATCACAGGCAGCCCGGAAACGCTTCCAGATTTTATCGGAATATTTTCGTGGTACGGGACCAATCTCTTTCCACTCTTTCTGAAGTCGGATTAATTCGTTGGTGGTATTTTTCCATTCCGAACTCTCTTTGATGCTTTCAGCCAGTTCGCACAGTTTTATTTTCTTGCTGTAATTCTCCATCTGGCTCTCTTTCAGCGTAGAGAAGAAAGCTCTTTTGTCAGAATAAAAAGTGTCGAGTGATGTTTTGTAACGTTTCCAAATCAAATCATTTTTCGACTTGGGTGCTCTGCCAACACTTTTCCAGCGGTTCAACAAATCATTAAACTTTTCGGTAGCCTTTTGCCACTCTTTTACAGAGGAGGGCTGCTCTTCGCTAATCAGCTTTTCAGCTTCTTCGCAAAGGGCTTCCTTGGCTTCAAAGTTTTTCTCCTGTTCTTCGTGAAGCTCTTTATAATGTTCACGGCGCATTTGGTTAATCTTGTCAGTAGTCGCTTTAAACCGCTCCCACACTTCATCTTTCAGATCACGGGGCACCGGACCTATCTCCCGCCACTCATCATGATATTGCTGTAATAGTTTGAAAGAGTTAAGGATAGATTTTTCATCGAGAAGCGCTTCCGCTTTTTTACAAAGTTCTGACTTCAGCTCTAAGTTCTTTTTCAGGTCAAGATCGCGTAATTCTTTATTAATTCTGACTTTATCAAAAAACTTCTCAACCAAAAAATGGTAATTCTGCCACAGGTTGTTCAGCTCACCTGCAGGAACCACGCCAACCTCTTTCCATTTATCCTGCAGGCGTTTAAATTCATCGTAGGTTTTCTTAAGCGTTTCTTCCGATCCGATAAGTTGCTTCAGCTCCTCAAGAATCTCAAATTTCTTCTTTAAATTTTGCTGTTTCTCTTTTTCCAGCTCCTCTGAATATTTCGCCCTGTTGTGGCGGTATATGGAAAAAGCATTATCAAAACGTTTTTCCAATGGATCCGGAACATGTGCAAACTCCTCTTCTTTTCCTCCAGCCGCAAGAAATTTCTTTTTATTATTGCTAATTTCCTCTTTGTTAAGCTGATAAAAAGCCCCCTTTATCCTCGCTATACGAGCTTTAATCAGTGTAATATCTTTTTCCCGAACTACTTCTTCCAGCATCTCCACCAACTCCTGTTTGTTCAGGTGATCATAATCAACCTCTTGTTTCCGGGCATGATGTTCGCCCTCCGTGGCCATTTTCTTTCCGGTATCTCTAATTAGTCCGAGGATGAAAGTGCGTTCTGCTTCTGAAAGAACCGGGATGTTCTTTGCCGCCATTGTCGCACTCTTTTCTACAGGCTTAGCAACGGGTATGCTGCTATCGCGCACCAGTTTCAGTATCTTCTCTTTTAAAGCCTTGTTGATCTGTTTTTTTTGCCGGGCTTTGGGTTTTGTTGCCTTTGGCACTTTTTGTTCACCCGTGGAACGGATCATTTGAAGAATCCTGTTTTTTTCTTCATCGGTAAGGCTTTGGCCGCCCGGAACTGTTGTTTGGGTTGTTTCTTCAACCCGGAGCTTCTCCTCCTGCTGTTTGCCTGCAGGATTTTGGCTGATTTGATCTTTCTTTTCCATAATACATTTTTTTTCATATCCGACCTTTTGGCCGGTAGGAGCATTTCAAGGCTTGCAAAAATAGGAATTAATTGAAATATGGCGTCTTTTCATAAAGAAATAGGCTAAATAATATTTTGAGGAATTGTTATCCCAACCCTTCAAAATATTGATTCTATGTCGTTTTGTGTGGAGCGCATTAATAAAATAACAAATAACAATCCACAAAAACCAAATAATCACAAATGCATCAAAAATCAATAACCGAAACAGTATGAAGATGATAATCATAAATGTATGTATCAGAAACCTTCTTTACGCTTTGAATAACAGTTATATGTATTTTTTATTCATGCTAAAATTTGAATATTTTGACATTAAGGTATTGTTACGAAACAGGTTGACCGTTCCGACTTGTTCTTTTGCACGCTAACTACGTTAAAAAGCCTCGCCATAGCTACGGCTATGTCTAC
>CAJVXP010000042.1 GCA_913009685.1 uncultured Bacteroidota bacterium
GTTTGCCAACTTGAAAGAGGATGAGCTTATATTTGTAGATTAAATTAGAAGAGCCGTATGATGGGAGACTATCACGTACGGTTCTGAGAGAGGCTTGGGGTGAAATTCCCCTTGCCTACTCGACGCCAACACGTTATGCAAAATCCCCCTTCGATGAAAATATCGATGAATATTTTAAATGACGACATAGGGTGAATCAGAAAACAGAAAATATGTGTAGATTTGAGAAAATTATAAATAATTGAAAATCAATAAGTAATTTTGACGTTAGTTGGAATATGAATAAGACACTTTTAGAAATAGTTTTACAGCTAATTATTATTTATCCTTTGATATTCATTTTTCTTAGAAACAGAAAAACCGAAAGTCTGAAAATAATAGCTGTATTCTCCATTTTCTTTATAGTTAATAGTCTTCTTCTTCAATTAAATCTTGTATTTGATGGTTTAAGCTTATTCAATGGGAAATGGAATTGGTCGGGTAAAATTTATTCAATTATAGGGTCATTATTATTTCTGGTTTTATATCGAAAATTTGAATTAAAAGACTACTTCTTGACTTTTAAACAAAAAAGAATTTTCCCTAAAAATGGAATTTTAATAATTAGTTCCATTTTAGTATTTCAAGTTATTTTTACGATTGCCGGAACTCTATTTTTCGATTCTTTAAAAGAATGGGATTCAGAGACAATCCTTTTCCAATTAACAATGCCCGGAATAGATGAAGAAATTGCATTTCGGGGGATAATGCTAGGTCTATTGATTAAAGTTTTAAAGTCTAATATTAGAATTTTTGGAATCGAATTAGTAAATCCGGCAATTCTTATAACATCAATACTATTTGGATTGGTTCACGGTTTTTATATTACGGATTCCTTTGAAATAGGATTTAATATTTTCCCCTTCTTTTTCACAATGTCATTTGGATTTTTTTGGGGGTGGATGACCGTAAGAAGTGGAAGTATATTATTTGCCTTGCTTTCACATAATTTAGGAAATGTTACAAATTCCCTGATTAGAATGAGATGAAAATAAAGCCTATTACAAAAAATATAGTGCATTTGGCAGATACCCGCCCGACTGAAGAGCCTCAGCCGTTCGGGCGGGGTACTGAAAATTTGGAGTTATAAAATGCCAAACGCACCATTGTGTGCCAAGAATAAACCACGGCAATAAAATGGTTGAATGCTGTAAATAAGATGATAGAAGGTCTATCAGGGTCGTTGTGTAGGCGATGGCTCTAAACCACCTAAAGGTGCTGCGGTAAAGAGCTGTGGTATTGAGCGTTTAGGAGAATCCTGTCCACATCCTTTTGCCATAAATTCATATACCGGTAAACGACCGGATTTTAGTACTTTTGCCGGCGTATGGACGACTTCAGGAAACAGATAGAAAAAGAACCTTTTACTTCGGTGGCAACCGTTGCGCGGCAGACCGGAACCCAGATATATGTCATCGGCGGTTTTGTTCGTGATTTGCTGCTGGGACGCCTGTCGAAAGATGTGGATTTTGTGGTAGCAGGCAGCGGCATTGCCTTTGCCAAAGCGTTGGCTGATTTTCTCGGAAAAGAAACCACAGCCCGTTATTTCAAGAACTTCGGTACTGCCATGATTCGTTTTAAAGGCTGGGAGCTGGAGTTTGTGGGGGCGCGAAAAGAATCGTACCGGAAAAACTCACGCAAGCCCATAGTGGAAGATGGAACGCTGGAAGACGACCAGCGCCGCCGCGATTTCACCATCAACGCGTTGTCCATAAGTCTGAATGAAAAGGATTTCGGGCAACTATATGACCCTTTTGATGGGGTGAAAGATTTGGAAAAGAAAATTATTCGTACACCACTTGATCCTGATATTACTTTTTCGGATGATCCGCTACGTATGATGCGCGCCATCCGGTTTGCCACACAACTGGAGTTTACCATTGAAGAAGAGACCTTTGCTGCCATCAAGCGAAACAAAAACCGGATTTCCATCGTCTCCCAGGAGCGTGTAATCGATGAGCTGAACAGAATTATCCTGGCGGAAAGCCCAGGTCGTGGGTTTAAACTGTTGGATGAGTCGGGACTGCTGAAACAAATCTTTCCCGCTTTTACCGAGCTGAAAGGGGTGGAGGTGATAAGCGGGAAAGGCCACAAAGATAATTTTTATCATACGCTGGAAGTGCTGGATAATGTTGCCAGAGTATCGGACGATCTCTGGTTGCGATGGGCAGCGCTGCTGCATGACATTGCCAAGCCGGTAACCAAACGTTTCGACCCAAAGGCGGGCTGGACTTTCCATGGGCATGAGTTTATCGGCGCGAAAATGGTTCCGCGAATTTTCAAAAAGCTGAAACTTCCGGGCAACGAAAAAATGCGGTATGTACAAAAGCTGGTGCTGCTGCATTTGCGTCCCATAGTGCTGGCGCAGGAAATTGTTACCGATTCGGCTGTCCGCCGGCTGCTCTTCGATGCCGGCGACGATGTCGATGACTTGATGATACTGAGTACGGCCGACATAACTTCCAAGAACGAAGCTAAAGTAAAGCGGTACCTGAAGAATTTTGAGCTGGTGCGCCAAAAGCTGAGAGAGGTGGAAGAAAAAGACCGCATCCGCAACTGGCAACCTCCTGTTACCGGCGAAATTATCATGGAGACCTTCGGAATGAAACCCTCCAGAAAAGTGGGAGACATCAAAACAACCATTCGCGAAGCCATTTTGGACGGGAAGATTCACAACGAATTTGCCGAGGCTTTCGACTATATGCTCAAGACTGGTGAATCCATTGGATTGCGGGTGGTCAGCCGAAAACATTTTCCTCAAAAATAAACCTCCCATGGCGATGAAAAAAACGCTTGTTGTGGTTTTAGGTCCTACGGCGGTGGGGAAAACTGATATTGCCATCCGGCTGGCACAGCAACTCAATACCGAAATTATCTCCGCTGATTCGCGTCAGCTTTACCGGGAGATTCCGCTGGGAACGGCAGCACCTTCAAAAGAACAACTCGCTTCCGTTCCGCACCATTTTGTTGGAAACCTTTCTCTTCAACAGAACTACAATGTCTCGCAATACGAGAATGAAGTGCTTGCTTTGTTGGAAAACAAATTCCGCGTGTATGATGTCATGGTTATGACCGGCGGCTCCGGATTGTATATCGATGCTGTTTGCCGCGGCATAGACCAGCTTCCCGACCCGGAACCTGAAATACGGGAAACGCTACAGCAAAAATGGCAACAAAAGGGAATTAGTGTGCTACAGCAGCAGCTGCAACAGCTTGACCCGGAGTTTTATGAGCAGGTGGACAGGCAAAATCCCAAACGGCTAATGCGTGCTATTGAGGTTTGTCTCCAGACCGGAAGGAAATATTCGGAATTAAGACAAAACAATCCCCAAACGCGTAACTTCCGGATTTTGAAAGTCGGGTTGAATTTACCGCGAGAACAGCTGTATGACCGCATCAACCGACGCACCGATGTTATGATGAACAACGGCTGGATCGAAGAGGCGGAATCTGTATTCCCTTTTCGTCATCTTAATGCGCTCAATACCGTGGGCTATAAAGAATTATTTGCTTATCTCGATGGAAAACTGACGTTGGAAGAAGCTGTAGAAAAAATTAAAACCAATACCCGCCGTTATGCAAAACGGCAGCTGACCTGGTTTAGAAAAGACAAGGAAATCCACTGGTTTTCACCGGAAGATGAGGAAGCAATTTTGCAATTTGTGAAAGAAACGTCCGGAGCTTTCGGCTAAAAAGTCGGGTTGGCCTGTGTGTTGGTGATTTAGCTCCTAAGGTGTTGTTACGAAATAACCTGACCGTTCCGACTTGTTCTTTTGCACGCTAACTGCGTTAAAAAGCCTCGCCATAGCTACGGCTATGTCTACGTTTTTTGCCTTGTTACCGCACAAAATAACATCGTCTGCTTTGGTCAACCTATTTCGTAATAATGCCTAAGGTATTGTTAGAAGCCCCCTGTAATTATATGTACCATTATTCATGCTAAAATTTGAATATTTTGACATTGAATATTGGGATTAATTTGTTATTTGTCTCTTTGTTATTTGGAATTTTTTGACGTTACACGGCACCAGGACATCCTGATATACCCAACTATAAACAACATAGACCCTTTAAATATTTTATTCAGTTCCCATTTAGCCTCCTCTGTCCGTATCAATCGTTTGCGTGACGTTGATTCGTTTTTATTTGTGCCTGAAAAGTTAATTTTTTTAATTATTTGCAATTTTGATTTATATTATTGATAATCAACTCGTTTGACAAACCAAACAGGTTGTTAAAAGGGTGGGGCGAACAATGCTGATGGTAAAAAAGATGAGAAAGAACTTGACATTCTCAAATAGTTTCTATTTTTACCCCATCAAAATAACAAAACAAATGAACAGGGTCTTACATAGAATTTATATTATTATTTCTATTCTCGTACTTGTGGGAATTACCCCATAAACCGGAGGCCTGTATAAAATAATTACACTTATAAAGCTCTCCGGTAATAACCGGGGGGCTTTTTTTAAATCTTAGAATATGGCATATCCGTTAAGAAGTCTTACCTCAACCTCGGGGAGAAACATGGCCGGAGCGAGAAGCCTGTGGCGCGCCAATGGTATGCAGGATAGCCAGCTTGGCAAACCTGTTATCGCCATTGTCAACTCCTTTTCCCAGTTTGTCCCCGGACACGTGCATTTGCATGAAGCCGGTCAGCACATCAAGAAGCTTATTGAAGCCGAAGGCTGTTTTGCGGCCGAGTTTAACACTATTGCCATCGACGATGGTATTGCCATGGGACACGCAGGGATGCTTTATTCCCTGCCTTCACGCGATTTGATTGCCGACAGCGTGGAATATGTCTGCAATGCTCACACCGTAGATGCCATGATTTGTATCAGCAACTGCGACAAGATTACGCCGGGTATGATGATGGCGGCCATGCGGCTGAACATTCCTGCTGTTTTTGTTTCGGGTGGCCCTATGGAAGCCGGCAGCCGGAACGGGAAAAACTACGACCTGGTAGATGCCATGGTGCTTGCTGCCGATGAGTCGGTGAGTGATGAAGAGTTGCATGAAGTGGAGAAAATTGCCTGCCCCACCTGCGGCTCCTGCTCGGGCATGTTTACGGCCAACTCCATGAACTGCCTAAACGAAGCGCTTGGGATGGCGCTTCCCGGTAACGGAACGGTGGTGGCTACCCATAAAAACAGAGAGGTTATGCTTGAAAAAGCCGCCAAACTGATTGTAGAGAATACTTTCCGCTATTATCGCGATGGAGATGACAGTGTCTTGCCGCGCTCCATAGCCACACGCAAGGCTTTCACCAATGCCATGGCGGTGGACATTGCCATGGGCGGTTCCACCAACACGGTTTTACACCTTCTGGCCATTGCCCGTGAGGCACAGGTAGATTTCAGTATGAAAGATATTGACGCGTTGTCACGAAAAATACCCAACCTCTGTAAAGTCTCGCCCAGCTCGCATTACCACATGCAGGATGTGAACCGTGCCGGAGGTGTTTTGGGCATTATGGGTGAACTGGAAAAAGCCGGATTGCTGGACACTTCCGTGAAAAGGGTGGATGCGCCCGATTTGAAAACGGCCATTGGCAGATATGATGTCAACCGGAAATTGCACACTGCTGAGGCGGATGAGATTTATTCCAGTGCGCCTGCTTTTGTCCCGAGCCTGCGGATGGCATCGCAGAATAATCATTTTAAAACACTGGATTTGGACAGGGAAAATGGTTGTATTCGCAATGTGCAACATGCTTATAGTCAGGACGGAGGTCTGGCAATACTGTTTGGAAACATTGCCCGCACGGGATGTATTGTAAAAACCGCCGGCGTTGTGCCTTCCATGTTTGCCTTTAGCGGAAAAGCCAGGGTGTTTGAATCGCAGGAAGATGCGGTGGAAGGTATTCTGAGGGGAAAAGTGGAAAAAGGCGATGTGGTGGTAATCCGCTACGAAGGTCCCAAAGGAGGACCGGGTATGCAGGAGATGCTTTATCCTACTTCATATCTCAAATCGAAAGGGCTGGACAAAGATTGTGCCCTCATTACTGATGGCAGGTTCTCCGGCGGCACTTCCGGTTTGTCCGCTGGTCATATTTCCCCTGAAGCTGCTGCCGGTGGCGAAATTGCCCTTATCGAAGATGGGGATGTCATCGAATTCGATATTGCCGAAAGGAAAATTCATTTACAGGTATCGGATGAAGAATTGAGAAAAAGGAAAAAGAAACAGATTGCCCGCGGCGACAAAGCCTATACTCCATTAACCCGTAACCGGAATATCCCGGCTTCGCTGAAAGCTTATGCCCGTCTCGTGAGTTCTGCCGACCAGGGAGCCATCAGGCTTATTTAATAATAATCGTTCCAAAGCAAATAAAATCACTGATATCAAATGAAAAATTGAAGCTTATGAAACAAGTGAAACAGACAGAAACCATGAATGGTGCCAAAGCCGTGGTACAATCGCTCCTCGAAGAAGGAGTAAACACCATTTTCGGCTATCCCGGAGGTGCCATTATGCCAATTTATGACGAGCTCATGGAGGTGGAAGAAAAATTGAGGCATATCCTCACCCGGCATGAGCAGGGCGCGGCGCATGCAGCGCAGGCTTATGCGCAGATTAGCAGTAAGACGGCGGTCTGTTTTGCCACTTCCGGACCCGGCGCTACCAACCTTGTTACGGGTATTGCCAATGCTTTCCTCGACTCTATTCCGGTGGTTTTCATTACGGCACAGGTCGTTTCCAATCTTATTGGCAGCGCCGCTTTTCAGGAAACGGATATTCTCGGTATTTCCACACCGGTAACCAAGTGGAATTATCAGGTGCGTAAAGCAGAAGAAATTCCGGAAATCCTGGCCAAAGCCTTTTATATCGCTGGCACAGGCCGGCCGGGTCCGGTGCTGATTGATATTACCAAGGATGCATTGCTGGATTCCGTGGATTTCTTTTACAAAAAATGTACCTGGATTCGTAGCTATAATCCCAAACTGGCAAATGTACAAGAGTCTGTTATGCAGAAAGCTGTGGAGTTGATCAACCGGGCAAAAAAGCCGATGATTCTGGCCGGACACGGCGTGCTGATGGCCAAAGCCGAAAAAGAGTTGATGCTGTTGGCTGAGAAAACAGAAACACCGGTGGCAACTACCTTGCTGGGGCTGTCAGCTTTTCCTTCCGACCACCCGTTGTTTGTCGGTTTTCTTGGTATGCATGGAAGTTACAGTTCCAATGTGAATACCAATGAAGCCGACCTGCTCATCGCCATTGGCATGCGTTTCGATGACCGGGTTACCGGAAAACTTTCGGAGTATGCAAAACAGGCAAAAATCATCCATATCGAAATTGACAAAGCCGAAATCAACAAAAATGTTCATGTTGATGTTGAAATTCTTGCGGATGCCAAAGAGGCGCTGACAAAACTGTTGCCGCTAATCAAAGAAAACAAACATAATGCCTGGATGCAAAGCTTCAGAAAACTTGATGAAGAAGAACGACGGGTGGTTGTGGAGAATGAAACCAAACCCGGAAACGGAAAAATCAGAATGGGGGAGGTGGTTCGTATGATTTCGGAGAAAACCAATGGCAATGTCAACATTATTACCGATGTGGGACAGCACCAAATGGCTGCCGCACGCTATTATAGTTTTAAGTTTCCCAACAGCCTGGTTACTTCGGGCGGGATGGGAACCATGGGATTCGGTTTGCCGGCTGCTGTTGGCACCAAAATCGCCATGCCCGACAGAGAAGCTGTTCTTTTTGTGGGCGATGGGGGATTTCAAATGACAATACAGGAGCTGGGAACCATCATGCAGTACAAATTGCCCGTGAAAATCGTTTTGCTCAACAACAATTTTCTCGGCATGGTGCGTCAGTGGCAGGACCTGTTTTATAACAAAAGATATGCTTCCACCGAGCTGATTAACCCCGATTTCGTTAAAATCGCCCAGGGATTTGGTATTCCGGGCAAGTGTGTCAGCGACCGGAAAGACCTTGATGCTGCACTGAATGAAATGCTGGCTTCCGATACTGCTTATCTGCTGGAAGTGGCTATCGAAAAAGAAGGAAATATCTTTCCCATGATTGAACCCGGCAAGTCCGTTTCCGAAGTTATTCTCGAATCCCATAATCATTAAGTATTCCCGTTATGAATAAAGAATTCACCATTTCCCTGTTTACGGAAAACCACATCGGCGTATTGAACCAGGTTACTATTATTTTAACGCGCAGGCAAATCAATATCGAAAGTGTTACTGCCTCTGAGTCGGCAGTTAAAGGCGTCCACCTGATTACCCTTGTTGTGTTTACAACGGATGAGCTGGTGCAAAAAGTAGCCGGCCAAATGGAAAAACTAATTGATGCGCTGAAAGTGTTTGTTCATACCAGCGAAGACATTATTCACGAGGAAGTTGCGCTTTACAAAGTGCGGACAGATGAGCTGATGGCCAGCAACAAAATAGAACAAATCGTCCGGAGGAATCATGCCCATTTTCTGGAGATAACCCCGGAGTACGTTGTGATCGAACGAACCGGACATAAAGATGAAACCAGCGAATTGCTGGAAAAATTACATCCTTACGGCGTATTGCAGTTTGCCCGGTCGGGACGGGTAGCCATTACCAGGCAAATCAAAGAACTGGTGCAGTATCTCGAAGAGATGGATGCAGAAAGAAATAAACAGTAAATCTTTACAAAAAACAAATCGCAATTAATCAAATGATAAATAAATCTTAATTTTCAAAAATCTGCATGAAAAAGTTTAGTATTTTTTTCATTCTGTCATTTGGATTTATTTGTTTTTTGTAATTTGAATTTTGATATTTATCTGATTTAGAAACGTTAAACAATAAAAAAATTATCTATGGCAAAAATTAATTTCGGCGGCGTGGAAGAAAACGTCGTAACCCGCGAGGAGTTTCCTCTGGAAAAAGCCCGCGAAGTATTAAAAGATGAAACCATTGCCGTCATTGGCTATGGTGTTCAGGGACCCGGACAATCGCTTAACCTGAAAGACAACGGTTTTAATGTGATTGTGGGTCAGCGAAAAAACTCTCCTACCTGGAGCAAAGCCGTGAAAGATGGCTGGGTGGAGGGCAAAGACCTTTTTGAAATTGAAGAAGCCTGCAAAAGAGCCACTATCATCCAGTATCTGCTTTCGGATGCCGGTCAGATTGCCCAGTGGCCAACGGTGAAGAAGCACCTTACTCCCGGAAAAGCACTTTATTTTTCCCATGGCTTTGGGATTACTTTTAAAGAACAGAGCAGCATTGTTCCCCCCAAAGATGTGGATGTTATCCTGGTTGCTCCCAAAGGATCCGGAACTTCGCTTCGGCGGCTTTTTGTTGCCGGTAAAGGTTTGAATTCAAGCTTTGCTGTTTTTCAGGATGCTACCGGAAGAGCCAAAGAGAGGGTGTTGGCACTTGGTGTCGGCGTAGGATCTGGTTATCTGTTTGAAACCGATTTCAAAAAAGAAGTTTTCAGCGACCTGACCGGTGAACGTGGCGTGCTGATGGGCGCTATTGCCGGAATTATGGAAGCGCAGTATAACAAGCTGCGCTCAAAAGGTCATTCTCCTTCGGAAGCTTTCAATGAAACCGTGGAAGAGCTGACACAGAGCCTGTTGCCGCTCGTGGGCGAAAACGGTATGGACTGGATGTATGCCAATACTTCCACTACAGCTCAAAGAGGAGCCCTCGACTGGAAAAATCGTTTTCGCGATGCTGTGGCCCCGGTTTTTGATGAGCTTTACGAGAGTGTGGCCAGCGGTAACGAAGCCCGCATTACCATCGAAGCTAACCGTCAATCCGATTATCGCGAAAAACTTACCAAAGAACTGGATGAAATCCGTAACTCGGAGATGTGGCAAACCGGTGCTGCCGTCCGTAAACTACGCCCCGAAAACAGTTAGTTCCTGTTTTGTAAGATGAAATAAAAAGCCCTGAGAATCACGAATTCTCAGGGCTTTTGTTTTCTAAGCTTTTTCTGTGCCTCCCTTACGGGGAAGATGGTTCGGGTTGGTTTGCGGAATAATCTTTGTTTTTGGTTCAAAGGACAGAACGACAGAAATTATTTTTGAAATTTAACCTGCTTGTTCCGAAGCTGCCTGTTCCGCTTTCATTTTATCCTTTTCCGTAATAATCATGGGCGACTCTTTTGTCAGCAAAGTCAGCACAACTACCACGGGCATTAGGATGCTGAAGAGAATCATCCAACCGTTCAGATAAAAGTTGTCGCGAATACTCATGCCGGCCACAAACAGCAGCCCCGATATCTGACCTACCCAGAGAAGCAAGCCCTGCGAGATGGACTCCGGAGCCGGGTAACTGATTTCGGCAGCATACTGAAAACCTACCGGTCCGGCACTCATAATGAAAAAGCCGAGAATAAATGCGGAAGCAAGCGCTATGTCGTAAATTACAGCAGTGTTATGAATAAAATATCCCGTAAGGCTTAACCCCAGCACGCCGGGCAGCGCACCAATGGTACAAATCACCAAAAACCGCTTACGCATACGGTATTTGTCAGATAAAGCCGGGATTATCAATGCCCCGAAGATGCCTCCGATGAGCATAAGGCCTCCAATCAAACCATTGGAATCCTGCACGCCGAGGTTGGCCGAAATGGAGTCGGTCATGGAGCTGATGGCGTTGAAAATGCCCAGCCCTACCAAAAAGACAAAAATTATCAGTACCATATCGCGCTGTTTCAGAATGTGTTTCAGACCTTTATAAAAACTTTGGCGGACTAAATCGTCAGCAGCCGGCGGTGTGGGAGGCTTTTCTTTCAGCAGCAAAAGTGTAACGACAGCCGCCCCGAAAGTAAGCCAGCCGTAAACCATAAGCATGTGCGAAAAACCGCTTCCATAGCCGGATACATGAGGATTGGTTCCGATAAAAACCGGCGTTATCAGCAGAGCAAAAATAATACCGAGATATTGCGCCAGAATAGCCAGTCCTGCTGCCAGTCCCCTTTCGCGTAAAGGAAACCAGCGAACCGTAACGGCTGTTACGGCATTCAGAATAAATGGCTGTGCTACTGCAAATCCTACCTGTGCCACTACCACCATCAGAAAGCTGTCGGCATAAAAACCCTTCAGCAGGCCGGAAGCAGCAGCAATCACCGCGCCGAGACCAATAGCTTTCCGGATGCCGTAAGTGTCAATAATATAAGAGGCAGGAAAACTCATGATGATATAAACCAGCATGTAAACCATGGCAAGGAAATCGATGTTAAAAAATGAATCAGGGTTGAACTGTCCGTGGTAAAAAACTTCGGCAGGCCGCTCAACAGCTGCATGGGCAAGCCATTGCAACTGAATCACAATAGAAATCAACATAAAAACTGCCAGAATAACCCATCGATATCCGTATACTTTGTAACCTGTTTTTGCCATAGTTGAGAAGTTTTAATAATTATAAACTTAAAATCAGGTGTTTATGAGCTGCCAAATTTAGAGATACTTTTTATCATTTACAAATGAGTCGTAGCTCTCGCCTGATACAAAAACCGGAATTCAAAAACAATAAAACCTTGCCAGGGTGATAAGTGCTCTATACTTTTACTCAAAGGTATTGTTACGAAATAACCTGACCGTTCCGACTTGTTCTTTTGCACGCTAACTACGTTAAAAAGCCTCGCCATAGCTACGGCTATGTCTACGTTTTTTGCCTTGTTACCGCACAAAATAACATC
>CAJVXP010000043.1 GCA_913009685.1 uncultured Bacteroidota bacterium
CTTCCGATCTCATTTTCCATGACAAAGGCCAGCCGGTCCACATCCGGGTCTACCACAATGCCCAAATCTGCTTTTTCGCTCACCACTTTGGCGGAAATTTCTGTCAGGTTTTCCGGCAAAGGTTCCGGGTTGTGGGCAAATTCGCCGGTAGGCTCGCAATTCAGTTCGATAATATTTTTTACGCCAAGAGCTTTCAACAACCGGGGTATGGCCATCCCGCCGGTAGAATTTACCGCGTCCACAGCCACCTTAAAGCCGGCTTTGGCAATCAGATTTTTGTCCACCAGCTCAAGCTGAAGCACAGCGTCGATATGCCGGTCGATAAAAGTATCGTCTTCGGTTACTGTTCCCAGCTCATCCACAGCTGCAAAATTAAAATTCAGATTCTCAGCATAATTCAATACCTGCCATCCCGCTTTGTCGGAGAGGAATTCTCCTTTCTCGTTAAGCAGTTTCAGGGCGTTCCACTGTTTGGGATTGTGGCTGGCCGTGAGAATAATGCCGCCATCTGATTGGGTTTCGACAACCGCCATTTCCACCGTGGGTGTCGTGGAAAACCCCGCATTGATAACATCTGCGCCCATACTTATTGCTGTGGAAACCACAAGACTTTCCACCATTTTGCCTGAAATACGTGCATCTCGCCCCACCACAAGACGTAAAGCCTTTTTTCTGTGGCGTTTTTGATGAAAATATACAAAAGCCGCAGTGAATTTAACAATGTCGATGGGACTGAGATTGTCGCCGCTTTTTCCGCCGATAGTTCCACGAATACCTGATATTGATTTGATTAATGTCATTTCTATTGGTAAAATTAAGATTGCCGGCCTTTTATTTGGAAAACGCCTTGTGCAAAATTAGTGAAATATCCGCCCCTGCTGAAAAAAGATTGCTTATTTTCGCTTTATAATAAAGGAATGAGGATGTACATTTTTATGTTGGTATAAATCTTAAATTTGCAGCAGAATTTTAACGTATGGATGAAGAATTTGATTGGCAACAGGATGATGAGACAAACGAGCTGGTAAGTCGTTTTGAGGAGTTTCTGGAATCGGGAGAGGGCCACTTTTTTGATGTGGAGGAGTTTGAAGCCATCATCGATTATTATCTTGATATTCAGCAAACAAGTCTGACCCGTTCGGCCATCGAGTGGGCACAGGAACAGCATCCCGGCAGCAATTCTTTCAAAATCAGAGAAGCCCGGCTTTTCACACAGCAGGCAAAATACAAACAGGCGTTGAAAATATTGGACGACCTCGACATGCTCGAAAAAGGCAATGAAGAATTTTATCTTGCAAAAGGTGAAATATACAGCCTCACGGACAAACATGAAAAGTCCATTGCCGCTTATAAAAAAGTGCTGGAGACTACCGAACGACCGGAGGAAATCCTCTCCAACATTGCTTACGAATACGAAAGTCTCAACGACTATCCCAACGCTTTACGCCATTTGACAAAGGCACTGGAGCTCCGCCCCGATTCGGAAGACCTTATTCAGGAGATTGCTTTTTTCTTTGAACTTACCGGCCGTGAGGAAGAGGCCATTGAATTTTTCGGGAACTTTTTGGACCGTCATCCTTATTCCAAGTTTGCCTGGTTTAATCTCGGTATTTTTTACAGTAATCTGGAGCTTTTCGAAAAGGCCATTCAGGCTTACGAGTTTGTTGTCGCCATTGACGATGAATTTGCTTCTGCTTATTTCAATATGGCCAACGCCTACACAAGCATTCAGCAGTATCGTAAAGCCATAAGTCTTTACGAAGAGACACTGAAACTGGAAAAGCCGGAAGCCATAACTTACTGTTACATTGGTGAATCATGGGAGAATCTAAACGACCTCGAAAAAGCGCTGGTTCATTACAACCGGGCGCTTGACCTTGATGACAAGCTGGCGGACGCCTGGGGCGGCGTAGCCCGTATTTTTGTCCGCCAAAACATGGAGAAAACAGCTGTTAAATATTACGAAAAAGCAATTCAGCTTGCTCCGGCACAGGATGATTTAAAGTTTGAACTCGCCGTAGTTTTATTGCGTAATCATAACCTTGAAAAAGCTGCTCCCCTCTTTGAGGAAGTTGTAAACCACAACAGCCATTATGTGGAGGCGTGGTTGAATTACTCTTTGGTTTTGGCTTTGGAAGAGAAGTTTGATGAAGCAATAAATACATTAACAGAGGCACTAAAGGACAATGCATCGGAAGCCAGAATCTTTTACAGACGGGCAGGTTATCTGTACCGGCAGAAAAGAATCGAAGAAGCTTATTTCGATATAGAACAGGCAGTAAAACTGAATTTCAACAAACACGAGGAGTTGCTGGAGTATCTTCCCGAACTACTCAACGAACCGCGATTTATAGAAATTCTGGACCTTTACAAGAAACCTAATAGTTAACATAAAAATATAAAAATGAATATTTCTCTGAAATTTATTCCCGAAAGGCCTTCACAACCCAGAACCAATGGGATTACAATGGTTATGGACAAAGGCATCGGGATGAACCAGGCTGCAGATTTGATAGAAACTGCAGGAAGCCTCATTGACCTTCTGAAACTCGGTTTCGGCACCTCCTACGCCAATCCGAACGTAAAGAAAAAAATTGCTCTCTACAAGAAAAAAGGTATCCGGGTTTATCCGGGAGGAACTCTTTTTGAGGCGTTTGTCATCAGAGACCAGTTTGATGATTTCCGCCGTTTTCTTGATAAACTGGGGTTTGATGCTGTTGAAATCTCGGACGGGTCCATGGAAATAGATCACGACAAAAAATGTGAATATATCCATACGCTGTCCAAAGACTTTTTGGTAGTATCGGAAGTGGGCTCAAAAATTGCCGGATTGGAGATCCCTATCTCGCAATGGGTTTCCCAAATGAAATCGGAATTGGAAGCCGGCTCTTTCAAAGTAATTGCCGAAGCCCGCGAAAGTGGTACGGTGGGCATTTACGATATTCACGGAAAAGCCAACTTTGAACTTATCAGCGAAATTTCCAAACATTTACCGCTGGACAACATTCTGTGGGAAGCGCCCCAAAAATTACAACAAGTGTGGTTTATCAAACATTTCGGCGCTAATGTGAACCTCGGAAATATTGCCCCCACCGAAATTATCCCGTTAGAGACCCTGCGTTTGGGGTTGCGTGGTGATACTTTTATGCACTTTTTGCCTGACGATATCCAACAGAACACATCTTTAAAAGTCATATCCTGATGGAAAACACATCTTTTCAGACCTTGTTTGAACGCCAGCAGCTTTTTTTTGCAAGCGGGAAAACCCGGGACCTTATTTTCCGGAAAGAGGCCCTGAAAAAGTTGCGCTCTGCCATCCTTATGCACGAAGAGGAACTTTACGAGGCGTTGCATAAAGACTTACACAAATCACCTTTTGAATCGTATGCTACCGAAATTGGTTTTGTCCTTGATGAATTGCGTTTTCATTTAAAAAAACTGCACAAATGGATTAAGCCAAAGAGAGTAAGCTCTTCTATTGTGAGCTTTCCGGCAAGAGGCTACAAAACCTACGAGCCACTGGGTACCGTGTTGATTATTGCGCCCTGGAACTATCCGTTTCAGCTAATGATAGCGCCGCTGATCGGCGCCATTTCGGCCGGAAATACGATAGTAATAAAGCCTTCGGAAATTGCTGAAAATACAGCTCTGATTATCGAAAAAATTATCAACACCAGCTTTGAGAAAGAGTATATCCATGTTGTTACCGGCAGCGTAGACGTGTCGCAAATGCTGCTAAAGTTCAAATTCAACCATATCTTCTTCACAGGAAGTCCGCGCGTGGGGAAAATTGTGATGCAATCGGCGGCAAAACAGATGATCCCGGTTACACTTGAGCTGGGAGGAAAAAGTCCCTGTATTGTGGACGAAACTGCTCCGCTGAAACTGACGGCACGGCGGATTGTGTGGGGAAAATTTCTCAATGCCGGTCAAACCTGCATCGCCCCCGACTATCTGTTTGTTCATGAAAAAATAAAAGAACCACTGATAAAGGCACTAAAAGCTGCTATCATAAAAGCTTATGGTGCGGATGCCGGCAAAAGTCCCGACTTTCCGCGCATCATTACCCGTGCCAACATGGAGCGGCTGGCGGCCTTGCTTGATGGTGCCAAAATTGCGTATGGCGGTCATTACGACAAGGAAGAAAAATATTTTGAACCTACGATTCTTGATGAGGTAAATTTTGACCTTCCGGTGATGCAACAGGAAATTTTCGGTCCCATATTACCTGTTTTGACTTTTAAGGATACGGAAAAAATTATAACATCTATAAATGCCCGTCCTCGTCCGTTGGCACTATATGTCTTTTCCAAAAATAACCGTTTCCGGAAAAAAATCATCGACAGTATCCCTGCCGGCGGAGTTACCGTGAATGACACTTTGATGCACATCGCCAGTAACAAGCTTCCGTTCGGTGGTGTGGGAAACAGCGGAACAGGAAAATATCATGGGCATTTCAGCTTTGAGACATTCTCCAACGCCAAGCCGGTGGTCTATCGCGGAACCTGGCTCGACATTCCCATCCGCTATGCCCCTTACGGTAAAAAATTAAAAATTATCAAATATTTAATGCGCTAATCCGTTAGCAAAATGCCATCCGTAAATCAGGATGGCAAAAGATAAGAGATATCTATGAAACAATATGCTAACTATTTTTTTAAAGGAATTGCTGTAGGCGTTGCCAACATCATTCCAGGGGTTTCCGGAGGAACTATTGCACTGATTACCGGCATCTTCGAGCGCCTGATTAACGCCATTAAAGCTTTCGATATTACAGCTGCGCGACTGCTTTTTACCGGAAAATGGAAAGCTTTTGCCAGGAAAACCGATTTTTATTTTCTACTCACTTTGTTTGTCGGTATTGCGCTGGCTATCATTACGTTGGCACGAGTTTTTGATTATCTTTTCAGAGATTACCCGATTTACATCTGGTCTTACTTTTTCGGGCTCGTACTGGCTTCCATCTATTTTGTGGCAAAAACCATAGAGCGATGGAGCTTTGTTGTTATTTTGGTTTTTGTGCTGGGAACGGCTTTTGCAATTTTTGTTTCACTTATCAACCCGGCTGCCGAAAACAGCAATTTCTGGTATTTGTTTTTATGTGGAATAGTAGCTATCTGCAGCATGATCCTTCCGGGACTGTCAGGTTCTTTTGTGCTGATTTTGATGGGGAACTACGAATTGGTTGCTATTCAAGCCATCAACCAGCGCGAATTTTCCATTTTGCTTCCGGTAGCTTTGGGTGCCATCATTGGCCTTATCGCTTTTTCTCATCTGCTTTCGTGGGTGTTTAAAAATTATAAAAACCAGACCATAGCAGTACTTTCCGGTTTTATTCTTGGCTCGCTGAACGTACTGTGGCCATGGAAAACAGCCGAATACCTGAAAAACAGTGCCGGCGAACTGGTGCTGAAACATGGCACAAAAGTGGTGGCACGTTACGCCAGCGTACTTCCCGTACATTTTGATAAAGTTTTCTGGATAGCCATGGTTATCATGGCACTGGGAATCTTAAGCATTACCGTCATCGAATTGATAGCGGGAAAAGAAGCACAGAATCCGGCTTAAAAGAATATCATTACAGTAAATAAATTTATGGATATCTACGGACTCATCGGCAAATCACTGAAACACTCCTTTTCGGGAGATTATTTTTCGCAAAAGTTTGAGAAAGAACATATTGATGCGGAATACAGGTTGTGGGAAATGGATGAGATCCCTGACCTCCACGTCTTTGCCCGCGAACACCCGCAACTCAGGGGGCTGAATATTACTATTCCTTACAAAAGAACGATTATTTCTACATTAGACGAACTGAGCGCTCCGTCACAAATTATTGGAAGCGTTAATGTTATCAAAGTAAACAGAAACAGCGGGGAGATTTTTCTTAAAGGTTATAATACCGATGTCATAGGATTTGAGAAATCACTGAAACCACTTATCAAAGGCAGAAAGCAACTGCGTGCCTTAATACTCGGCACCGGTGGTTCGGCACATGCAGTAGCTTTTGTTTTGCGCAGACTGGGCATCTATTTTTACTACATAACCCGCAGACCGAAAAAGCTGGAAATGCTGGGCTATTCGTGGATAACACCGGCCATTATGGATGAATTCCAACTTATTGTCAACACCAGTCCGGTGGGAATGTTTCCTGATACGGAGCATGCCCCAGTAATTCCTTATGAAATGCTTACCCCCAGACATATTCTCTTCGATTTGATTTATAATCCGGAAGAGACGTTGTTCCTGAAAAGGGGAAAAGCACAGGGAGCCGTTGTGAAAAACGGTCTGGAAATGCTTAAAACACAGGCGGAAGAGTCCTGGAAAATCTGGAAAAAACGTTAAGAAATATCAATCCTATGAATATTATTATTTCAGGCTACGGCCGGATGGGAAAAATCGTGGAGGAAGTTTGCCGCCAGCGCGGACACGAAATTGTCGCCATCATAGATAATCCGTCAGACTGGGAAAAAGCGGCTTTACCCACTCATGATACTGCTGTCATTGACTTCTCTATGCCCAATGTGGCTGTGGACAATATTTTGCGCTGTTTTCAGCTGGGCCTTCCTGTGGTAACCGGCACCACCGGCTGGTATGGAGATCTGGAAAGAGTGAAAAAAAACTGTACCGATGCACAGGGAACCCTTTTTTACGCACCTAATTTCAGTCTGGGGGTAAACATTCTTTTTCACGTTAACCGGATACTGGCCAAAATCATGGCTTCTGCCGAAGGCTACCGCGCGGAGATTTCCGAAATCCATCACATACACAAGTTAGATGCACCCAGCGGAACGGCTTTGCGGCTGGCAGAAGATATTTTGTACGCAAATCCACAGCTGAAAAAATGGAAAAATGCTCCCGATGATGATCCATATACGCTTCCTGTCCTCTCTTTTCGGGAAGGGGAAATTCCGGGAACTCATGAGGTGGTTTACGACTCGGAAGCAGACAGGATAAGCCTTAAACATGAAGCTAAAAACCGGAAAGGATTCGCCCGGGGTGCCGTGCTGGCTGCAGAATTTATCAACGGAAAAAAAGGAATTTTTACTATGCACGACTATCTGAAAACGCTGGGATTGTAAACATTTGAAGTGGTAAATAAATCAGGGCAAACGCATCATCTTTTACACAAATTTTACAGAGAATACGTTTTACAACAATTTATATCAATAAGTTATTGTAAACCACAAAAGTACTTTTTTCGCAGTGGATTAAAATCCACTACTATTGTTTGAGTCGTCCCTAACGGGACTTCAATAAAAAAGTCCCGTTAGGGACGACTCAATCCTTGCCTATAAATTCATTTATGGGGTCAATAAAACAGGTTGTCATTTATATGATGCGTTTTGCCCTGACAGCCGGGCTTTTTTGTTCCGTAGTTCCTCTATAATTCCTATTTTCGCAAAGCAATATGAACACAACGATTTATATCATTCTCGTGGCCGGAGGAAAAGGGCTGCGAATGGGTGCCGAAACACCAAAACAATTTCATTTGGTGAATGGCAGGCCGTTGGTGATGCATACTTTTGATGCCTTTTCTGCCTTTTTTGGCCGGGCAACTTTTCTTTTGGTACTTCCCGAAATGGAAATCGGACGATGGAAACATTTGTGTGTTAACTACGACTTTACGGTTCCCCACGAAATTGTGGAAGGAGGCCCCACCCGCTATCATTCCGTTAAAAATGCGCTTTTACGTGTGAATGACAAAAGCCTGGTATTTGTTCACGATGCCGTACGCCCTTTGGTGAGCAGCGAAACGCTGATGTCTTGCTTAAAAGTTGCACGGATACATGGCGCCGCCATTCCGGTGGCTCCGCTCACCGACTCCATACGCCTGGTGGAGAGCGGACTGAGTCAATCGGTGGAGCGCGATAAATACATGCTGGTTCAAACCCCACAGGTTTTTCGTTCTGAAATTCTCAAAAAAGCGTACCTGCAGGCTTACCACGATACTTTTACGGATGATGCCGCAATAGTGGAGAGCATCGGGCAGCCTCTGCATCTGGTTGAAGGAGATACAGACAATATTAAAGTTACCCGTCCCGGCGATTTGGGTTATGTAGAAGTTGTTCTGTCCGGCAGAGCAGCCTCATGATATCTACTCTTTTACAAAAATTTTCTAAAACTATTTGCAAATAAAAATTATTCTCTATCTTTGCGCCCTCATTTAAGAGAAAAAACACGCCTCCATAGCTCAGTTGGTTAGAGCATCTGACTGTTAATCAGAGGGTCCTAGGTTCAAGTCCTGGTGGAGGCGCAAAAAACCGGTTCATTGTTGAGCCGGTTTTTTTGTTTTTTGTGGATAATGAGTTCCTGAGAAGAATAAAGAGAAATGCCGATAGGAGTAAAAACAAAAACAGCCTTTCTGCTAACGCAGAAAGGCTGTTTTTAAATAATATCCGGAAAGATTGATTTGATTTACAGATCGAAACGCAGACTGGCAAAAATGTACCTGCCTCCGGTGCCGAACTGTATGGACCTCCAAGCCCATAAAAACCTACCATTAAGTGTATTATGAGCAAGGGCTCTGTCAGGATAGACATCGAAAATATTACTTGCACCCACGGTAAAGTTTAAATTGTGGGTGAGGTTGTATCCCACTGAGAAGTCAGTAATTATTTTCGGGCTAAAAATTTGTGTGAAATCAGGGTCAACTGCTGAAGTGGTGGAGCCGAAATAATTATTTCTCAGGAAGAAGAACCAATTTTTCACAGAAAGCAGATTACTCAGGTTGATTTTCGTGTGAGGCGTTGTGCTTTCAAGATAGATTTTAGATAGCTTGCCGAAATAAACATCTGCCTGACCCGATTCTTCCAATATTTTAGAGGCGTGGATACTGCCGACCCTTATTGTTCTTGAAAAAGTTCCTGACAAAGTATTTTTCAAATGTACACGCGCTCCCAATGTCAGGTTGTTTTCCAAAACGATATCAAGTCCTCTTGAATGGGTGTCGATGGCATTTGTAAAGAAAGTTGCCAGCTTAGCGCCTGCTTGATGAAACAGTGGTACCAGATTCGGAGTAGTGGCACTAAACTGTCCGGTTAAAACAATTCTGTTTTGAATAGCAATAAAGTAGCCGTCAACGGTCATTTTAAGAGACAGGGCGGGAATATTTGCTGTAAAGCCGGCACTAACACTTTGTGAAACTTCCTGTTTAAGTTTAGGAATACCAAGCAAGTGTGCCACCTTACTGTCGTTTGAGAACAGGCCTACCTGTACGAGAGCCGCGGAAGTACTGGTGAGTGTAGAGGTTGAGTTAAAGTACATCTGTTGTAAGGATGGCGCTCTGAAACCAGTGTTAACGGATGCACGAAGATTAATATCCTTAGTTATACTGTATCGTCCGGCAAGCTTACCATTGATGGTTGAACCAAAGTCACTGTAATTTTCGTAGCGTATTGCGCCATCAAGCATAAATTTTTTAGAAAAGTTAGCTTCCACATCTGCATAGCCGGCAATACTATTTCTGTATTTCAACAATTCGTTGGCTGGCTGGAAACCGGGAAATACCTGTGCACCACCCGGACGTGACCTTCCGAAAAAATCAACAGGCGCTACCTGAAGCGATGATGTAATCGGCTGTCCTAAAGTGTCGTAAGTAGCATAGGAGGCTTCTTCTCCGGCAAAAATCTGGTAGCTTTCCAAGCGGAATTCGGCTCCATAGGCAACGCCTAAACCCGACATAATATTGGCAAAATGCTTGTTCACATCAAGGTTGGTTGTGCTTTGTGAAGATGCGAATCCCCCAGCGTCAAAGCTGGTACGTGAAGCACTTAGTTGCGAAGCATTCAGCGAATGGACGACAGTGTATTGCATGCTGTTACCTCCATATGTATTGCTGAAATCGATGTTCCAACCATTGGATTTCCCCTTGACTCCTACTGTAAGAGATTTATCTTTAATATCGGTGAATAAGTGAGGAAGAAAACCATTAATATACATTGGGGTATAGGTTCTTGCCTGGTCAGGAAGCCTGTAAAATTCGGGGTCATCTCCGTGGCGGTAACTGGCACCTGCAAAAGCATATATTTCAGTTCCGTGTTTACCGACCGGAATTGACATATTGGCAAAGAATTTGCCACCTCTGATGGCTGACTGTCCCACAACCATTTTATAATCTGCACGTGTTTGTCCTCTTTCAGCCAATTCGGCGTCGGTAAAATCTATTGGATTTCCATTAGCATCTTCCAGTAGTGAGCGAATGGCGTCAATCGAACCGGCACTATTAATTTGGCTTTTTAAGGCCGGACTGAACACCGAGGTTAACTGTGAATACTGTTTAAGTTGCGTCAGCGATAAGTTTGAAATATCAGCCCCTGATTGGTGAGCTTGCCATTCAATGGCATTGTAGCCATTAAAAATATTACCGGTAAAGCTTTTCATACGGTTGTAGTAATCGCGGTAGGAAAACTCGCCTGTAAGATTTATGAAGCCGCCTTTTTTCCCAATACTAACTCCATAATTGGCACTTATATCAGTCGAAGGACCATCGAAGCCGCCGGTAAGGGCATTTGAATTTTTCGATGCATAGGTCCCCTGCGAAATATTGTAAGAGAGTCCATGGGTGTTCTTTTTTAGAATAATATTAATAACCCCGGCGATGGCATCGGAGCCATACTGTGCCGAAGCACCATCGCGCAAAACCTGAATACTTTGGATGGCTGCTGTTGGGATAGCGTTTAAGTCGGTTCCGACACCACCATCGGCAGAGGAGCCGGCTATGTTAATCAGTGAGGAAGGATGTCTTCTTTTGCCATTGATTAACACCAGCACCTGGTTGGGGGCAAGACCGCGTAAGGAGGCTGGGTCAACTTCATCAGTACCATCCTCAATGGCTTGAACATTTGATGTGAACGAGGGTATCGCATAGGCCATTAACTGGTCCAGGCCGGTTTGTGCCACAACTGTTTTAATGGCTTTTACATTAATTATATCCACAGGCACAGCGGTTTCAAGAGCTGTTCTACCACCAAACCTTGTTCCCGTTACAACAACCTCGTTTAATGAAACTCCTGATTTCATAACAACATTGATGACTGTTGAATTGCCAACAGTAATTTGCTGTGTATCGAAACCAATATATGAAAACCGTAAAATATCGCCTTTTTTCGCTTCAATACTGTACTTACCCTGAGCGTTGGTAACTGTTCCCTGGGTTGTCCCTTTAATGATAATAGAAACACCCGGTAAGCTGTTTCCATTTCCGGTGGTTACGGTTCCGCTAACCTTGATCGTCTGTGCAAAAACAGAACCTGCTACAAAAAACAGCAGAGATCGGAAGAA
>CAJVXP010000044.1 GCA_913009685.1 uncultured Bacteroidota bacterium
TCAAAATGCCCAACTTTTCATATTGCCATCCGTTAGCGTGCATTCTCCACATCAGAGTAACCGATTAATTTCTGATACTAACGACAAAAAGAAAACAGAATAGATTGAGAAAAAAGACTAAATTTGAGAAAAATATAAATGGCTGAATATCAACAATGAAACTTGACGTTAGTCTCAATTTGAAAGAAAGTAATTATTAGAAGTCCCCATAAATAATATGGTATGAATATTGAAAATCAGATATTAGGATTTGTAAAATATGGATATACCTGTTTGCTGTAATTATGTCGTTTCTTGCACCTCATAAATCTCATCAATGAGATGCTGGTATTTGTGCTTAACGGCTTTTCTTTTAAGTTTTAGCGTGGGCGAAAGTTCTCCGGTTTCGGGGCTCCAGCTGTCACAAACCAGCCTGAACACTTTGATTTGTTCTGTGTGTCCCAGCTTTTGATTGTGCTTATCCACCTCTTTCTGATAGCGATCAACAACTTTTTTCTTCCTGACCAAATCTTTGTTATCACGGTAAGTAACATGGTGTAAATGGCACCAGGCATGAAGATAACCGAAATCGGGAACGATGAGGGCAGCCGTAAATTTACGGTTTTCGCCAATAACCATCAGCTGTTCGATAAACATAGACTCTTTTATGACATTTTCAACCAGCTGAGGGGCAACATATTTTCCGCCAGAAAGTTTAAAAATTTCCTTTTTACGGTCGGTGATGCGCAAAAAGCGGTCTTTATCCAGTTCGCCGATATCGCCCGTATGAAACCAGCCATCCGGCTCCAGCACTTCGCGCGTTTTTTCAGGGTCTTTATAATAACCCATCATCACATTGTCGCCGCGTACCATAATTTCACCATCGCCGGCAATTTTTACCTCAATTTCGTCAGGCACAACACCTACCCATCCGAAGCGAACATAAGGATAATAAGATTTGTTGCCGGACACCACAGGAGAGGTCTCCGTGAGACCGTATCCTTCCTGTACCAGAATGTTGGCCGCCCAGAAAATTCTTGACAACCGTGGTTGAAGTGCTGCTCCTCCCGATATAACGCCTTTCAGTGAACCACCCAATGCTTCGCGCCACTTGCTTAGTACCAGTTTACGGGCTAAGGCAAGCTTGATGTTGTAGAGAGTGGTTCTGTTGGCAGGATTGGGATCAAAACGATCGCCCGTTTTAACCGCCCAGAAAAAAATTGACTTTTTAATTCCTTTAAGTTCCCGTCCTTTCAGGATAATTTTATCATAAATCTTTTCAAAAACACGGGGAACCGTGATGAAAGTACTGGCTTTTATCTCATTCATATTTTCCACAATGGTTTCAATACTTTCGGCATAATAAACGGAAATGCCGAGAGATTGCCAGACGAAGCATCCGGTACGTTCCAGAATATGACACAGGGGAAGAAAACTCAATGCACGGTCTCCGGGCTTCAGCCCTGCAACAATATCCTGCGACATAAGGACATTGCTCACCACATTTTTATGGCTCAGCATCACCCCTTTGGAAAGCCCTGTCGTTCCGGAAGTGTAAATAAGCGTTAGCAAGTCCTCCGGCTTTATCTCGTTGCGTCTCTTTTCAAGCAACGGCCTTAATGTTGACTCTTTTCCTGCTCCCTGTTCCGGAATAGCACGCCAGTGGGTAGCCCCTTCCACTTCATCAAATGTAAAAATGGCTTCTAATTTCTCAATTTCATCCACAAAATGATGTAGTCTTTCAAAAAGAGCTTTATCCGAAACAATCAGCATACGCGAACCAGAATGCGTCAGGATATGCCGGTATTCCGTATCGCTGATGGTCGGATAGATACTCACATGGACACATCCGATCTGCGACATACCGAAATCCATAAAATTCCACTCCGGCCTGTTGTTGCTCACCGTGGCAATTTTATCCCCTTTTTCAAAACCCATGGCCAGCAGCCCCAGGCTAACCTGGTCCACGTTTTCCCGGTACATAGATGTACTGAAAGTTTCCCATTTGCCATGGCGTTTTACAGCGAGTGCAACATCCATGGGAAATTTCTCTTCTGCCTGCGTCAGCAGGTCAAATGTTCGTTTAATTTCTGTCATTTCTTTTCTCCGTTTTTTAGCAAAAAATAAACCCCCGATTCTATTGTTATACAAAGAATTATCGCCCGACTAAGATAAGGAATTTTTGGGAGATTTTGAAACGAATTATAATAAATATTTCGAAGCGCCGTTTGGATTCAAAAACTAAATGTATGAAAAAGCTTATTATTCTGTTTTTATTGTTGAGCCTGAGTGCCTATTCCTTTTCTCAGAATGGAGAAGCCCCGTTAAAAAAAGGCTCAAAACAAATTAATTTCGGGTTGGGATTAGACAGCTCCGGGTTGCCTCTTTACGGACAGATGGATTTTGCTGTAAGTAACGATATTACGGTGAGTCCCATGGTCGGCTTTACCCTTGGCGGGAAGAACAGTTTTATAAGCTTTGCGGGTTATGGTAGTTACCACTTTAACCGTTTATTGAATATTCCGCAGAACTGGGATTTCTACGCCGGTGTCAATTTGGGTTTTCGCCTCTGTTTAAGCAACAATACGGGAACTTCACCATTGATTTTCGGCATGCAAACGGGCGGGCGTTATTATTGGAACGACCATTGGGGTGTTCATTTGGAGCTGGGATGGAGTGTTTCGCGCTACGTCGGAAGATTCGGATTAAGCTATAAACTCTGACACAAACTATCCGTTAGCTACCGTCAGATCTATTTCATCTTCTCCGGAAGCAATAATGCTGGCAATGGTCGTATCTCCGGTAACGTTTACCGCTGTTCGCAGCATGTCGAGTGGCCGGTCAACGGCAAAAATCAGCGCAATGCCCTCGGTGGGGATACCTACAGCCGTCAGAACAATCACCAGCATAACAATACCGGCTCCGGGAACAGCAGCCGAGCCTATGGAAGCTAGTGTTGCCGTAACAATAATCGTAAGCTGTTGTGCCAAACCGAGATGCATGCCGTAAACCTGCGCCAGAAAAACTGCTGCAACGGCTTGATACAAGCTGGTGCCATCCATGTTTACTGTGGCTCCTAAAGGGAGCACAAAACTGGCTGTTTCGTTTGAAATGCCCAGTTTCTCTTCGGCAGTTTCCATGGTAAAAGGCAGCGTGGCGGCACTGGAGCTTGTTGAAAAAGCCAAAAGCTGTACCGGATAAATGGCTTTCATGAATTTGGTGTATTTTACTTTGGTAAAGAGTTTTAAAAAAACCGGATAAATAATAAAAATAAGCATCAGCAAACCAATGACTACCGTAAACGCATACAATCCCAACGCAGCAAAAAGAGAGAGCGTATCTTTTGGATGACTCCCCGCCACATCCACCATCAGTGCGGCAATAAGGGCAAACACACCGTAAGGCGCCGTTTTCATGATGATGTCTATAATCTTAAGCACCACATCGTTGAGACCGTTAATAAGGATTTTAACCGGTTTTACCTTCTCTTCCGGGACAAAAATCATGGCAACGCCAAAAAGAATGGAAAAAAATATCACCTGAAGCATCTTGGTATTGTCGGTAAGCGAGTTGAAAATATTTGAAGGAACAATGTCTACGAGTGGCTGTAACGGAGAGGTGTTTTTTAACGCTATCGCCTGTGTCTCTTTGGCTTCTGCATTTTCGGAAAATTTTTGTTTGAACTCGGCCGCTTTCTCTTCCGGAAACACCTTGCCCGGGTTGGTAATATTTACAATAATCAATCCTACCGTGATGGCAATAACGGTGGTCAGGATGTAAAAACCCAGGGTCTTCAGTCCAATTCTCGACAGCTTTGAAATGTCGGTGAGGTTACTTACGCCATTGATTAACGAAACAATTATCAAAGGAACGGCAATCAATTTCAGCAGATTGATAAAAATGGTACCCCAGGGTTTGATATAGAAATCTGTAAATTGAAGCCATTGCCAGTGAATGGCCATTATTCCCCAAAGAACACCGAGTATCATTCCCAGCAATATTTGCCAGTGGAAAGCAATCTTTCTCCTTTTTTGCCTCATAAAACAACCTTATAAAAATTAACCAGCTTCAGTGTGATGATGCATCAAAAATAATAAATTTGTAACAGTTTTCACTTTAAACAGATATGAATATGCGAAAACCTAAGAAAATTGGTCTGCTGACCGCCGGAGGCGATTGCCCCGGACTGAATGCTGCCCTGCGTGGCGTGGGGAAAACAGCCATCTTGAAATATGGTATGGAAGTCGTTGGGATTTCTTCGGGTTTTCTCGGACTGCTCCATAATGATTTTATGCCTTTAGATGAAGCTTCTCTTTCCGGGATTCTGACGCTGGGGGGAACCATTTTGGGCACTTCGCGTGAAAAACCATTCAAGAAAACACATCAGCTGGCCAATGAAAAGCCTCAGCTGATTAAAAAAAACTACCAAGAAGCAGGTTTTGACTGCATTGTCTGTATTGGCGGCAACGGTACCATGCGTACAGCTTCGTTGTTGGCTGCGGGAGGACTTAATGTGATTGGCATTCCAAAAACTATTGATAACGATGTATGGGGTACCGACCAGACTTTCGGGTTTGATTCGGCGCTCTCCATCGCCACCGATGCCATCGACCGGTTGCACTCCACGGCCAACTCACACAAACGGATTATGGTCATCGAGGTGATGGGACATCATGCCGGCTGGCTGGCTCTGTATGCGGGAATGGCCGGCGGAGGCGATGTAATTCTTATTCCCGAACTGGACTACGATATCAAAACCATTAATAAATACCTGAAAGACAGGGTGAAATCCGGGAAACCTTACTCCATCGTTGTCGTTGCCGAAGGTATTAAGAAGCCGAAAAAAGTTTCGGCAGCTACCTACATTGCTGAGAAAATTGAAGAAGGCGTTGGCGTTGAGACCCGAAAAACCATTTTGGGTTACATACAACGCGGTGGCAGTCCGACCCCTACGGACAGGCTGCTTGCTTCCAGTTACGGTGCCTGGGCCGTTGACCTGATTGCACAGGAAGATTACGGAAAAATGGTTATCAAAAAAGGAGAAAATATAAGTGCGCTGCCGCTGAGCGAAGTAGGCGGAAAATTAAGACTGGTTCCCCGAAAAAATCCTTTACTTGAGAAAGCACGCGGACTGGGGGTCTGTTTCGGAAGTAAGGATTTCTCCCTTAAAGCAGAAAATGCCATGCATTTTTCGGATTAAGAATAATCAAAGCTGCTGCCATCCAGAAACTCACGCAGAATAGAGGTTGGCGGGATTTCTTTTTCGTTGATAAGCACTAAGTAAGACAGAAATTTCAACAAGCGTTTTGCTTCGGAATATTCGGGCACATTAGGCGGAACTTCCTGCAACAAAGGCTCTGCAAATCGTTTTAAAACACCAAGTTCAAACAGTAAGGCAGTATTAAACATCACATCGGCCTCTTCCTGATAAGGGAAAATATTTCGTTCCTCTCCTCTGCGTACGCTGGGCCAGCGCTGCAAAGTCTCCAATGCCGAATAGCCACGATAATGACTGTCGCGAACCATTCGCCGAATCAGCCGGTTATCCGTTGTGGGAATACGGTTATTGGCATCAATACTCAATGGCGTAAGCGCGGAGACATATACCTTAAATTTCCTTTCTTCCGGAATTAATGCCGAAACCTCAGGATTCAATCCGTGAATACCTTCAACGACAATGATACTGTTTTCCTGCATGCTAAGAGAGGTGTCATCATAGAAACGTTCTCCTCTGGAAAAAGAAAATTTAGGGAACTTAATCTCTTTCCCGGCCATCAGATCCAGCATGTTTTCGTTGAAAAGTTTTACGTCTAATGCGTGCGGACTTTCAAAATCGTAGTTCCCGGCCTCATCAAGCGGAGTAAACTTACGGTTCACAAAATAATTATCCATGGAGATAACCACAGGCTTAAAACCTATGACACTCAACTGGATGGCAAGTCGTTTGGCAAAAGTCGTTTTCCCCGAAGAAGAGGGCCCGGAGATGAAAATGACTTTGACTTTTCCTCTTTTATATATCATATCGGCAACGCTAGCCAGCTTTTTCTCCTGAAGCGCTTCCGAAATTTTAATGATATCCCCGATTTTGCCCGACTGTGTTATCTCATTCAGCCGCCCTACATTGGGTACACCGATAATTTCGACCCACTCATTAAACTCCTGAAAAATGTCGAAAAGCTTGTTCTGAATCACAATATCCTCCAGCTCATTGGGGTTGTCCTTTTTGGGCATAACCAACAGCATTCCTTTGTAATATTTCACCAGATCAAAATGTTTCATGTAACCGCTCGAAGGCACCAGATAACCATAAAAATAGTTGACCACATCATCCAGTTTATAAACGGAGCTGTAAAACTGCCGCCGGGTGCGCATGAGCGTACATTTATCCTCTAAACCTAACGTCTCAAAAATTTGTAACGCTTCTTCCGTTCGTATCTCTTCCCTTTCAAAAGGTAAATCCTGTTCGATAATCTCATGCATCCGTTTTCTTAACTTCTTAATGACCTCATCATGCTTTTCATCATCAATCAAACCTTCCAGTTCACAGTAAAGACCTTTGGAAACCGTGTGTTCTATTTTCAGCCTGAACCGGGGGTAAAGGTCAACGACCGCTTTAAACAGTACCATCGATAAAGAACGCACATACATCCGCCGGCCATCGGGATGGCTGTAACCGATAAAGCGGACGGTTTTGGGTTTGTACAGCATGTAATCCATCTCCTTGAGCGTGTTGTTCACCATGGCGCCCAGGATATCTTCTCCGATATCAATTTTCTGATCTTCAACAATATCGGTCAATGTTGTCCCGAAAGGATATCTTTTTTCTTTCTTTGTGTTTTCGCAGTAAACAGCAAATTTTTTGAATTTTTTCATAGCGCACACTTCCTACCTGTTAAAAAGCAAAAGTATAGAATTTTATTACCGGTATCCTTCACAACTCCGATTTCTACATCTTTACAACGATAGGATACCGTTTTCCCGGTTTAAACGTTCACGGTCAAACAACGGCATTAACGAACCTTTTCTTTAAAAGCTTCTTTTATAAATGGATTCCGCCAGCTCGTACAGGTATTCGCTTTGCTTACGGCCAATGGAGAGAGCGCCGAGTGATGCCAGCGCTTCATCGTAGAATTTCTCCATGATGGCAAAAGTGTCTTTGTGTACATTCAATTGTTCGTAAATCGCTTTCATGCCGTGGATTTTCTTCTCCTCATCTTTTTCATCGAAAACACGGAAAATTTCGCGGCGTTGTGCTTCGTCAGCTTTGCTCAGCGACAAACAGAGCAGGTAAGTTTTTTTGCTTTGCAGGATGTCGCCGCCAATGCGTTTACCAAAAGTTTTCTGGTCGCCGAAAGTGTCGAGATAATCATCCTTAATCTGAAAAGCAAGACCCAGCTTCTCGCCAAAATTGTAAATATTTCTCCGGTCTTCCGCAGAAGCATTGCCCAAAATAGCGCCCATGTGCAGAGCAGCCGCCAGCAAAACAGAAGTCTTCAGCCTGATCATGTTTTGATATTCTCCGAGCGAAACTTCAGGAATGTTCTCAAAATCAACATCATACTGTTCGCCTTCAATAACTTCGGCAGCTACTTTTTCAAAAGCGGTAAGCAGTGCAAAATGCTTGTCGCGGGGCGCTTTGTTCAGCAAATGTATAGCATGCAACAACATGGCATCGCCGGTAAGGATGGCTTTGTTGATACCAAAAGCCTTGTGGACGGTGGTTTCGTTGCGACGAATATCCGCTTCATCGATAATGTCGTCATGTACCAGCGTGAAATTGTGATATATCTCAATAGCACAGGCTGTATCGAGAGCTTCCTTTATGTCTCCGCCGAAAGCTTCGCAGGCTGTCAGCAGCAATACCGGACGAATGCGTTTAGCTTTCATCTTCATTATTTGTAGCGCCGGCTTGTACAATACCTCCGGAAAACCTTCGTAACCTTTGGTGAAAAGATAATCTTCAAAAATGGCTTTTAGCTCGTCAGCCGAATGCTTTTGATGGGTTGTTGTCATTGTTTCGTATTTAGAATTGCTGAACTGTTTTTAACGGAAAAGGTTCCAGATATGTTTTGGCCTTTTCAAAGTTGCGGGTAAATCCGAGCATCATGCCCCCGCCACCCGAACCGCAAAGTTTCAAAAAATATTGCCTGTTTTCCAATCCCTGTTTCCACGCAGGAAACAGCTTCTCCGGTATCATTGGATGGAAATACTGCAGCGTGAAAGCCGACAATTTTTCCAGGCAGGGGAACAAGGTGTCCGTATCGCCCGAAAGGTAAGCACGGATACACTGTGTATTGAGCGGGATAAGTTCCGATTTGATCTTATCAAGAAAACCGGCCTTTTTGCACTGTGCCACAAAATAATTTACCAGCGGCTGGGTTTCGCCGGTCGTGCCCGTATCCAACAGAAACACGGCTCCTCCGGTAGTTGTCTCAAACCGGGGCAATTCAACGGTTCTCAGCCGGTTATCTCCCTCAACGAGTACAGCTTTTTGCAGATAGCAAATCATCGGATCGAGGCCGGAGCTTTTTCCGTGAAACCAGGATTCCATGGCAGCCATTGTCTGCTTTAAAGCAATTAGCTTTTCGTTGGAAAGCACCACATCAGCCGGAATTTTATCCTGACCATAGCGGTCGTAAACGGCTGCTGCCAACGCACCAGAACTTCCCAGTCCGTAGCCCGGTGGGATGTTACTTTCAAAGACAAGGCCGTTGTCAATATCTTTTTCCAGCCGGGAGACATCCAGTTTGTCACTGAGTTTTCCTTCCTGCAAAAGCTTCCGCAGATAGCCGGCATATTTTTTCAAATGGCTGTTTGAATCAAAATCAGTACGGGCAGCCTGTTGCCGAAAGGTAAACGCGCCATGCAGCTTGTCGTAGGGGATACTCAGCGCCTGCGAACCTGCCATGAGGGCGTATTCGCCAAACAGCAATATTTTTGAATGGAAATTTTCGCGTACCGGCATGTTTACAAAATTTTCTCCGGGCCTTTGCCAATCTCATCTTCAATGTACCCTTTCGGGCTCAGGAATGGGAGCAAATCGTTGTCAATAAAACGTTTCACCTCATTCCTGATAGCTTCCGGATAAAGCAAATGCACATTGGGTCCGGCATCCAATGTGAAACTCACCGGCAAGCCGGTTTTTTCCCTGAAAGCAAAAATCCGTTCAATGATTTGCAACGTATTGGGTTTTATCAAAAGGAAATAGGGCTGCGAAGTCATCATCATGGCGTGCAGCGTCAGTGCTTCCGATTCTGTGATACGGATAAATGTTTCCGTGTCTCCCGCACGCATGGCTTGCAGCAGTTTGGCCAAATTGTTTCGTGCCTCGCTAAAACGCGCAGCAGCAAACGGATTGCTGTTCATGAGTCCGTGGCCCACACGGCTCGAGACTTTCTTTTCGCCGGCGTCTACCAGCAAAATAGCATCCTGATAACCGGCAAAAATTTCGTGAATACCTTCGTTTACCGGAAAACCGTAATAATCGGAAGTCCCGGGTACGCCATCGGTTTCGCCCCAAATAACCAAGCCGCCATACACCGATCGACAGGCACTTCCCGATCCCAAACGGGCAATGGTTGAGGCTTTACGGTGAAAAGCATCTTCCTTTTGCAGCGTTCCGAAAAACTGCCGTTCCATGTCGCACAAAACCAGGGCCAGCACACTCATGCCCGAAGCGGAAGAGGCAATGCCGGCAGAATGGGGAAAGGTGTTTTTAGAACGAATCACAAATTTAAGCTGGTTTACAAACGGAAAAATTCTCGAAAGACTGTCAAAAAATTTGGCGGTTTTCGCTTCAAACTGCCGGTTTCGCTGCCCATCGAAATAAAATTCCATTTCCGGCTTTCCTGAAGTAGCAGGAGAATAACTCACCTCCGTCTCTGAATAAGATTTACGCAAAGTAAAACTAACCGAAGGGTTTTGCGGAATCTGCACCGGCTTTTTCCCCCAGTATTTCACCAGGGCGATATTGGAAGGACTGCGCCAGATTATTTTCCCGGAAGGGATACCGGTGCCCGAAAATTTTAAATCGGCGTTATGATAATCAGGTTCGGAATTCACGTTTTTGCAGTATTAATAACTATTTTTGTCCGCGGTTTTTGCGCCCCGCGTTGAGCGACCAAAATTAAAAAAAATACCGGTACCGGGAAGAATACGAAAGCTTGCCAAAAGCAAAGCTGTGAAGAATTTGAAAAGTCTGATTGAACCGGAAACTTGTCCGTGATGCGGCGCTGCTTTTTCATGCAGCAAACCGGGGAAATACTGATGCTTTTTGGTTTACGTACCCGGAAAGGTACGGGAGGAATTAAACAGAAAACAGACCACCTGCCTGTGTCCGGCCTGTTTGCATGAGGTTGCGGAGCAGGCAGAAAAGGGAAATAATTTTTAATGAAAAAACAAAAAAATGCTTACTTTTGCAGTCCCTTTTTAAAAAGGTACCGTGGCCGAGTGGCTAGGCGGAGGTCTGCAAAACCTTATACAGCGGTTCGAATCCGCTCGGTACCTCAT
>CAJVXP010000045.1 GCA_913009685.1 uncultured Bacteroidota bacterium
TTATTTTTTTTTTTCAAGCAGAAGACGGCATACGAGATAAAGGAATGAGACTGGAGTTCAGACGTGTGCTCTTCCGATCTATCCAGTTATCGGAAGAATTTCCAAAAACACTTTCTCCTTTCTTTTTTATCACACCTATAACCTGCAATTTACGTCCGAAAACTTTGATGCTATGCTCTATGGGATCCGCATGGGGAAAGAGATTTTTCGCAACATCCGAACCAACGATAGCCAAATTCCGGCCTCCCTGACTTTCACTTTGCGTAAAATAGCGACCCTCCTGCAAATCAAAAGGCATCACTTTGTTGTAATGATACGAAACAGCAACAACCGGAATATTATCCATTGAATTATCACCATTGTAAACATTACGGGTAACCGAAAACATATAAGCGGCATCGGCAACGGTACTGCTTCTTTTCAAAATCTCCTTCATCTCCTCTACCGTAGGCTGCGGACGCTGAAAATATTTCCACCACTGCATCCCTCCTCCCATGACCCATGGCCATTTTTGTATAAAAAGCACATTGCTGCCCAACGAATTGATTTCACTCGTTATATTTGACTGCAGGCTGTCGAAAATCGTGAAAACCGAAATAATGGAAAAAATACCAATGGTGATGCCAAGAAGAGAAAGAACAGTTCTCACCTTATTAATAATTAGTGATTTGTAGGCAAATACCAGGCTTTCGTATATTAGTTTTAAAAGAATCATTTTATAACTTATTTCGTTAATACTGGCGTTGATCCAGCGCGAAAAATATATTTTCAAAATTAAAGGAAAAATTCATCTTTTCCTTGTATTTTGCAAAAAGAAAATAAAGAACACTGTTCTCCATTTAATCATTTAAAACTCATTAAGTTGTGAAAAAGATAAAAACGGCTTTGGTTTCGGTTTTTAACAAAGAAGGTCTTCTCCCTATTCTAAAAAAGTTATCCGATGTGGGGGTCGAACTGTATTCAACCGGCGGGACTTATGATTTTATTACTCAAAACGGCTTCCACGCACATACGGTTGAATCGCTGACCGACTATCCCTCTATCCTCGGGGGAAGAGTCAAAACATTACATCCCAAAGTTTTCGGTGGCATCCTTGCCCGCCGCGAAAACGAAAACGACCTTGCGCAGTTGCAGGAGTATGTTATTCCAACCTTCGATTTGGTCATCGTTGATTTGTATCCTTTTGAAGATACACTGAAACAAACCAGTGACAATCAGGAAATCGTTGAAAAAATTGATATTGGCGGTATTGCGCTCATCCGGGCGGCAGCCAAAAATTACCTTGATGTACTGGTGGTACCTTCCGTTTCAATGTACGGTGAACTGCTTGCCCTGCTGGAGCAAAAAGGAGGAGAAACCAATCTGGACGACCGGCGTTATTTTGCTGCCAAAGCTTTTGATGTGAGTTCGCATTACGACACCGCTATTTTCAATTGGATGAATCCTGGCAACATCCAAAGTTTTAAAAAGAGCGAACAAAAGGCCAATGTGCTGCGTTACGGTGAGAATCCGCATCAAAAGGGTATTTTTTACGGCCATCCGGAAGAGATTTTCGAGCAGCTTCATGGCAGAGCCATTTCTTACAACAACCTGCTTGACTTAGATGCGGCCATCCACCTCATCGACGATTTTGAAGAGACAACTTTTGCTGTTATAAAACACAATAATGCCTGTGGGCTGGCCTGTCGCGAAAACCTGACTGAAGCCTGGAAAGATGCGCTGGCCGGGGACCCGGTTTCGGCTTTCGGTGGAGTTTTGGTAAGCAACCGTACCATTGACGAAACTACGGCCAAAGAGATTAACAAGATTTTCTTTGAAATCATTCTTGCTCCCGGTTATGAACCTGAAGCGCTGGAAATTTTAAAGACTAAAAAGAACCGTATTATCCTGAAAAAGAAAAATTATGCTTTCGCCGGAGAGCAGTTTCGTTCTGTGCTGAACGGCGTTTTGTGGCAGCAACGCGATGAGGTTACCGAAACCGATGCCAACCTCGAAATCAAAACAAAAGTAAAACCCACGGCAGCCGAGGTGGAAGACCTGCTTTTCGCTAACAAAATTGTAAAACACACCAAAAGCAACGCCATTGTTCTGACCAAAAACAAACAGCTGCTAGGTTCGGGAACCGGACAGACTTCTCGGGTGGATGCTTTGCGACACGCCATCGAAAAAGCCAATGCTTTTAAACTTCCTCTGGAAGGCGCTGTCATGGCTTCCGATGCATTTTTCCCCTTTGCCGATTCAGTTGAAATAGCGGATAAAGTCGGAATCAAGGCAATTATCCAACCCGGCGGTTCTATTCGCGACAAAGATTCCATTGCTTATTGTGATCAGAATCAATTAAGCATGGTTTTTACAGGAATCCGGCATTTCAAACATTAAGTATCTTTGTAAAAGAATTTATAAAACAAGAGCATAAAGGAGAGATAAAACATGGGTCTATTTTCATTTTTGACCAAAGAGATTGCCATAGATTTGGGAACAGCCAATACAGTAATTATTTTTAATGACAAAGTGGTGGTGGACGAGCCTTCCATTGTAGCACTGGAGCGGGACACCGGAAAAATTATTGCTGTGGGAAAAAAAGCCATGATGATGCATGGCAAAACACACGATAACATCAAAACCATTCGTCCTTTGCGGGATGGCGTCATTGCCGATTTCCAGTCGGCCGAGTACATGATTCGGGAAATGATCAAGATGATTGGCATTAAAGGTTCGCTGTTTCCGCCAGCCTTGAAAATGGTGATTTGTATCCCCTCCGGCATCACGGAAGTGGAGGAACGTGCGGTGAAAGATTCGGCAGAGCAGGCAGGCGCCAAAGAGATAAAACTGATCCATGAGCCCATGGCCGCTGCTATTGGTATCGGTATTGATGTGCTGGAACCCACCGGAAATATGATAATCGACATCGGAGGCGGCACCAGCGAAATTGCCGTCATTGCACTTGGCGGTATTGTGAATAACACTTCCATCCGCATTGCAGGGGATGATTTTAATTCCGATATTGAAGAGTACATGCGGAAGCAGCACAACATCACTATTGGAGAACGTACTGCCGAACGGATTAAAATTGAGGTGGGCGCTGCCCTTACCTATCTGGAGAATCCACCGGATGATTATGCTGTACATGGTCGCGATATGCTTACCGGCATTCCCAAAGAAATAACGGTGAACTACAAAGAAATTGCCACTTGCCTCGACAAGTCCATTTCAAAGGTGGAAGCTGCCGTGCTGAATGCTTTGGAAAACACTCCACCCGAGCTTTCGGCCGATATTTTTCGTACCGGGATTTATCTCGCCGGAGGCGGGTCATTGTTGCGCGGTCTCGACAAGCGGATTCACCAAAAGACACATTTGCCCATTCATGTGGCCGAAGACCCCTTACGTGCCGTAGCTCGCGGAACAGGAATTGCTTTGAAAAACTTTGAGAAATTTACTTTCCTGATAAAGTAAAATAATTTTTGTTATTGCATGCGTAATTTGCTGGCCTTTTTTCTGAAGCATCAGTTTTTCAGTCTGTTTATCTTACTGGAGATTACTTCTGTTATGATGCTGATGAACAGTTTTTCCTACCAGCGCATGCTGGGCTTTAATGCGGCCAGCGACATCAGCGGCGAAATTTACAATGTTTACAACGGAATGACGGATTATTTTAATCTGAAAAAACAAAACCGGCAGCTTTTGAATGAAAACGCCCGTTTACGAAACACTCTTTTAACAAATTATCTTCCGGCTGACAGTAATTATCCTGAAAAAAAGGATTCGGCTTTCCGGTATATCCCGGCTATCGTCATTCGCAACACAGTAAACCATGTCAGCAATTTTATTGTTTTGAATAAAGGTAAAAGACAGGGTATTCAAAAGGAGATGGGCGTGCTGTCGGATAAAGGAATAGCGGGTATTATAATTGGCGTTTCCGAAAACTATTCTGTGGCCATGTCTCTGTTGAACATACACACACACATCAGCGCCCGCATAAAAAAAGATGACCAGCTGGTGAATGTGATTTGGAGCGAAAAGCACAGACGGCGAGGCCAGGTGGTTGACATCCCGGCGCATATCCAACTCAGCGAAGGCGATACCATCATCACAAGTGGCAACTCTTTTATCTTTCCGGCAGGCATGAACATTGGCGTCGTCCACGATTTTGAGAAAAGCAAAAATCACAGTCTGAACAAGGCCGGCTTACAGTTTTGCACCGACTTCAACAGCCTGCATTATGTTTACATCATCAAAAGCCTGGATAAGAAGGAAAAGATGAAATTACTGGAGGAGACCGGAGATGAATAACATTTACGTGAAAAATATCGTCCGTTTTGTTCTTCTGATACTATTTCAGGTGCTGGTGTTAGATACCGTGCAGTTTGGCGGGTATGTCATTCCGTACGTTTACCTGCTGTTTATCCTGCTACTGCCATTCGACACTAACAAAAGCCTGTTGTTACTGCTGGCTTTTTTTACCGGCCTGAGCATCGATTTTTTTGAAAACACAATGGGTTTGCATGCGGCCGCCGTAGTTTTCATTGCTTTTGCACGTCCCGGAGTAATAAAATTTTATTTCCCGACATTGGAATACACCAAAGGTGAAGAGCCGGGGTTGTCGAAACTGGGCGTTACAGGCTTTTTAAAATATGCTTTCACGCTGATTCTTTTACATCAGATTCTTCTGACTTTTCTGGAAGTTTTCAACTTTCATGATTTCATTGAAACGCTTTCTCATATTTTCATTAATGCGCTGGCCAGCACGTTGGGTGTTTTGGTTGTGGCCATGCTTTTTACCTCACAGAAACGGCGAAAACGGCGAAAAAGGTGAGAGGGAGAGAGAAAATTGAGAAGGAGAACGCCAACCTCTAAACCTTTAAAAAATGAAAAATGAAAAATGTGAAAAAGGGCAATTCTTTATTCATCATTAGAAAAGCTTTCCCTGTTTCGGATTTTTGATTTTTCCAAGATGTGTATAAGCACGTTCGGTAGCTTCGCGGCCACGTTGTGTACGCATAATGTAGCCTTCCTGAATGAGAAACGGTTCGTAAACTTCTTCGATGGTGCCGGCTTCTTCTCCGACAGCTGTAGCAATGGTGGTGATGCCCACCGGTCCGCCTTTAAATTTTTCGATAATGGTGGACAAAATGCGGTTATCCATTTCATCCAGTCCGTATTTATCCACGTTCAGTGCTTCCAGTGCATGCTTTGAAATGGCCATATCAATGGTGCCGTTGCCTTCTATTTGGGCAAAGTCGCGCACCCGGCGCAGCAGCAGGTTGGCAATACGTGGCGTTCCGCGGCTACGGCCGGCAATTTCAAATGCAGCAGCTTTATCAATTTCCACCTTTAAAATAGAAGAGGAACGCCTGACAATACCGGCCAGCGTGTTGGTATCGTAATAGGAAAGCCGCGATGTAATCCCAAAACGTGAGCGTAGTGGCGCCGTAAGCAGGCCGGAACGGGTAGTGGCACCCACCAGTGTAAACGGATTCAGGCTGATTTGCACTGAGCGGGCGTTGGGGCCGGTTTCAATCATGATGTCAATCTTAAAATCTTCCATAGCAGAATAAAGGTACTCTTCCACCACGGAACTCAGCCGGTGAATCTCATCAATAAACAGCACATCGTTTTCCTCTAAATTAGTGAGCAATCCGGCCAAATCACCGGGCTTGTCAAGCACCGGACCCGAAGAGGTAATAATATTGACTCCCAGCTCGTTGGAAATGATATGCGACAGTGTGGTCTTCCCCAGTCCGGGAGGGCCGTGCAGCAACACATGATCCAGCGCTTCGCCGCGTTCTTTGGCTGCCTGTACAAAAATTTTCAGGTTTCCCACCACCTTTGGCTGACCCGCAAAACTCTCAAAGCGGCCGGGACGCAGGACATTTTCTAATTCCTTCTCGATATTGCTGAGTGTGGCACCCGTTGGATCCAGATTTTCATTCATTAATCAGAGATTCTGTGTTTTGGAAAAAATTATTTCCGGTTTATTTCCTGCAAAGGTAGGGATTATTATGGTTGATAAATGGTTTTTTAACATGCAAACCGAATGATGAATAGCAAAAAATATTTTCTTAAAATTAGTTAGCATTACAAAAATATTTAATACATTTGTGCTGTTATTAAATAGGAATTATTCCTAATTAGAAATAGTTCAATATGAGTCTGGAAATAATAAAAACGAAATTGAAAGAAGCGGGGATGAAAATCACACCGCAAAGGATAGCGGTATTACAGGCCCTGACAGGGAACAAACATCATCCCACTGCCGATGATTTAATTAAAACCATTTGGAAAGTTCATTCTAACATTTCGGCAGGAACTGTTTATCATATTCTTAACACGCTGGTTTCAAAAAAGGTAATTGGAAAAATAGAAACTGCAGATAATGTGGTTCGGTATGATCCAAACATGGAAAAGCACCATCATTTATATCTCAGTGATAAGCATGAAATTGTGGATTTTTTTGATGATAAACTTAACGGGATAATCATGGATTACCTCACGAAAAATAATGAATTAGACAACATCAATATTGAAGATGTTAAGATTCAGATTATTGGAAAAGTCAGGAAACCTCAAACAGGAACGTCAAAATACGATAAGTAATATGGTACACTCCATGAAAGAGATAACCGGCCCTAAGCGAAAGGGAATAATCACAAGGTAATTAAATAATTCCTAATAAAGCGAATGAAGAATCAGCCTCGAAAGTTACCCGGAAATTAAATATTAATTTTTAAATCTTAAAACAGTAAAACATGAAAAGTTTAAAAGGAAGCAGAACAGAGCAAAACCTGTTAAAATCATTTGCCGGAGAATCACAGGCAAGAATGCGTTACGACTATTTCTCCAAACAGGCTAAGAAAGAGGGACTGGAACAAATATCGGCAATTTTTGCCGAAACAGCTCTCAATGAAAAAGAACATGCTAAACGGTTTTTTAAATTTCTGGAAGGAGGCCCTGTGGAAATTACAGCCACCTATCCGGCCGGAGTAATTGGCACAACGCTGCAAAATCTGAAAGCTGCCGCCGAAGGCGAAAACGAAGAATGGACCGAACTTTACCCTGAATTTGCCCGCATTGCCGAAGAAGAAGGCTTTAAAGAGATAGCCACAGCTTATCGAATGATTGCCAAAGTTGAAAAAGCCCACGAAACACGCTATTCAAAGTTATACAAAAACCTGGAAGAAGGGCATGTTTTTGAAAGAGATGGTGTGATGATATGGAAATGCCGCAATTGCGGTTATATCCACGAAGGAAAGAAAGCCCCCAAAGTGTGTCCCGCCTGCCTGCATCCGCAATCTTACTTTGAAATACAGGAAACTAATTATTAGAAGTCCCCTAATGTGCTACGGGCTAATAAAAAATGCAGGGGAATTAACGCCTTTCAGTCAAAACTTTGCTTTTGAAGTTGCTGAGTTTAATATATCTTATTGATTATTATCTAATAGGGTGTTTTTCAGCAGACCCAAATATCGGATTTGTATTTTACTTATCCGATATTTTTTTTGTGGAAAAGGCAGCTCTTAATCCTCACCCATCCACTTTCGAAGGCGACCATTTGGTGTTCTTCTTTGCCGGCAAGAGAATTTACAGGGCAACGTTGAAGACTTTGGTTACTGCTCTAAATCATACATTCAAAATCCTTACCTTTGTAGAAAAGGAAAAAAGCTATTCTTCATTTTGAAAATAAAAAATTATGACCATAGAAAATTTCATTGCATATAATCCCACGCGCCTGCACTTTGGAAAAGGAGTAACGGATACCATCGGAAAAACAGTCAAACAATACGGAAATAATGTTCTGCTCGTTTACGGCAAAGGTTCTGCGAAAAAATACGGTTATTATGAAAAAGTGCTCGGACAACTGGCAAAAGCCGGCCTTAACATTCGTGAATACCATGGCATAAAACCGAATCCGGTGGTGGACGATGTGCGAAAAGCAGTAGCTCTGGGAAAAGCAAACAATATTGATGTTCTTGTTGCACTCGGCGGCGGCAGCGTCATCGACTCCTCCAAAATAATCGGGCTTAGCATCGCCAACAACATCGACCCATGGGAGTTTATGACCTGGCGGGCGGAGCCTGAAAAATCAATCCCTCTGGTAACAGTTCTCACGCTGGCAGCCACAGGAACCGAAATGAATGCTGCTGCCGTCTTGCAAAACCACGAAACAGGCCACAAGCTGGGATTTGTCAACCCGTTGCTTTTTCCGAAAGATTCTTTTCTGGATCCATCGTTCACAGTTACTGTGCCTAAAGATTACACGGCCTATGGCATTGTGGATTTGATAGCCCATGCGCTGGAAGCTTTTTTTGGTTGCGGAGAACCGTCGATTATCGACAGGATTACTATTGCCATCATCAAAGATGCCATGGAATGGGGACCGCAGCTACTCAATGACTTGCAAAACGTGGATTTGCGTGCCAACATCATGCTGGATGCCACCCTGGCGCTCAACGGATTTACCAGCTATGGCAAAAAAAACGGCGACTGGGGCGTACACGGTTTGGGACACGAGCTTTCTTTTTTGTATGACCTGCCGCATGGAGCCACGCTGAGTATTGTCTATCCTGCCTGGCTGCGGCTGCAAAAAACACGTATTCCGCAACGTATTCAAAAACTGGGAGAAGGCCTTTTCGGCACAACCGATTTGGAAGAAATCATCCAAAAGCTGGAAGCGTTTTTCTCTTCTTTGGGCTCACCCATCCGGATTGCCGAAACCGGTATTGATACTTCCAAAAAAAAAGAAATTCTAAAGCAGATGAACAAAAACGAAGTTTCGGGCATGCACCACGCTCTGAATAATGAAGACAGAGCCAGGTTAGTTGAGATGATGATGTCCTAAAATCAACAAGTTGCTCACCATGATTTATTAACGAATACCGATTTAAGACATTAAGGTTGAAAATCAAACCGAAACACTTTAATCAGCCGGTTTCGGCTCACCTGAAAAACGCCTCTGCATTCCATCTTCCTGCAAATACTTCAACTTTAATATCAAAGATATCTGGAGAAAATTTGATAAGCGTCAAAATTTCAGAGCCGCAAAATACTATTTGGCCAAAATTTTTCCGCTATCTGTATTATATTTCCCTGAAATTTAGTTCTTTTGCAAATTCATTTAAAATATGATACGGTGAAGAGAACGGAGATAAAATATTTATTGGAACTGGCTGATTTTGGGAAAACTATCAATGTAAAAGGCTGGGTACGCACCAAACGTATCGGCAAAAACGTGGCTTTTATTACCCTGAACGATGGTTCTACTATCAAAAATGTGCAGATTGTGGTGGAAATGAATGAGGATGCCGAAAAGGTGCTGGAACGAATTCACACCGGCGCGGCGCTTTCGGTGGATGGCATCCTGGCCGAGTCGGTGGGCAGTGGCCAGAAAGTGGAGATTCAGGTCAGGGACATCGAGGTGCTTGGCGAAGCAAATCCGGAAGAATATCCGCTGCAACCCAAAAAGCACAGCTTAGAATTTCTGCGCGAAAAGGCGCACCTGCGTTACCGTACCAACACTTTCAGCGCTATTGCCCGCGTGCGCCACGCCATGATTTTTGCTATCCATAATTTTTTTAACGACCGTAATTTTTACAATATCCATACCCCCATTATCACCGGATCGGATGCGGAAGGCGCAGGCGAAATGTTTCAGGTTACAACCCTCGACCTGGAAAATGTTCCGAAAACGGAAGACGGAAAAGTAGATTACAAAAAGGATTTCTTTGGCAAACCGGCCAACCTGACCGTTTCGGGCCAGCTTGAAGGCGAGCTGGCTGCGCTGGCAATGTCGAAGATTTATACTTTCGGACCGACGTTCAGGGCGGAGAACTCCAACACCACGCGTCACCTGGCAGAATTCTGGATGATTGAACCCGAAATGGCGTTTTACGACTTAGAAGATAATATGGACCTGGCGGAAGAAATGCTGAAATACGTCATCCGCTACGCTTTGGACAACTGCATGGACGACCTGGAATTTCTCAGCAAACGCCAGCAGGATGAAGAGAAAAACAAAAAAGCCGATGATCGTTCCATGGAGCTTATCAGCAAATTGCAATTTGTGCTGGCCGAGCCGTTTGTGCGGCTTCCTTATACGGAAGCCATTCGGATTTTGAAAAACTCAAAACCCAACAAAAAGAAGCGTTTCCAGTATGTTATTGAAGACTGGGGCGTCGATTTGCAGTCGGAGCATGAGCGTTACCTCGTGGAGAAACACTTTAAACGTCCGGTGATTCTGACCGACTATCCGGCCAGCATCAAGGCTTTTTATATGAAACAAAATGACGATGGCAAGACGGTGAGAGCCATGGATGTCCTGTTTCCGCAGATTGGTGAGATCATCGGCGGTTCGCAGCGCGAGGAGAACTACGACAAGCTGTATGCACGCATCAAGGCGTTGGATATCCCCGAGTCTTCCATGTGGTGGTATCTCGAAACGCGGAAATTCGGTACGGTGCCCCACTCCG
>CAJVXP010000046.1 GCA_913009685.1 uncultured Bacteroidota bacterium
CTAACTAAACAAAAAATGCAGGGAAATTAACGCCTTTCAGTCAAAAACTTTGCATTTGAAGTTGCTGAGTTTAATATATCTTATTGATTATTATCTAATAGAGTGTTTTTCAGCAGACCCTAGTTATTCGTTTTCATCTCTTTAACAGCCTCAATAAGCTGGGGAATCACCTTAAAAGCATCGCCAACTATGCCATAATCAGAGACTTCAAAGATAGGCGCTTCGGGATCCTTGTTAATGGCTACAATGAATTTTGAGGAGTTAACCCCGCCCAAATGTTGAATAGCGCCCGAAATACCAAAAGCCATGTAAAGATTCGGAGCAATAATTTTTCCGGTTTGTCCCACATGCTCTTCATGCGAACGCCAGCCTTCATCCGAAACCGGACGCGAACAGGCCATTCCGGCGCCGAGCAGCTCACCCAGCTCTTCCAGACCACCCCAGTTCTCCGGACCTTTCATGCCACGACCACCCGAAACAACAACTTCGGCATCGGTGAGCAGCACTTTTCCCGTAATCTTATGGGTATCTTTAATAATAGTGTTGAATTCGTCATCGCCAATTTGCGGATCGAAGACTTCAATGGCAGCATCCGTCGGGTTTTCCACCACCTCATACGAGTTTTGGGCAAAAGTTATGACTTTTACATCCGTTTTAATTTGGATATTAACAAAAGCCTTGCCTGTGAATACTTTTTTGCGAACCACAAACGGGTCAACACTTACAGGAAGTCCGGTAACACCGGAAACCAATCCCGCATCAAGTTTGACAGAAACGCGGGGAGCAATGGCTTTCCCTTCGTTGTTGTGCGCAAAAATAATCACTTTGGAGCTTTCACTTTCGGCAGCTTTGGCTACGGCATCAGCCAGTGCTTTGTTGTCCAGCGACTCAAAACGGTCGTCCTGCACATTAAGCACTTTGTTGGCGCCGTATTTCCCCAACGATTTCAGTTCGTCATCAGCCACATGGCCAATGGACAGGGCAGTTACACTGCTTCCCATCTCTTTTGCTATAGCTGTAGCAAAAGAAACAATTTCGTAACTGAGTTTTTTAAATTTACCGGACCAGTTTTCTGTATATACTAATACTGACATTTTTCTGATTTTTAAAGGTTAAAAAATTTAAGTTACAACACTTTGGCTTCTTCGTGTAAAAGCCTGATCAGCTCTTTTGCATTATCTTCATCCACCAGTTTACAGGCAGCTTTCGGAGCCGGCAATTCGTAGGACAGAAATTCTGTTCTGGCTTCTGCATCCACAGGAGGAACCACGTTAAGCGGTTTTTTACGCGCCATCATAATACCGCGCATGGCCGGAATTCTTGGGTCAATGGCAATACCTTTTTGTACAATGGCTACCAATGGCACAGGGACACTCAGCACCTGCGAACCACCATCAATGTCACGATGTATTTTTAGTTCACCGTTTTCTATGTCAACACCGGAAACAGCTGAAACAGAGTTGATCCCCATCATTTCTGCCAACATTCCGCCCACACCTGCACCGTTGTAATCGGAAGCTTCAATACCTGCGAGAATAAGATCGTAATCTTTGGCCACTTGTGCCAGTTGAGCAGCGACAAAATAAGCATCCACTGGTTCAGCATCAATACGAATGGCATCATCAGCGCCAACAGCAAGCGCTTTACGCAAAGTCGGTTCGGTAATTTTAGCGCCCACGTTGGCAACCGTAATTTTTTCCACCCCCCCTGCTTCTTTCAGTTCCATTGCACGGGTAAGCGCCAGTTCGTCCCATGGGTTAATAATCCATTGAACACCCGTAGCGTCAAAAGCTTTGTTATCCCCGGTAAACCTGATTTTTGTAGTCGTATCAGGCACATTACTAATCAATACCAGAATTTTCATGATATAAATCTTTAAGTTATCCGTTTATTTTGCACAAATATCGGTCAAATATCGGTATATTTTTTTTAAATACTACGCATGCGAACTAATTATTAAGAAAAAATAAGAATTTTTAATGATTATAGATTATAAAAGAGACGGAGAGACGAAAAGAAGTTGAGAAGTTGCGAAGTTGAGAAGTTGCGAAATGGAGATAATATGCCTGACTATTGTTCGACGATTGAATGACAACTGTTTGACTATCGAATGACAGCGTAGCGTAGCGAAGCACTGACTTCATATATTCTACATCCCGTAAATCACAGTCAGCAATACCTGTCCTACAGCCTTCATCGTCTGTTTATTAATTTTGTCGAGCGTATCGCCCGTAGTATGCCAGTATTTCCAGAAAGTGCCGTTGGGGCTATTCGGGTCGAGCTGTATGATATCCACCGAAGGAACTCCCAAAATTTTATTCACATAAAGGTGGTCGTCGTCGATGGCATAGCCATTGCGGTTTGGAAAATAATTATCGTAGCCCATTCCCCTGGCTGTTTTCCAAATGCGTTTCACATAATAAGCTGCATACTGACGTGAATAAGCTTCTTTCAGAAAAGTAGCATCTTTGGCACCTACCATGTCGAGCAGAACACCAAAAGTAGCTGAATAACCAGGCACGTGCGGATGCTTTGCCCAATATTGAGCGCCAAGCGCCCAGGAGTTTTCTTTTCCCTGCAAGTGCAGATAATCCGGCGGTCCCCAGTCTTCCAAATCGAAAAAGACAATATCAACGCCCACATTGGGATGGTGCAGGTGAAATTCGCGAGCCATCTCCAGCAGGACGCCCACCCCGCTGGCACCATCGTTGGCAGCCATAATGGGGGTGTTCCATTTCGCTTTGTCCGGGTCATGGTCGGCAAAAGGACGCGAATCCCAGTGTGCCATGAGCAGGACACGGTTTTGGTAATCAGGGAAAAACGAGCCGATGATGTTTTCTCCGCTCCGCAACACGCCATCGTAAGTGCGGGCTTTGAATTTTTGTACGTAAACTGTGTCGGCAAACGATTTCAGCTTACGTATAATCCATTTTGCACAGGCAGCATGGGCAGGTGTTCCCGGAACCCGCGACCCGAAAGCCACCTGGGCAGTTACGTAAGCATAAGCCGAATCTGCATTGAAATCAGGAATATTGATTGTCTTCTCAACGGTCCTGTTTTTACGAGTCTGTGCCGACCTACTGCTTTCACCGCAGGAAACCACCGTAAAAGCAGTTATCATACTAAAAATGAACAACAGGTTGTATTTCATTTTATTCTTTTCCACAAAAGTACAAATTTAACAGGTCAAAAGACGAGGATAAAAGAGGCGCCTTTACCCGGTGCCGACCGGACGGACAGACTACCTTTGTGCATTTGCATGATTTGTCGTGACAGGCTCAGCCCGATACCCGAACCAGTCTCCTTGGAGGTGAAAAAGGGCATGAAAACCTTGTCCATGGCCTCCTGGCTGATGCCGATGCCGTTGTCGGTTACTTCAATTAGCATGCGGTTGTTCAGGTTTACCGAGGCTGTCAGGTTGATTTGTCTGTTTCTTTTCTCTTTAACTGCATCAACAGCATTGAGCAACAGGTTGATAAGAACCTGATCCACCAAATCGGGGTCGGCCAGCAGTTTCAAATCGCCCGGAAAAATTTTGGTAGTTACCTGAATGTTTTGTTTTTCAAACTTCGGTTCCATAAGCTCCAGCGTGCGTTGAAAAAGGTCGGCAACAGGGAAGTAACGGAAATGAGGCTTAGGAATCCGGGTCAGGTTGCGATACAAATCCACAAAATTCAGAAGCCCTTTGCTGCGCCTTTCGATGGTGGAAATGGCGCTTGTGATATTTTCCATATCTTCGGTCTCTTCTTCCGAAAGTTGTTTTTTATCTTTTTGAAACTCCTTTAAAATATCCTGTACGGTAGAGGCCAGTGAGGAAATGGGAGTGATGGAGTTCATGATCTCATGGGTCAGCACACGGATAAGCATTTGCCATGATTCCACCTCTTTTTGTTCCAGCTCGGGGTGGATATCCTGCAAAGAGACCAGCAAATACTTTTCTCCGTGCATTAAAAATTCGGTGGAATGAATGGAAAGTTGAAGCAACTCGTTTCCCACAAAAATCTTTACCAGTTTTTTCTCGCCGGCTTTGGCTTCGAGTAAGGTGGTACTCAGTTCTTCGGAAATACCGGATAATTGCCGGACATCTCGCAAATGTTTCACCTGCAACAGACTTTTTACAGCGTTGTTGTAAACATCCACTTTACCGTCTCGGGTAAAAACTAATACGCCGATGCTGACATGCTGGATGACGGTGAGCAGATAATTGAAATTTTCCTCTTTTTCAGTTTTAGTTTTTTTAAAAGCATCAATTACCTCATTAAACTCGCGGTAGAGTTCATCGAAACTTTTGCCCAATCCGTCATCCACAAATGTGCCCATAAAATCAGAATTCCGAATGGAGGAAAAAAAGAGCGCCAGTTTCCTGTTGGTCTGCTCGGTATAGCGAATGAGAAAAATGATCTGTGCCACAAACAGCACGCCAAGGATAATGGTACTGATACGGTAAGCCGGCTCCCGATAAAATGAGAAAATCAACAGCAATGTGATGATAATCAACAAAATACGCAGGACAACCTGTAGCCTGAATTTTTTATAAACCATATTTTTCAATTCTACGGTAAAGCGAAGCGCGGGTGAGACCCAATTCTTTGGCAGCACGGCTAATGTTTCCGCCATGTTTGTCCACTACCTTGCGGATGAGCATTTTTTCGGTTTCTTCGAGATTCATGTTTACGGGAAAAAAATCTCTCTCGCTCTCGGGAATTTCATTCATGAAAAAATCCTGGGGTTCCAGCAAGTTTCCTTCGCTGAGGATGATGGCTCGTTCCACTGCGTGTTGCAACTCACGAACATTCCCCGGCCAGCTGTGCATTTGAAGCCGCTTGAGGGTTCCCGGCGTAATACGTTTTTGCTGCATTTTGTATTTCTTGCCATAGATTTCCAAAAAATGGTTCAGCAGCGGTTCAATGTCTTCCACACGTTCACGCAATGTTGGAATAGTAATTTCAACTGTGTTGATACGGTAAAGCAGGTCCTGACGGAATTTATTCTCTTTCACCATTTCGTACAGAGGCATGTTGGTAGCACAAATGAGACGTACATCCACCGGAATTTCTTTATGTGAGCCGAGGCGGACTACTTTGCGGCTCTGCAACACACTCAAAAGCTTTGATTGCAGGCTGGGCAGCAGATTACCGATTTCATCCAAAAACAGGGTGCCGTGGTTGGCCGCTTCAAAACGACCGGCACGGTCTTCGCGGGCATCGGTGAATGCCCCTTTTTTGTAGCCGAAAAGTTCACTCTCGAAAAGACTTTCCGTAATAGCTCCCAAATCCACATTGATAAACATTTTATCTTTACGATGCGATGCCCGGTGAATAGCACGGGCAATCACTTCTTTTCCGGTTCCGTTCTCACCGAGGATTAGAACATTAGCATCGGTTTTGGCTACTTTTTCCACGGTTTTCAAGACCTTTTCCATGGCTTTCGATTGACCAATAATGCTGCCAAAGACATGATTCTGGTCGGCCACCAAAAGTTTGTTGGTTGACCGCAGATTCTCCAGCTCTACTTTGGACACTCTGATTTTCAACGAAGCCTCAATAGTAGCAAGCAGCTTTTTGTTTTCCCATGGCTTCAGAATGAAGTTTGTTGCACCTTCCTTTATCCCTTGTACCGCCAGCTCAATATCTCCGTAACCGGTGATAAAAATCACAATAGCTGCCGGGTCAATTTCAAGAATTTTATTTAACCAGTGAAAACCTTCCTGGCCGGTATTCGCGTCGCGCGAAAAATTCATATCCAGCAAAATAACATCATAGGTTTCGTTGCGTAACAAATCGGGAATATGTCCGGGATTTTTTTCGGTGTGAATTATTTGAAAATATTGTCGTAGAAACATCTTTGCAGCCAGCAAAATGTCAGTGTCATCATCTACAACTAAAATGCGGGCGTTAATTTTGGCCATACCTGAAGGTTTTATATTTCGAAGTAAAATTACTGATAATTGTCCATGCCGGTACAAAAATATGAACGTTTCCGAACACTAATTGTTACACTTTTTCGAAAAATAATTTCAAACAACCGATAATCAGTAAATTATATTGACTGGCATGATATTCGTTAAAAAACATTAGGGGACTTCAAAAAAGCCTAATGGCTCTTCCGGATTTGAAATCCGGAAGTTATGGAAGTCAGGGATTTTAATCCACTCAATAATAAGGAAAAGATTACATTTGTTTGGAGATAGCAAAATCAGAAATGATAGAAACAAAACGTTTAAAAAAGGTTTTCAAATCGGCTGACATTGAAACGGTGGCGCTTGCCGGCATCGACCTAAAGGTGGAAGAGGCTGATTTTGTGTCGGTCATGGGACCATCGGGATGTGGAAAAACCACTTTACTGAACCTGCTCGGCATGATCGACGTGGCCAGTTCAGGTAGTTACCGGTTTAAGGGGGAGGAAGTTTACAGCCTGACAGAGAAGCAGATAACCCGTTTACGAAAGCAAAACATTGGTTTTGTTTTTCAAAATTTCAACCTAATTGAGGAGCTGAGTATCTGGGAGAACATCGAACTGCCACTGATTTATCAGGGGGTAAAAAAAGCCGAACGCAAAAGACGGGTTATGGAGGTCATCGACAGGCTGGAAATCAGCCATCGAAAGGATTTACTACCTGTGCAGCTGTCAGGCGGACAACAGCAACGAGTGGCTGTGGCTCGTGCCATTGTAACCCGGCCCCATCTTTTGCTGGCCGACGAACCTACCGGCAATCTTGATTCCATGCACGGCGAAGAGGTGATGAACATCCTCGATGAGCTGAACAAAGAAGGTATGACCATCGTCATGGTTACGCACTCACATCACGATGCCAGCTACAGCCGGCGTATTGTTCATCTGTTTGACGGTCAGATAATCAACGAAAATTTAAACAGGGTTTAAACTTATGTGGGGTAGCTTTTTTCGTATGGGATTTCGCGTTTTGATGAGGCAGAAAAATTATTTCCTGCTGAACCTTGCCGGCCTGACTATTGGCATCGTGGCCTTTGTCTTTATCTATCTCTATGTGGAGAATGCCCTTTATTACGACAGAAGCTGGAAAAATTACCAGCACATTTACAGGGTAAACGAAACCTATTCAACCGGTGGCAAAGCAGAAAAAATGGCGCTTACCCCTTACCTGCTGGCCGATACACTAAAGAATAACTTCCCCGAAATTTTGCAATCCACCCGCCTGTTCTTTACCGACCCTTCCGATAAAAATGATGTCTCATCGGTAAATTACCGGGGAAAAATGTACGATATTCCCAATCTGACCATTGGCGATGCACGGGTGTTTAAAATCTTTAACTACCGCTTCACGGAAGGCAATCCCGATAGTTGCTTATTACACCCCAACAGCATGGTGCTTTCTACGGCCATGAAACAGAAGATTTTCGGTAGCAATCCGGCACTGGGGAAAAAGCTGAAAACCAGTATGCGTCAATATACGATAACCGGTGTTTTTGATAATAAAAACAGGCCTTCACATTTGGAGTTTGATGCGGTTATTTCCATCACCTCGCTGGACAAGCAGGAGCAGAAACAGCTGAACACCAACTGGTTTTGGCTGAACTGTTACACTTACGTGGAATTTGCCGATACGGTTAATGTCAGGAAATTTACGCAAAGGGTAAATTACTTTACCGACACGGCTATCGGGAAGTTTGTCCAAAAACAAAAGATCAAAATCAACGGGTACATGCATTTGGCTTTTCAGCCAATTCAGGACATTCACTTTTCACAGGGGTTGCTCTACGACAGCCATTCCAACATCAACGTAACTTACCTTTACATTTTTGTGATTGTAGCACTTTTCATTTTGTTGATGGCTTCCATAAACTATGTCAATTTTGCTACTGCACGATCGCTAAAACGGGCCAGGGAAATCGGAGTACGCAAGGTGATGGGGGCTTTACGAAAGCAATTGATGCGGCAACATATCAGTGAGGCGCTGATACTCACTTTTACGGCTTTTATTATTTCACTGAGCCTCGTGGAGCTGATGACTCCTGTTTTTAACGCTCTGGTAAACAGACATATTACCCTGGTACACAGCCTATTCTCCGGTTCCGGACTTGTTTTCGGTTTCCTGCTACTTTTGTTTATGCTGCTTCTGGCTTTGCTTAGCGGTAGTTTTCCTGCTTTTGTTCTTTCTTCTTTGCAGCCGGTAGAGGTGCTCGGCGGAAGAGGCGTTGTCTTTAAGACTAAAAAACGATATTCGTTTACAGCCGCCGGTTTGCGCAAGTTTCTCGTTGTGATACAGTATCTGGTGGCCATTGGCGTCATTATCTCCACACTTATCATTTTTGCACAAATCCATTATGTGAAAAACCGTCCTCTCGGTTTTGATAAAGAAAATGTGGTTGTGGTGAATAGTCCGGCCGACACCTCTTTCCGTGGAAGGGTGAAAGGTTTTGTAGCAGCTTTACAGGCAGATTCGGCTATCGAACAGGTGGCCACAGCTTCCAGCCTTCCCGGTTACCTCACCGGAAAAATCCTTGTGAGTACAGGAGATTCAACAGATGGACACATGCAAACGCTGAACAGTTTTTTTGTAGGTTATCACTATTTCGATCTGCTGAAAATTCCGTTATTGGAAGGTCAGTATTTTTCTTCTGTAACAGAAAATGACTCCACCGAACATTTTATTCTGAACGAAGCGGCAGTAGATTTTCTGCATCTCAAACATCCGATCGGCAGCTATCTGTACACACCAATGGCAAAGAAAGGAAAAATCATAGGGGTAGTGAAGAATTTCAATTTCTCCTCTTTGCATCAGCAGGTTGAACCGTTGATTTTTGTCTTGAGTCCGCAATATGTGCAGTATGTGGTGGTGCGGATAAATCCGGCAAAACGACAGGAAGCACTGGCACATTTACAGGCTACCTGGAACAAGTCCAACAAGGGCTACACGATGTATTACACTTTTCTTGACAAGAAACTTGACACGCTGTACAGCAGCGACCAGAAAATGCTTTCGCTTTTTTTCTATTTTTCACTGTTTGTAATATTCATCTCAGCGCTGGGACTTTTTGGTCTCTCTGCGTTTTTAATAGAACAGCGGTCAAAAGAGATCAGTATCCGGAAAGTCCTCGGCGGGTCTGAAAAACAGATAGTTTTTACACTGGTAAAGGAGTATGTGATGTTGGTTCTTATCGCCGGATTGCTCATTTCACCGGTAGTTTATTTCTTTATTGAAAAATGGCTGAACAGCTTTGCCTATCACATTCGTTTAAGCATTTGGTACTTTGTTGCAGGCATTGTTTTGGTGCTGTTCATCGCCTTTTTCACGGTACTGTTGCAAGCTCTTTCTATGGTACGCAAACGGCCTGTGGAAGCGCTGAAATATGAGTGAACAGGTGTAAGAAGCCGTGTAAAGAAATTGTCTGTTTTTCTTTTGTGGCAGTAAAAAGAAAAAAACAAAAACCCGGTTTTTTTCGGAAACTTTATTACCTTTACAGGCTGAGCCCCAAACCAAAATGAACCGAACCAATAAACCACACCTGCTACTTTCCCCCCCTGATAAATGAAAAAAACCAGAGAGCGAAGAATAAATTGATAAACACAATGAAATCATGCTGTTATCTGCCGCTTTCCGGAATAAATCATAGGTTTGTTGGGGATATATTCAAGTTAGAAACAATGCAGTTGAATCAACATAAAAGAAATAAAAGTTAACAATAATTATGAAAATAAAAGGAATGGTATTGATTTTTATTGCAGTTGTATCAATCAATTTTACAGCTTGCAAAAAAAAACCACTAAAACCTGACAACCCGCTCAATGGCAGAACAACAGCCGTTTTCAACCCAAACAAAACCTACGGAACAGTTACGGATATTGACGGCAATGTATATAAAACCATAATAATAGGTAACCAGACATGGATGGCCGAGGATCTTCGAACAATGCATTACCGGAACGGTGACGCGATACCCAATGTAACCGAAGACAGTATATGGGGCGGCTTGGAAGCAGGTGCTTACTGCAATTACAACAACACGGAAGACCTGGATACGATTGCCACCTATGGCCGTTTGTACAACTGGTATGCGGTGAACGACACCAGGGGACTGGCCCCGAAAGGCTGGCATGTGCCGGACATAAACGACTGGCTGATACTCATTGATTACCTTGGCGGTGACACCATTGCCTCAAAACACCTGAAAGAAGCCGACGACCTTCATTGGGTACGCTATAATGAAGCAGACAACAGCAGCGGATTTACCGCACTACCAGCAGGATCGCGCTACTTACCCAAAAGCACTAAAGATATGAGGTACTATACAGAATATAGGCCAAAGCCTCAATATAATACCACTTTAGCACCGTTTCTTTATTTTTCCGGCTATGATACCTAACTTTGGAAAGGGTTTAACCAAGAGCAAAACGGATATTCCGGGCTAC
>CAJVXP010000047.1 GCA_913009685.1 uncultured Bacteroidota bacterium
AGGAATGTGACTGGAGTTCAGACGTGTGCTCTTCCGATCTTTCTATTCGGAACTGATTCGAAAAGGGGCATTTAACACTTTTGTTAACAATTATTTGGATGGTAACCGGAAAAAGCTGCACAGGAAATATCCCAGCCTTAAAAGTTATACCGGCAAGTTTGAAATTACACCGGCACTTTTCAATACTTTCCTTAAAGATGCCGGAAAAGCTAAGGTGAAGATGGATTCCGTTGCTTTAAAACATAGTATCCGTTTTATTAAATTACAGATAAAAGCGTTGATTGCCCGCGATTTGTTTAATCAGAATGCCTATTTCGAGGTGATGGCGACTATGGATCATACCATTCGCAAAGCGTTGGATGTTATGCAGAATGATACTGTCTTTATGAAACTGCATATTCAGGAGTAGGAAGCCGTAAGAAGGACCAATATGTCATCCGTAAATCACGGGGAGAGGATTTTAACTTGGAAATAAGAGCACACAGGGATAATTTATTTTTTTTAACTTAGCAAAAAAAACTATCATGTGTGCAAAGACACGAAAATTGAAAACACAAAAACAGAAGGGCTCTCTGTTGAGCATTCTTTTGGTTTTTGTCATCATCGCCATTTTTGCCGCTGCAGTAGCCTACTTTTTCTTTGATATCGGCGGAAAAAAGGATGAAGCTTCGGCAAAATCTCCTGCCAGTATCACAAAAACGCCTTCTAAGAATCAGCATGCCCGGACAAAAAATCTGCTGAATGGAACATGGGTAAGCACATCGGACGGTCGCATGCTTGAAATTCACGGCATTTCGTTCACGATGGAATTACCTTCGGTATCCAGTCACCAAATTATCAAAGGGGAAATCCATATTACAGGAAATACGGTAACTTTTGTTTATTCCGGTTCCAAAGATAAATGCGGCGAAAATCCGGGGACTTATTCGTTCGTTATTAATAATGGGAGCCTGCACTTTTCTGTCAAACACGACACATGCCCGGTTCGAAAGCAAATATTTTCTGCCACATGGGAGAAATTTTAATAATTAAAGTTTCATATTTAAAATTTTAATAAATCAGAGAAAAAGTGAAAAAAAACCCGCCAAACAATTCCTTTTCCTTTCGCCAGAGGTTACACAGTTTTCGCTATGCCTTCCGGGGCATTCTGTTTATGGTCAAAACACAGCACAACTTTTGGATTCACCTTACGATAGCTGTTTTGGTGATTATCGCCGGCTTCCTTTTTAGTATCAGCCTCACCGAGTGGGCTTTGGTTGTCTTTGCTATAGGGCTTGTACTTTCGGCAGAGGCTTTCAACTCGGCCATTGAGCAACTCACCGACCTCGCCAGCCCCAATATTCATCCCAAAGCCGGAAGGGTAAAAGACCTTGCAGCCGGGGCTGTTTTACTAACGGCCATGGCCGCTGCTCTCATCGGACTTCTTATCTTTGTGCCGAAAATTATAGCTGTTTTATGAAATTGATTGTTGACAGCGGCACAACCAAAACCCATTGGGTTCTGCTGGAAGAGAAACACGTAACGGAAAATTTTGTAACATCAGGGTTTAACCCGTATTACACACCAGCCGAAACCATCCGGCAAAGCATTGCCACCGGGCTTCCCAAAAGCATGCAAAACAAAAAAGTTAAAGTAGTTTATTTTTACGGAACGGGCTGTTCCACAGTTGGAAACTGCTTCCTGATGAAAACTATTTTAAATGAATTTTTTGAAGCTGCAGACGTCGAAACACATCACGATTTGTATGGCGCTGCCGTGGCATTGCTGAAAAACCGCGAAGGTATTGCCGCTATTCTCGGTACCGGCTCTAACTCCTGTTTGTGGAACGGCCATGAAATTGTGGAAGCCGTGCCTTCGCTGGGCTGGCTTATTGGCGATGAAGGCAGCGCCACACATTTGGGAAAGATTCTCCTGAAAGCTTTCCTTGGCGGAGAAATGTCTGCCGAAAGCACAACTGCTTTTTACCGGTACACCGGCCTTGATTTTGAAGGGACTTTGCACAAAATTTACAAAGATAATGGCACTAATCGCTGGATTGCAGGCTTATCCCGTTTTGCTTCGGCCCACATTGAAAGAGAGGAAATCTGCAACCTTGTAAAACAAAATTTCCGGGATTTTCTTTCGGCACAAATTAAAAAATATACGGCCTGCCGTGAAAAGGAAATCTCCTTTGTGGGTTCCGTTGCCTGGCATTTTAAAGATATTTTACGGGAAGTCATGCGGGAAGAAAACCTGCATACCGGCATCATCCTGCAACAGCCCATGGACGGACTCATCGAATTTCATTCTGCATAACAATCCCGTGTTTAAGCGTTCACGCTTAAACTCATCTTTACCGCCCTTTTAGCTCTTCTTTCAGATACCTCGCCGTAAGGCTTTTCTCCTCTTGAATAATCTCTTCAGGTGTACCCTCACAAACCACCTCGCCACCGTGTGACCCGCCTTCCGGCCCCAAATCAATGATATGATCCGCCACTTTCACGACTTCCATGTTGTGCTCTATCACGATCACGCTATTTCCTTTGTCCACCAACTTGTTGAGCACATCGAGCAGCACTTTAACATCTTCAAAATGAAGTCCTGTGGTTGGCTCATCCAAAATATACAGCGTTTTGCCCGTATCTTTTTTCGATAATTCCGTCGCCAGCTTCACCCTTTGCGCTTCACCGCCCGAAATGGTCGTAGAAGACTGTCCCAACGTTAAATACCCAAGGCCTACATCCTTCAATGTTTGTAATTTATGAATTATCGAAGGTACATTGGCAAAGAAATCCACCGCCAGTCGTATGGTCATATTCAACACATCGTTGATGGATTTTCCTTTGTACCGCACCTCCAGTGTTTCGCGGTTATAGCGTTTTCCCTGGCAGGCTTCACACAAAACATACACATCGGGCAGAAAGTTCATTTCAATAACGCGAACCCCGGCTCCTTTGCAGGTCTCGCAACGGCCTCCTTTCACATTGAAAGAAAACCGTCCGGGTTTGTAACCCCTGATTTTTGCTTCGGGCAACTGTCCGTAAAGTTTCCTGATTTCATCAAAGACCTTTGTGTAAGTAGCCGGATTGGAACGTGGTGTCCGCCCGATGGGCGATTGGTCGATTTGAATGACTTTGTCAATATTTTCCAGTCCCTCAATAGAATCGTAGGGCAACGGCTCTTTCAGGGCGCGAAAGAAATAACTGTTAAGAATGGGATAAAGTGTATCGTTGACAAGTGTGGATTTCCCGCTACCGGAAACGCCGGTTACACAAATAAATTTCCCCAGTGGGAAATGCACATCGATATTTTTCAGGTTATTTCCGTTGGCGCCTTTGAGCGTGATAAATTTATTGTTGCCCTGTCGCCGGTTTTTCAGCATGGGGATAAACTTCTTCCCATTCAGGTACTGGCTTGTCAGTGTATTAAGCCTGAGTATTTCGGCAGGACTACCCTGCGCTACGATCTCGCCACCAAGCCTTCCTGCTCCGGGACCGATTTCCAACACATAGTCGGCAGACAGAATGGTATCCTTGTCGTGTTCTACAACGATGATGGTATTTCCAATATCCCGCAACTCTTTTAACGAATCGATAAGCTTGTGGTTATCACGCTGATGCAGGCCGATACTGGGTTCGTCAAGAATATACATTACGCCGGTGAGTCGGGAACCGATTTGGGTAGCCAGCCGGATACGTTGTGACTCGCCACCTGATAAAGTACGGGCTGGCCGGTTCAGACTCACATAGCCTATCCCCACCTCTAACAGAAAGTTCAGCCGTACGCGAATTTCACGCAGAATTTCACGGGCTATGCGCTGTTGCTTTTCGTTAAGTCTGTCTTCCAGCCCGGTAAGCCAGCCTTTCAGTTCATTCAAATCCATGTTGGCCAGTTCCGAAATGTTTTTTCCGTCAATTTTGAAATAGAGCGCCTCTTTTTTCAGCCGTGCACCATGACATTCAGGACAAATATGTTTGTTCATAAAACGCCCTGACCATTTTTTGGACATCTGCGAAGCGCCTTCGGCATGCGAGCTGGCGATGTAGCTCAAAAGTCCTTCGTAAGTAAGCGAATAAGAAGAGGTAATGCCGAGATATTCTTTTTTCACTTCCACCGTTTCGTTGGAGCCGTGCAAAATCACATCGATGGCTTTGGGCGGAATATCCTTAACCAGCGTGTTGAGTGTAAAGCCGTATTTTAGTCCGATGGTCTCAATCTGGTTGAAAACCCAGCTGTTTTTATATTCGCCCAACGGTGCGATGCCACCTTTTTTTATAGATAAATTTTTGTCGGGGAAAACCTTATCAAAATCAATCTCATCAATTCCTCCGAGGCCGTTGCAACGCGGACAGGCCCCGCCGGGCGAGTTGAAGGAGAAAAGATTGGGTTCCGGATCGTCGTAAGCAATACCGGTGGTCGGGCACATCATTTTCCTGCTGTAATGCCGTGCTTCGCCGGTTTCTTCATCCAGTACCATAATTACGCCTTTGCCCTGCTTCATGGCTGTTGCGATGGTCTTTCTCAGACGTATCCCCGCATTTTTCTTCACAGATAGCTTATCCACAACCACTTCAATATCATGCACTTTGTAACGGTCGAGCTGCATGCCGAACGTTAGCTCCCTGATTTTACCATCCACGCGTACCCGCAAAAAGCCCTGCTGACGGATCCGTTCAAACAGCTCGCGATAATGTCCTTTGCGGCTACGTATCAGCGGCGCCAGAATAGAAATATTCCGGTTATGGTATTTTTCACCGATAAGCGTAATGATCTGCGCCTCGGTATATTGCACCATTTTCTCTCCGGTATTGTACGAAAAAGCCTCAGATGCACGGGCAAAGAGCAGACGCAGGAAATCGTAAATCTCTGTGATAGTCCCCACCGTAGAGCGTGGATTCCGGTTCACCGATTTTTGTTCAATGGAGATTACCGGACTCAGTCCGGTGATTTGATCCACATCAGGCCGCTCCATATGCCCGATAAACTGCCTTGCATAAGCCGAGAAGGTCTCCATGTAGCGGCGCTGGCCTTCGGCATAAATGGTGTCAAAAGCCAGCGAAGACTTGCCACTTCCACTCAGGCCGGTAATCACCACCAGCTTGTCACGTGGAATGCTCACATCAATATTTCTCAGATTATGAACACGTGCGCCCTTTATTTCCAACAGGTTATCTTCGGCTATCTCTTTTTTCGTGTTTTTCTCCATGTAACGGTGCCCGGTAAGCCTTTTCAAATTTGCGGCAAAATTACAGCTATTCCTTCAATTTTTCATCGGTCATATTGTAAGGAGCATCAGGAATTTTGATTTTGTAGGTTTTATGACGGGGATTTCTCAGATAGCCTTTGCGCAGCCACGGATTAAAATATTTCAGCAGTTTATAGGAAATTCCGTGGGCATGAGCAAAGTCAGTCCAGTCTTTCACAGCACCATTAACTGCCACCGTATGTGTTGGAATCACCGGATATTCCTGCGATGGTTCGATGTAAAAACCGTAATGCTCCGGATTTTCAAAAATCATTTTTAATGCCAGCATACGGTAAATGTACCGCGAAGTCTCATCGTCCACCAGCAGGTCGTAAAACGATTCAGCCTTTTGCTGTTTCATAAAACGGGCAATACGCTTTTTTCCTGCATTATAACTTGCCACCACCAGTGTCCAGCTTCCGAATCTTTCGTAAGATTTTTTCAGATAACGGCATGCCGCCCGTGTTGATTTTTCCACGTCATATCGCTCATCCACTTCTTTGTCGACCTCCAAACCGTTCTCTCTCGCCGTGGATTTTAACAACTGCCAGAAGCCAACCGCATGTGCCGGTGAAACCAAATTCTGTAACCCGCTCTCCACCAATGGCATGTAACGAAAATCCAAAGGGATGCCATGGTTGATTAAAATGGTATCAATCATCGGAAACCAACGGTGGGCGTACTTTATTAACTGCAAAGTAGAAGAATGCCAGTAGGTGTTCACCGAAAGCTCCCGGTCGAGGGCCTCGCGTACATAAAAAATATCCAGCGGCACCGGCTCTCCGGCAAAACTAAGTGTGTCGGGAATAATCAACGGAACAATTTTGTAATACTGCTTGTTCGTGCCCGGTGTGCTTACATCCCTTTGCTGTTGCTGATATACCACACTGCCAAGAATCAAGGCAACCACCAGCAATAATAGAAGAAAGTAAGACACGTTTCTGTTCATAATTTATAATCTTGGTTTTATCGGCGTTCCTCAGAACGGGCTGTCAAAATCCCTGAAAAGAGGCGCATTTTTGTCTTTCTCTGATAAAATAGGATTTTCTGTCTGCCAGTCGATATTCAGATCGGGGTCATCCCACCGGATACTCCCTTCCGACTCTTTGTTGTAAACGTTGGTACATTTGTAAAAGAACACCGTATTATCCTCCAGCGTTACAAAGCCGTGTGCAAAGCCGGGCGGGACCCAGTACATCCATTTATTCTGTTGTGTAAGCACCACCGATGCCCACTGGCCGTAAGTTGGCGAAGTTTTCCGCAGGTCTACCGCCACATCCATCACGGCACCGCTCATTACACGTACCAGCTTCCCTTGCGTAAATGGCGGTTTTTGAAAATGCAGCCCGCGCAAAACGCCTTTCACGGATTTGGATTCGTTGTCCTGCACAAAATTCCGGTCGATACCCAGCCTCAAGAAAGTCTCTTTGTTATAGGATTCAAAAAAATAACCCCGCTCATCTTCAAACACTTTGGGTTTCAAAATGTACAAATCGGGGATTTTTGTCTTAACAATTTCCATGGATTCAAAATTTGAAGTAAAAATACGATTTTCAGCAAAACGAGGGTGGTGATTTTTTGGGCGGCTTCAGGAAGTGACAAAATATGATAAGAAAATAAATCTTGCGAAAAATGAAAAGATTTTTTGCAGATAAAGAACAATGTTCTATTTTTGCAGTCCTTTTTTAAGGAAGGGAAAGTTTTTAAATGCAAAACGGGGTATGGCGCAGTCCGGTTAGCGCACCTGCTTTGGGAGCAGGGGGTCGCAGGTTCGAATCCTGCTACCCCGACGGAAACATTTGAAAAGACAAAAACAGATTCAGTAAAACACCCGGAGAGATGGGTGAGTGGCTGAAACCACCGGTTTGCTAAACCGGCATACCTTTCAACGGGTATCGGGGGTTCGAATCCCCCTCTCTCCGCAAAGCAAAATCCCGGCCGGTAGGTCGGGATTTCTGTTTTCAGGGGTGTCAAAAGCTTGCTTTTGTAAGTCCCTGAAAACAGAAATCCGGTGAGCAAAGCGAACAAGGGATTTTGCTTTGAATCCTCCCCCAACGGGATCAACGCAGTTAATCCCCCTCTCTCCGCTTTTTAGTAAAGTAGAAAATTGAAAACCACTGCAAACAACACGTTTACAGTGGTTTTCGTTTTTTAGGCAATGCACTGAAATGCACAAAAACGCAAAATTGCGGTGGCTTATTCGGTGGCTTTTTTTATTTCGCAAAAAAAGCCACCGAATAAGGATATTTCTTACTGGTTTGCTGTGCTTCGGATATGGTGAAGTTTTCCATGGCCGGTTTAATGGTGTGATTGCCTGCCGGCCTTCCTCTTTGGATCATTCATCTTCACCGGGTCTTGTCTGGTATCGAAAATATCAGTTATCAATATTCCTTCCCTGACTTTTTTATAGATGATTTTATAATTGCCACGAACTAAATATCTGTGTCCTTCTCCAAGTTGTTCAAGAGAATCTTCAACCTGCCCTGAATTGGGGTGTGTTTGAAGTTGTTTTGTAGAATCAAAAATCTTTGTTTTAAGCTTTTGTGCTATATTTCTGCCAGCTATATCTTTATGATAATCAAAGATATCCTTTTAAGCCTGAGCTGCGAAATCTGACCAGATAATCTTCATTGGATTACCAGTTTTTTGAATCTGCTTCTAATTGTTCCTGAGTCCTGATATTGCCTGCGTGATAATCCACATTTGATTTTTTGGCTCTCTCGATCAGCTCTTCTTTCGTAAATCGCTTGATTGATTCGTTATTCGAATTTAAAGATTTGTTAATTAATTCTTCAATTCTCCTGAAAATATTTTCATCCTGAAGCTGTATCAAATGTTCAATAAGATTTAGTTTTCGTGTCTGTAAATCCATGGCTTTTTAGTTTATTACAAAGGTAATACTATTTATAGTATGGATGTGTTATATTATAGTGACTTTTTTCCTTACCGGTGGCTGAATTTAATCTTCCAATACATACTCACATAAAGGGGATGTTTATATTAATTGAAAAGTACCCACCTGTATTAATTGAAAAGTATCCACTTTGAAACGCAAAAATACATTTAAAGTATTTATCTTTTTATTAAGTATTGTCAGTTCATCTATCAATTGATCAAACGAAGGGGGATTCTCTTCATAAATCATGGATTCAAGCATTTCATGGTATCTTTAAAAATTCTGCCTGGTTCATAATGCTTTTTTCATTATTTTTTGAATCCATACGGGAGCTAAAGGTATATCGTGTTCTAAATCTTTTTTAACTTCTTTTTTCAAAAGGGTAATTATCTTTTTTTCGAGGGAAGGTTCCAGGTTGGCCGAACCAATTTCTTTCAACGCCTGAATAACGAGACGGCTAATTTTTCCTTTTGCCAGCAGGTTTTTGGGAGTTGTTTTTTTAAACTTTATGGTTCTCTTACCCACTTTTACTTCCCGTGGGGAACCATCGGTCAGCAACACGAGTTTCATGGGCACCTGTGTGCTCAGGCCCAAAGCATTTTGTGCATAAGCACCAGAGGGAACAGTACGGATTTTATCCCTTTTGGCAATGGCTACTGCCACCTCTTCAGCGGAAGGCAGAACCTGTCCCAAATAACGGCTCACTTTTGGGCGTACATAAATACCCCGCGCCACCCGAACGATGATTTTATCTTTTTCGAGACGGTGCAATGCTACCCGAATGGCCTCCGGCGACCCCAGCTTTCCGAAATCTTCAGGGAAGATGAGTGTTCCTTTGGGAACGGAACGAATAGTATTTAATATTTTGGTCTCAATACTTTCCACAGGCAGTGTATTAAAAGTTGTAACAAAAGTAGCCTATTTTTGTTACAACGCAAATTCTATTATAACAAATATTACAAATAGTAGATTCATCATTATTTCTATACGTATTACCTGTATTATCTATTGAGATAAAATATGTTGTAAGAACAACTATACAATAAGAGATTCTTGAAGTCTTGCTTAATCATCACCAAATATAGTTGAAATATCTTTAGTTTCTGTTACAAAATAAACCTTGGAATGGTATAAGTGAAAGTAATAATGATTGGATTTGAGATGTGGAGATGTGGAGATGTGGGGATGTGGGGATGTGGGGATGTGGGGATGTGGGGATGTGAGGGTGTTTGATGTATGTAGGGCGTTATGGAAAAGTATGCCGGTTGAGGATGTTGTTTATTTTGATTTTTAATTACACTCAATTCAATTTTTTTTACCTTTACAGGCATGAAAACGCCATGTAGCAATCATTGCTCTGCTTTCCTTTTTCATTCTCACTTACGTGAATCCTCTCCATAAACGTGAATTTATAATAAGATGAACAATATGAAGCGGCTACTCTCTATATTGGCGGGATAATAGTTTGTTTTGATATGATAATAGAAGTTATGCACCAGTTGAAGAAAGCTAATTCTAAAAAAGCAGAAAATATTTTTTACGAAAATCATGTTTCCTAATAAAGAAACACGTATCTTTGTTGTGAATTGAATTTTATTGTTAATGGAAAATAGATTTGAGGTTGATTTTTTGCAGGATGTCATTGACTTCTTTGAAAGTATTTAAGAAAAAGCACGTGACAAAATCATTTTCAACATTCATAAAGCTCGAAAATCAAATGACCCAAAATTGTTTAAAAAGTTAACGGATGAAATATGGGAATTTAGAACACTTTACAACAAAAAACAATACAGGTTATTTGCATTCTGGGACAAAACAAAAGGAACAAAGACATTGGTGGTAGCAACTCATGGAATAATTAAAAGATCGGAAGAGCACACGTCTGAACTCCAGTCACATTCCTTTATCTCGTATGCCGTCTTCTGCTTGAAAAAAAAAAACAACAACACACAT
>CAJVXP010000048.1 GCA_913009685.1 uncultured Bacteroidota bacterium
CTTGTTCTTTTGCACGCTAACTACGTTAAAAAGCCTCGCCATAGCTACGGCTATGTCTACGTTTTTTGCCTTGTTACCGCACAAAATAACATCGTCTGCTTTGGTCAACCTATTTCGTAATAATGCCAAAGAAAAATCTTTTATCTGTTTCATTTCTTGACAAATGTCAAGAAACTTCTGCTCAATGCGCTTTAACTTTAAAAAAAATTTAAAAACGCTTATTTTATGTCGCAACAAAAGATAAAAGCAGGTATTAACCTCTACGCTGTTTTAAAGACACTGGAGGATTTGGTGGCTTATGATGACGTCGCCCGTGCGATCATCAAAAACAAGAAAATCTGCATTCAGTTTTCCGTTAAAAACGGGCATAAAGCATGGGTGGATTTTGAAAACGGCCAATGCACAGTGGGCAGGGGGAAGGCCAGGCAGGCTCAGGTGCTCTTGTGGTTTACCTCCTGCGAACACCTGAACAAAATGTTTGATGGAAAAGCCAACCCCATCCCTTTGAAAGGCTTTACCAGACTGGGATTTCTGCAAAAGCAGTTTACGCAACTCACCCGGCGGCTGGAGTATTTCCTCCGTCCCGAAAAGGTGGAAAACCCGGACGGGCATTATATCCGGATGAACACGCTTTTCACATTGACCATTGCCGCCTTTGCGTTGCCCGAAATTGCCCTTTACGACAAAAGAGCAAAGTTTACGGCTTCACACCTTCCCGATGGTATTTTGCAGATGGGCGTGCTTCCTGACGGACCGGATGTGTATCTTGAAATCAGTAACGGGAAAATTACGGCAGGCAAAGGAAAAGCTACCCGGCCCGATGCCATGCTGATCATGAAAAATGATCGTGTTGCCAATGATTTTCTGAATGGAAAATCAGATCCGTTCACAGCCATTGCGCTGGGCGAGGTATTGATAAAAGGGCAAATTCCCATCCTCGACGGCATCAATCTTATTCTCGACAGAGTCATTTATTACGTATCGTAAATAATAAGAATCCCATGAAAACATACAGTTATAAAAAATCACAGGAGCTTTTCAAAAGAGCAGCCGAAATCATTCCCTGCGGCATTTACGGGCATTTTAGTCCGGCACCGCTCATTCCGGTATCAGATTATCCGTTTTACGTTTCCAAAGCGAAAGATGCCCACTTTTGGGATATCGACGGCAACGAATTTATTGATTACGAGTGCGCCTACGGCCCCATCATTTTGGGATATAACAACCCTGTAGTGGAAGCGGCAGCCGAGATGCAGCGCGAACAGGTCAATTGTGCCACGGCTCCCGGCGAAATCATGGTGAAACTGGCCGAAGAGTTGGTGGATACCGTGTCTATTGCCGACTGGGCCTTTTTTGCCAAAAACGGAAATGATGCGACCACCTTTTCCATTATGGTTGCCCGTGCCAGGACCGGCAGGAAAAAAATCATTCGGCTGAAAGGTGGCTATCACGGCGTGGCCCCCTGGACACAATCGCCCGACCATCACGGCATCATTTTCGAAGATGCGGAAAACATGCTTATCGGTGAATGGAATAATTACGAAGTGCTGGAAGATTTTGTAAAGAGAAATCCTGACCAGATCGCCGGAATCATAGCTACACCGTATCATCATCCTACTTTTGAAGATAACGTTTTGCCTGCCGATGGCTACTGGAAAAAGGTGGAAACCCTTTGCCATAAGGAAGGCATTGTGCTGATTGTGGATGATGTGCGTACCGGATTCCGCCTTGACTTGCACGGAAGTAACGAATATTTTGGCTTTAAGCCTGATTTGATTGCTTTTTGCAAAGCTATAGGCAACGGTTATCCTATTTCGGCCCTCGTGGGGACCAATGAGATGAAAGAAGCCGCTTCCAAAGTGTTCTATACGGGAAGCTATTGGTTTTCGGCCGTTCCTATGGCTGCTGCACTCGCTACCATTCAGGAACTGAAAGAAAACGATGTTCCGGCCATGCTGGTCGAAAAAGGAAGGAAACTCACCAGCGGTTTGCAGGAGATTGCCAAAAATCATGACTTTGATTTGAAAGTTACCGGCCATCCGTCTATGCCTTATCTCCGGCTGACGGACGATCCTTCGCTGATGCTGCATCAGGAATGGTGCGGCGAGTGTACCAAAAGAGGTGCTTATTTCACTTCACATCACAACTGGTTTATCTCGGCAGCGCTCACAGAGGAGGATATGCAAAAGACGTTTGAAATTGCCGATGACGCCTTTAAAGCAATAAAAAAGAATCATTAATCTAATCATAAAGAATTATGGCACTGACGAATGACGAGTATATCCGTTTGATGGAAACGGCGAAAAAATTACGACACGAGATGGTGAACATTACCATGGAAGCCGGCGGAGCACACATTGGCGGCGGGCTGAGCGCGCTGGATATCATGGTGGTGCTCTATTTCAAATACCTGAACATCGACCCTGCCCATCCCGACGACCCTGATCGTGACCGGTTTGTGTTGAGTAAAGGCCATGCAGCCATTGCCTATGCCCCGGTGCTGGCCGAGCGTGGCTTTTTCGGTAAAAAGCTGCTGGACGATTTCAACAAATTCAAATCGCCCTTTGGCATGCACCCCGATGCCAACAAAATCAATGGCTGCGATGCCTCCACCGGCTCGCTGGGACACGGATTATCCATTGCTACCGGAATGGCTCTCGGCGCCCGGTTGCAGGGCAAAAAGTTCCGTACCTACTGCATGGTGGGCGATGGCGAGCTGAACGAAGGCTCCAACTGGGAAGCTGCTATGAGCGGAGCCCATTTCAAACTGGCCAACCTGACCGTTTTTGTGGATCGAAACATGCACATGATTGACGGCCCGGTGGAAAAAATTATGGGACTGGAACCGTTAGACGAGAAGTGGAAAGCTTTTGGCTGGCAGGTTATCCAAATCAACGGTAACGATGTGAAACAGATAGCCGACGCCATTGAAACAGCCCAAAAAGCTACCGAAAAACCGGTGGTCATTATTGCCAAAACCGTGAAAGGTTACGGCGTGGACTTCATGGAAAACCAAACGGCCTGGCATTACGGAAGTCTTGATTCGGAACTGGCGGAAAAAGCCCATCAGTCCATCGACAAAGTTTACGCTGCGATGGGCGCTTGAATAAAAAACAATAACCAAAAGGCAAAAATATTATCATGAGCAAAGAGATAACAGGAACAACATGGACAGTGTACGATGCCAATACGCTGACACAAAATGAGATATACGGCAGGGTTTTGTGCGAGCTTGGAGAAAAACATCCTGAAATTGTCGGGCTATCGGCAGACCTCGCCAAATCAACCAAAATAGGAATTTTTCAGGAAAAGTTTCCCAACCGCTTTATCAACGTGGGCATTGCCGAACAAAACATGTTTGGTATTGCCGCCGGCATGGCGCGTACAGGACTTTTGCCCTTCGTCTCGACAATGGCGGTTTTTGCCTCCATGCGGGCTGCGGAGCAGGTACGAACGGACATCTGCTACCAAAATCTGAATGTAAAAATCATTGCCACCCATGGCGGGGTTTCTTTCGGCCCGGCCGGAACAACTCACCATGCCACCGAAGACATTGCCATCATGCGCTCTTTTGCCAACATGACGGTGATTGTTCCCGCCGATGGCATCGAAACTGCCAATGCTGTGCGCGCAGCCGTGGACTGGCCGGGACCGGTTTATATCCGGACAGGCCGTGGTTTCGAACCCAACTACTACACCACGGAAGATTACGGCTTTAAGATTGGTAAATCGGTAGAGATTCGCGAAGGTACCGATATTACCATTATTGCCATGGGCATTACCGTTTTGCAGGCTGCCGAAGCATCTGATTTCCTGAAAAAAAATCTCGGTCTGAGCATCCGGGTTATCAATATGCACACCATTAAACCTCTTGATGAAGAGGCGATTATGAAAGCCGTCACGGAAACGAGACGCATCATCACTTTCGAAGAACATAATATTGTTGGCGGACTGGGAACGGCTGTGGCCGATGTGATTGCTCAAAGTGGCAAAGGCTGCGCTTTTACGAAAGTCGGTTTCCCTGATGTTTACTCCGAAGTGGGCTATCCAGAAGACCTTTATGCTTATTATAAACTTGATGCCAACGGAATTATTGAAAAAGTGCAGGAGGTGATGCAAAAGGATTTCGAAGAGGATGAAAACTGGGATGACGAATTTTAATCAGAAAACGAACCAATGATGGATAAAGAAATATTGGTGGCCAATTTGTATTTTCAGGCAGTCTTTCCGATGATGAAAATTCTGCTGCGGGACGATCCGGCCATTGCCAAAAAGTTTGCCAGGGTGAAGACTGCCGTTGTTTTTAAAGCTAAGACAAAAGATGGCCGGATAGGTTGTAAGCTGCTTTTTGATCGTGGAGAATTCGGCCTTGATTTTGAGGATTTTGAAAATGGGAATATCGTTTTTTCCTTCGGCACGGTGGAAAAGATGAACACTTTCCTGAAAGGCGGCACGGCGCTTCCAAAAATCAAAGGACTTACAAAACCGGTTTTGTTAACCAAAGTTATCAGCCTGTTGCTTTCGCTAAAGCTGATGATGCCCAATGTAAAACCGAGAGCTCCGCTGAAAAAATATCTGAAAGTGAAAATGGCACTTTCCATGGTGAGTATGGCATTGAGCAAATTAAACCGGTTCGGTTATCCGGATATGATTTCCTGGACAGAAAACCAACCCGACCGCGTTTATCAGCTTTCGGTGAGCGACACCGATATAGCGGTCTTCCTGCGTGTGAAAGCAGGAAAAACCAAGGCGGGAAAAGGTCTTTATCAACGTCGCAGACCTTTTGTCCACATGAAATTCAGTAGCGTGGATGCCGCTTTGAAAATCCTGCTCAGGGAGGTTGGATTTGTGGAAGGTGTGGACAAGGGATATGTGTCTATCGAAGGTTCTCCCGAATATGCCGCTCAGCTTAACGACCTGATGATGCGCGTTCAGGCGCTTACCACCTGATTTCCACAGAATTCGTAAATTTGGCTTTCAAAAAGGGGAAAGCCATGTTTACGGAGATATTAAAATTACTGAAATCTGTTGCGCCTTTTACCAATGAAGAACTGGCGGAAGACTTTGGGCTTTTCCGTGTTAAAGTAATTCGCAAAAATGAGTTTATCACCAGAGAAGGGCTGGTTTGCGACCGGCTGGCTTTTATCCGGACGGGCTTAATGCGTTCGTTTTACAACATCAAAGGGAAAGATACCACCACCTATTTCCTCGGTCCGGGAAGTATCGCCGTGGCCATGTCGAGTTTTTTGGAGATGAAACCGGCTTTCGAGAATATCCAGGCTCTCGAAGATTCGGAGGTGCTGATTTTGTCTAAGGAAAATCTGGAGTCGTTGTACCGCAAAAGTTGGAAATGGCAGCAAACCGGACGAACTATCATCGAGAAATATTATGTTATTATGGAAAAACGCTCCATTACCCTGCAAACCCTGAGTGCAAAAGAGCGTTATGACATGCTTATGCATGAGCATCCGGGCCTGTTGCTGAAAGTGCCGCTGCATTATGTTGCTTCTTATCTCGGCATTTCACCGGAAACCCTGAGCCGGATACGGCGGAGCTGAAAGGCGTTTCTTCCACATTTCCGCTATTCGTTGCCGTACTGTAAATTTTTTATCTTTTTCCTTTTTATCTGTCGAAGCCTGGCGAAGGAGGATTCGTCTTTTATCTTTTCCCTTCCCATTCCGAATAAAACTGCCGGAGAAACTTCTCCATAAACCGGTGACGTTGCCCGGCCATTTTCTTTCCCGTATCTGTGTTCATCATATCTTTCAGCAACAGTAGTTTTTCATAAAAATGGTTTATAGTGGTCGATTCAGACTGCTTGTATTCCTCCTTGCTCATGTCCGGGGCAGGCGCAATATCAGGATTGTACATCTCTCTGCCTTTGAACCCGCCGTAGCTGAAGGCGCGTGCAATGCCGAGCGCTCCCATGGCGTCCAGCCGGTCGGCATCCTGTACAATCTGCAATTCTATGGAAGGAAAGGCCGGTTTTTCTTTCCTGTTTTTAAAGGAGACAAAACGAACAATGTTCAGAACCCCGGTGATAATATTTTCGGGAAGATATTGTGCGTGCAGGAATGTCTCTGCCATTCGGGGGCCGATGGTTTCATCGCCGTCATGGAACTTGGCATCGGCAATGTCGTGCAGCAACGCCCCGAGGCTTACTACGAAAAGGTCGGCGTCTTCCCCTCTCGCTATGCGCTCCGCCAGCTTCCATACGCGGAAAATGTGCCACCAGTCGTGTCCGCTTTCTGCACCGGAGAGTTCCCGCCGGACAAAATCAACGGTGCGTTCTACCACCTGTTTTTCACGATCGTTCATACAACAGGTTAAAAATATTTGATGGCTGCATAGCCTACCCAGTGATGGTCGTCGGCAGGTGCTGTAACGCCCATGCCGAGGTCTTTTACCGGGATGGGGTTGCGTTCGATGCTGGTGGAGTAACCGATGACTTGTCCGCGCAGAGACTCGCCGTAAAGCATTTCGTTTAAAGTGTTGATAGTAAGCAATCCCAGCGGAACAGAATAACGGCCGCACCAGGTCCATTTATATTTTTTGTAGTCTTTGTCCTCCACGGTAAGTTCACAAAATTTATGAATTATCCCTTCGCTGATGTATCCGCTGATGGTATGCATCACCTCCTGCTCATGTTCTTTGGCATGGGTGTAGCTGGTACAAGCGGTACCGAAAAAAGCAAAATTCTGTCCGCCCCAGCCTACATCGCCGTAATGTACGGCATCGCTGGAAAGGACAAAAGCAAAATCTTTTCCCCATGTCATGTTTTCCGACACCGTGGCTTTTTTAATGGCTTCTGCCAACGGTTTGGCAATGGTTTTCATGCGGTCGAACGACATGTAAGGCACCAGAATGGAGATTATCCGTACCTTCCGGTTAAAATATTGAAGCCACGGAATCATGGCTTCCACCGAATGTTCCATGGCCTGCATGGAATCGTTCACCTGATAAAGCCCTTTGGGCAGATTATTGATAATTTTTTGGCGTAAATCCGAAACTTTCACATTTCCATAAGGCCCTTTCCAATCATCGTAGGAATCGAAGATAATTTGATTTTCCAAATGTAACTTACCGGCTTTGTGTGCAACACCGAAAATAATAACAGTTTTTGCTTTAATCTGCTCAAGCGTAGCAGGATAGAGATAGCCGACATAAGAATAATCATCGTGGGGAGAAAGTACCGCTTTGGCGGGCTTTTTGCTCAGGTACCGGGTACTGTTTTTCAATTGGTCGCTCTGGTATTCTTTTATCCGGTTAAAAATGCTGTCCACCTGCCAGCCGTACTGTGCAAAGCCGACGGTGTCAACGAGGTGCGAACGGATTTTTGTTTTGTGTGTCATATTTTTACAGGATTGTAAGGTTGCAAACATCACAGGAATAAACAACAAAAGGAGTAATGGTTTTTTCATTACGGACATCAATTTTTTACAAATTTAAACTTTTATTGTAAAGAATATGCTATTCCGGCATCTCAAAATATTGCTTAGCCCGCTTTTGTTTTCCGGATAATCTTCTTACCTTTGTAAGCTGAAACCCAAAACCCAAAACAAATGAACAGCACCTGAAAGAAGTCGGCACATATCCGTACACGTTGGCGCTCATTTAAAAAGATATTAAAAAAAGAGATCCGGAATTCAATAATACAGAGTGCCAAATCGTTACTACTCAGCAGCAATTAATTTCTGATTAGCCAAACAGGTTAACGTATCAAAAACATTTTGGGAATTTTTAAGGCTTGTATCAATTACAGACCTGATAACAGCATAGTGGTTTGCAAAGTCAATCGTCTTAAACTGATTTGAGATTTTCATTTTTACCTTTGCATTTCTAATGGCCCTTTCCGAACCATTGTTGTCAGGGGGCACTTCTAAATGGTATAGGAAAGTTAAAAGAGAATCCCGGTTTTTTATCAGCCTTTTTATGAATGCCCTAAGCTTTCGGTGTTTTCTTGAATAATCAATTTCCAACAATTTGGACAACCGGTTTTCAAATTCTTTTACTTTCGGGTTTTCCCCTCCATAATCATCCATTGTCATTTGTTTTTTATATTCAATGGCTTCTTTGAAAACCTGCTTTAATTTGGTTGCCCATTCACTTTTGAAAGTTTGTTCAAAGTTTTTCAGTTCTCTCATTAAATGCGCAAGGCATAATTGTTTGGCCAGGGTTTTTGTTTTCAGTTGTGCCGAAAGGCTGTCTGATACATATACCGGCAAAGGGAAACCATCGGAAAAGGTTTCGGTAATACTTTGGTAACCTCTGCTGTATGCCGCTTTAATGAATGTATATAAAGAGTTTTGAAAAACCCAAAACCAGGCTTTGTCACCATTTATTTTTATACCTGTCTCATCGCCACCAACTACTTTTGACCAAGCTACTTTTTCTTTAATGATTTCATAAACAGGCCCGGCTTTTTCGCTCATAGTTTTTATAATGTTGAATATCGTCCCTTCGCCTATTGAGAGGTGCATAATGTCTTGTAAAAAGACTTTTATCCTGTTCGATGGCAGGTATTGATATACCGACAAATAGGTTATCAGCGATTGTATGTTTTGGCCATATTGAATATTTGCCCTTAAATGCGATGGTAAATCTGAGGTGGTTTGTGCCCCGCACTTACTGCATGTACAACTGAACGATTGGTGCTCTATGATTTTGGGCATAATGGGCGGGAGGACTATTTCTTGTTTCCTTTCATGCAACTTAAAAATACTTTCTCCATTAAATTCTTCTCCGCAGTGCTTGCAATACTTTGAGATATATTTTTGGATTTCATCCGGCTGTTCGCTCATCTTTAGCGTGCTTCCTTTGTGCCCGGGCTGGCCTCCGCTTTTTTTACCTGACTTTCTCCGGGAATTGAATTTATTACTTCTGCCATAATCCTGTGAGCTGGGAGTGGAACTTGTGTCGCTCTTGCGCCCATTCTTGAGTAGTTCTATTTCTATGCGCAATTCTTTTATGACACTACGTAAATCATCTATGACAGATAACGCTTCCGATAATTGCTGGCGTAAATCAACGATCTCCTGTTTGAGGCCTTCGTACTCCCTTTTCGATATGGTTATTGTTTCTTCGATAGTTCAAAGAAAAATTATTCCTTCACTCGTCCGTAATTAGGATTGCAAAAATCTATTCACAATCTATTGTTAACTTTGCTGCTGAGTAGTAACCCAAAAGTTATAACTTTTGAGAATTATGATCCCCGGAAGTAAAAAAAACAGGGAAAGTTTCTCCTTGCGGATACTTTTCCCGATGGGTATAAAAAACAAAATCCCTGCAATCAATTGGTATGCAGGGATTAATGAGGTACCGAGCGGATTCGAACCGCTGTATAAGGTTTTGCAGACCTCCGCCTAGCCACTCGGCCACGGTACCTTTTTAAAAAGGGACTGCAAAAGTAAGCATTTTTTTGTTTTTTCATTAAAAAT
>CAJVXP010000049.1 GCA_913009685.1 uncultured Bacteroidota bacterium
ATGTTATTTTGTGCGGTAACAAGGCAAAAAACGTAGACATAGCCGTAGCTATGGCGAGGCTTTTTAACGTAGTTAGCGTGCAAAAGAACAAGTCGGAACGGTCAGGTTATTTCGTAACAATACCTTAGTATCAATTTGCCGGCGACAAGAGGAATTTACTATGTGAGGGTTCATACCCGCAAAGGGGAAAAAGTACAAAAGGTATTGAGATATTGATTAGTGTGTGAGAAGAGGGCACGCATCGCACCTGTCTCGCCTCAGGTAAGGAATGCACACCAGTGTAAGGTTCTATGTTCAATAATCGAGTCCTAATGTTTAGAGGGCTAAAAAGAAAATCTAAAATCTCAAATCTCAAATGCCGAGCTGTTCTTTGAGGTTTTTGATGCGACTTTTGCTGACCAGCACTTTGGCACCGTTTTTCAGAACAACCATGTAGCTTTCCTTGCCATATTTTTCCAGTTTTTCCATTTGGTCAACCCGGATGATGTGCGAACGGTGAACACGGATAAATTTCTTCGGAGGAAGTTGAAGTTCAAGCCGGTTCATGGTCTCTTTTTTCAAAAATCTGCCTTTGGCAGTATGTAGTTCTACATAATCGTCCTGGGCTTCCACATGGATAATGTCTTCAACCGGAATGACATCGATACGGCTGCCTGTTTTTACAAAAAACCGTTCCTGAGGACCGGATGTTTCCTGCACCTGCTCTTTCAGTTTTTCCACGGTAGTGTTTTGTTGCGACTTGTTTTTCAGACGGGTAAAAACTTTTTCTAATGCGTTGTCGAAACGTGCTTTGGAGAATGGTTTCATCAGATAATCCACGGCATTCAGTTCAAAAGCACGCAAAGCGAATTCGTCATAAGCCGTGGTGAAGATAATCTCGGGATACTCGTCCAGCAGTTCCAGCATCTCGAAACCGGTGAGCTTGGGCATTTGGATGTCGAGAAAAATCAGGTCGGGACGGTATTCGGCAATGGCTTTTATGCCGTCGAAACCATTTTCGCATTCGGCCACCAGCTCTATTTCGTCGTGCGACTGCAGATAAGCTTTCAGCAAATTCCGGGCCGGCTCTTCGTCTTCAATAATTATGGCAAATATTCTATTGTTCATGGCTCTTGTCTTTTGGTAAACGTAATATGGCTCTGAAAACCATTTTGTCAGCTGCAATCTCCAGCAAATCATTTCTGAGGTAAATCAGTTGCAGTCGTTTTCTGATATTTTTCAGTCCGATACCCTCGCCTTTGGGTTTCTTCACCTCCGGGTCATAATCATTACTGATTTCGATGACAAGATAATCTTTTTCTTCTTTACAGCCAATTTCCACCTGCACTTCGTCGGAACTGTTGTAAACACCGTGTTTTATGGAATTTTCGATGAGTGGTTGAAGAAGCATGTTAGGAATCATGTATTTATAGCAGCTTTCGGGGATGTTGTAAACAAAGTTCAGCCGTTTGCCGAAACGTACTTTCTCTATTTCGAGGTAGCGTTTCAGATTTTCAAATTCTTTTTGCAGACTGGTTTTTTCATTTTTGTCGTGGCTTAATGAATAACGCAGGAAGTCGGATAGTTTGATGACCATCTCCTGGGCTTTTTCGGGACAGGTCATGGTAAGTGAGCTGATAGAATTCAGACTGTTGAACAAAAAATGAGGGTTGATTTGCGATTTTAAGGTATCCAGCTCTGCTCGTGTAACAAGGTTCTGCAGCTTGCTTTCTATCTTTAGCTTTTCCTGCAGGTCATCGTAATAGAGAATCAGATAATAAAACATAATAAAAAGCAGATAATAAAACATACCCATAACGGCACGCCAGGCAAGCGAACCCTTTAAAAAAGCCATGTAAAAGCTATCTGTTCCGTAAAAGCTTTGCATGGTAAAATAGCCCATAATTAACCAAAGGGCAATGACCACTATAACTATTATCAAGTGGTTGAATATCAGATCAAGAAAAGAGGGTTTTTCTCTGAGATTGAACCGGATGACATACCAGAGACTATATCCGATAAGTAAAAAAATAAGGTTAAAAACAAGAGAATCCGTCAAGCTCACCATGCCATTTATCCCGTAAAAGAAATTAAGTACCAGCGTGTGAACCGCAATGATAAGTCCCCAAATGGCGAGGTAACTGATAAAATAATTTTTGTTTTTTGAAACGGGATTGAGCATCATTTTCTCACGATTATTTTTTTATCAAAAGGTTTTATACCCAGATGGTTTCAATCTTGCTTACGCGGTTTTCCAGGTTGTAGCGTTCCACCATGCCATCAATCAGAAAGAGGTCGATAATCCAGCCGATGCCGAAAAGCTGGCCGGTGAGGAGATAGAGAATGCCGCTGCCGATTTTCCCAAGATAAAAACGATGGGCGGAAAAGAAACCGAGAAAAAACCATAAAAAATAGGCTGCTATTTTTGATTTCATTGTATTGAGGGTTTTAAAATTAGAAACTTTTTATTTCAACGCCACCAAGCATGACTATGCCTTTTATAACCAGAATGTTGCCTTCCGATGAGCTCATGTTTACAGTCCTTTTGTCGGTAAAACCACCCAGAATAGCGATGGCATCCGACTGGATAGTCCAGTCTTCGGGAACAATGAACTTAGTTCCTCCAAATAACGTAAATATGTCGATAACAGCTACTTTAGAGGCAAACTCCACGTGTCGCAAATCAAATTCAGAGCCTCCCATAACAGCAGTAATATTGCCGCCTTTGAAGTTCTTTGACTGGATAATTTTTATGCCTCCTCCGAATATGGAAACATCGTTCAGGTAACCGCTGTTTTCTTCCGCCGGATTACCGTTGGCGTCATGACGAAAATGCCGGGGATTGCGCTGCCTGTAAATGAGCAAAAGCCCCAAACCGATAAAAATCATTGGCCACAAAACGTCTTTAAAACGGACTGAATAGCCGAAAATCTCCGGTAGCCAGAAAAATACGCCAATGCCGATTAAAATATAAGCCGGTCTTTTGTTGGTGCGGCTGGCCAGCATCACAAGACCGATGTATATGAGAATACTTTTCCAGGAGAAAAGAAAATATCCCATGTTAAAATCAAAAAAATCGAAGTTGGAAAGCATTAAAATGGTGCCTGCGAAAATCAGCAGGCCACCGATGACCAGCTTGCCGTTATGGGAATTATATTGTGTCCGGGGATTGTTTTCCATCACTTTCTGTTTTAATTTGATGCAAATATAGGCTGCTCAGGACGACTGCAAAAAGAAAAATCGGTGAATCACTGGAATTTGTCGGTGAATGGGGATAAAACCAAACGTTTAACTTCTTTTCCTTTTAACTTTAGCTTTTAGCCTTTAGCCTTTTTCCTTTAGCCTTTCCCCGCCTTTACCCTCCCAAACATAATCTTCAAAAACTGCGTTCACAGCATCTTCGTAAGCATCAAAAGAGATGCGCTTTTTTATTTTTCCAAAGACTTTTTGCGGGTGGTCAAAAGAGAGCGAGAGCCAGCTCCACAGCTCTTTCATAACGTTGATGGCACGCAGGCTGTCGTTGAAATTTTGCCGGTATGCAAAGTACAGGTCATCCACGTATTTCCGAATGATTTTAATCGGCTCCGGAGGCCTTTTTTCTCCTTTTACCAGCATGGGCAAAAACGGGTCGGCCAGTAGTCCGCGGCCAATCATCCAGTGGTTCATTTGTGGAAAACACTGTCTCGTGACTTCAAAATCTTCCGGTGAAAAGATATCTCCGTTGTAAACCGTTTGGTGGGAACTCGCTTGCAGGATTTTTGCAAAAGTGTCTGTGTCAACGCTGCCTTTGTACATTTGTTCGCCGATGCGGGTGTGCACGATAATTTCCGAAAGTGGAAATTTATTGAATACCGGAAGAAGCGCTATAATTTCGTCAGAAGAGTGATAGCCCAGCCGGCATTTTACTGATAGTTTCAGAGGCAACTGCGGCATGATAGTTTCCAGAATTTCTTCTACCTTTTGCGGATGTGGCAGCAGGCCGGAGCCGCGCATTTTGCGTGCAACCCGTGGAAAAGGACAACCGAGATTCCAGTTGATTTCTTCAAATCCCAGTTCATGACACAGTTTTCCAAACAGGAGCATTTCGCTTGCATCTTTGCTCAGAATTTGCGGAACTACCGGGGTTCCGTTGTGTGAAGTTTCTGCCAGCTCATTTTTTCTTGAATTAAGACTTTTTGTGCTGTATATGCTGGTGAAAAATGCGGTAAATAGTTTGTCGGTACCTTTAAAATGACGGGTGTAAATCTCCCGGAAAACCCGGGTGGTGATGCCCTGAAAAGGGGCCAGATAAATCTTGTGTTCCGGTTGCAGGTTCATCACTCAATGCCAATGGCCACAAAAGGATTGTTTATTTTTTCGGTACCAATGCGCGTATCGGGGCCGTGTCCGGGAAAGACTGTGGTTTCATCGGGGAGGACAAACAGCTTTTGCCAGATGCTTTTTTGTAACAGGTCGTAATCGCCTGTGGGGAGATCGGTACGGCCAATGCTTTGGTAAAAAAGCACATCTCCCGTGATCACAAAACCTTCCGGCTCAGCGTAAAAACAAAGACTTCCGTCAGCATGGCCGGGTGTGTAAAAAATCTGTAAAACATGGTTTCCAAGGGTCAGCGTGTCGCCTTCATCCAACGGTATATCGATTTCCTTAACACCATCAAAAGGCAGACCAAAGCCGGCAGCGCTGGCGGCAGCATGGTCAAGAAAAGGCTGGCCTGCACGATGAGCCGCCAGTTTCAGCTGATAACGTTCGGCTACTTTACGGTTGCCGATGATATGGTCGATATGGCTGTGGGTATTTACCAAAAGTTTGGGTGTCAGATTGTTTTCCGAAATAAAAGCTTCTAATTGTTGCATCTCTTCCGGTGAGGAAACAGCCGGGTCAAAAAGGAGGGCATCTCCTTTTTCATCATAAACTACGTAAGCATTCAGTTGAAACGGGTTGAAAACAAATTTCTTTACAGTGAGCATCTTTTTATCTTTTTTGGAAAGGCAAAAATACGACTTCAGGAGAAATTGAGTGGCGAAAAAAAGTTAAGGGTTGTCATAGAATTACACTTGGATAGAGATTCCTTAATCCTTTGAGAAATAACGAATGTCGATTAACAGCTTGCCAGGCCTCAGGCACGGAGCCCTGAATTAAGAGAAGGTGAAGGCGAACGCTATCGCAGTCCCTTCACCTTCGGAATACCCGCCACAAAATCTTTCAGGTAAAAAGGTTCAAAGTAAGCAGTGTCTTCAAATTTGCCTGCCCGGAACTTTTCTTCCGTTAGCGGTGCCATGTAGGCTGCCGAAGCGAGGAATTCATCGGGAAAGATCGCCTTTGGCGAAATCTTGCTCAAAATTTCTCTGCATTTGACTGCTCCATCGCCCATGAAAACCAGTGATTTGTCTTGCCTGAAAAAACCGGCAAAAGAGTTTTCATCAATAATCTCTGCTTTTACCTTTCTCACCTCCCGGAGGTGGCTGTCGTAAACTGCCGAATAGACTTCCATGCGGCGGGCGTCAACCATGGGGCAAAACAGAAAATCCTCAGGGCGTTTACCTTCGGATTTGAATTTTTGAATCATGCCGTTTGCCAGCGACTGTAACGTTCCGATGGAAATCAGCGGTTTGTCTAACGAATAGCAGAAACCCTTGGCTGTGGAAACACCAATACGCAGTCCGGTGTAGGAGCCGGGACCTTTGCTCACGGCAACGGCATCCAAATCCTGAAAGTTGATCCCTGCCTGAAACATCAGCTGTTCGGCGAAAACTGTAATCTGCCTGGCATGTGAATTTTCGGTGTTCGATTCCTGCAAAGCAACCACTTTCCCGTCCTCCGCAAGGGCGACAGAACAAACCCGTGTGGAAGTTTCAATATTTAGTATTTTTCCCAAATTCAGATCCTCTTTTACTTCTTCTTAGACGTGAACAGTTCTTTTTTATCCACTTTTTTTACCTTATCATTATTTTTTAATGTTTTGGAGACTAGCCTGTAAGGTGCTGTAATTACCTCTTGTCCCTCTTTTACACCCTTATTAATTTCGATGTACATGTTATCCTGTATTCCGGTTTTAACCTTTTGTAGTCTGGCTGTTCCGTTTTGATAGAGAAAGACGTAATCTTGTATTTTTTTCTGCAGTTCGCCGGTTTTACGTTTATGTGTTTTTTTCTCTTCGCGTTTTTCGAGGGCTGACTTCACACGCCCCGTGGTGTCGGCTCTCGTAGTAACGGCCTGAATGGGTACGGCAAGGACATGGTCGGCACGCTTGGTTTGTATTTCGACAGTAGCGGACATTCCTGGTCTGAAGGGGGAAGGAATGGGTTTTTTGGGTTGGATAAGATCGGCATAGGAAGATTTCAGCATCAGGATCTTTACATCAAAATTGGTAACCTGGTCGGCGCTGACACCGGTGGTGTTGGCCGAAGTGGCTATTTCCGTAATAATACCTTTGAATTTGCGGTTCAGATAAGCGTCCACTTCAATCAGTGCGGTGTCGTCCATGGCGACTTGTACAATATCATTCTCATTAACTTCCACGTTAACTTCCATTACATCCAGGTTGGCAACACGCATGATTTCCGTTCCGGCCGAAAACTGTGAAGCTCCGGTAACCCGTTCGCCTACCTGAACACTCAACTTGGAAACGGTGCCGTCGTTAGGAGCATAAATACTTGTCCGATTCAGATTTTCTTCCGCTTCGCTCAGTTTGGCTTTGGAACTTTTTACCTGAAACTGACTGGCTTTGTAACTTTCTTCGGCTGCTTTTACTTCGGCTTTGGCGACGAGATATGCTGAGCGTGCCGCATCAAAGTCCGCATCGGAGATCACCTGATTTTTCCATAGTTTCTGACTTCGGGCAAAGTCGAGTCTGCTTTTGGTATATTGCGCTTGCGATTGTGCCAGACGCGCTTTGGAACTGGCCTGGTTAGCTTCTGTGGTTTTCAGTGCTGCTTCGGCCTGCTGGAAGCTTGAGATGTAAATTTTGGGGTCGATTTTTGCCAGCTTTTGACCTTTTTTTACAAAATTACCTTCTTTTACGTAAAGGGCTACGACTTCCCCTGAAATATAAGGACTTATTTTCACATCTTTAGCTGGTTGAATTTTGCCGTTTGCCGATACGGTTTCAATAATGTTTCTTCTGATAACTTTTTCAACGGCAACTTTTCGGGCATCGTCCGATTTACCCTTTTTTACGGCCAGTACCACAATTACAATCAGTAAAACGCTACCGATGATAAACCAAAGTGTTTTTTTTCGGGATTTTGTCATTGTTTTTATTTTTTGTGTGCTAACATAGCTGTTCTTTAAGCATACATGTTACGTTATTTTGTATAATTTACTTTTGCAATGCCCTTGAGAGAAAGGCTGCGTCCGAGATAGAAGTCAAGGACTTTTGTCTTAAAAATGTAATCGTATTTTGCTGCGATGATATTCGACTCGGCGTTGAAGAGTTTGACTTTTGCCACATCGTAATCGGTCGAACTCAGCATCCCCACATTAAATTTTTCCCGGGCATATTTAAAAGATTCTCTCAGCGATACCAATGATTTATGACTGGCAATGTAGGTTTGATAAGCGGCCAGCGCATCGGCATAAGCCTGTTCGATATTTTTGCGCAGGTTGTTTTTCTGAATTTCCAGGTTCAGGTTGGCATTTTCCAAAGAAATTCTCGACTGTTTGATGTAAGTGGATACCTGAAATCCGTTGAGAATGGGAATACTCAGCCGGAAGCCCAGAGTAACACTCCGGTTATCCCTCATTTGATCCCAAAAAGGTTTTATTTCGTTAAATTTCGGATCAGTGGGATTATTGCTTGCTTTGATTCGGTCTGAGTAGTTTTCTCCATAAGAAGAGCTGAGTGTCAGTGAAGGGCTCCGCCGTCCTTTTGCTATTGCTAAAGACCGGCCGGCGGCTTTTACCGAATACTGCGCACTTTTTATCTCAGGCCTGATTTGCAGGGCGCGGTCATAAATGGTTTGTATGGGAAGCAGGCTGGGCCTTTGCGTAATCTCCAGGCTGGGTTTTTCAATATCAAACTTTGTGTTACCTTTTAAATCGAGCAATTGCATCAGGTCGAGGTACGCCAGCATGAGTTTGTTTTGGGCATTCACCAGCGTTACCTGGTCGTTGGCTCCCTGGGCTTCGATATCCAGCAGGCTCCCTTTGGCTACGGTTCCTGCTTCTGTCTCTTTTCTGGTGCGCTCAATCTGCTTGTTGCTGATTTCAACCTGCCTTTTGGCATTGTTTACCTGCTCGATGTTGTACAGAATTTGTAAATATGCCGCCGCAATATTTAAAGCAATGTTATCCCTGATTTTTTCCGAATTATATTTCTTAGCAAGGTATGCAAACTGCTTTTGCCGCAAATTGTTCACATTCTGTAGTCCGTTAAAAAGGGTCAGATTGGCGTTTAACGAACCGTAAGCCTGATTTGACCGCTTATTGGTGTAGCTATAGGTGGCCATGTCAATGGACCTTCCCCAGCCGGTACTCTGCGAAGCATTTGCATTAAAGGAAGGTAAAAAATTTAACTTGCTTTGCAGCAAATCTTCTTTGGAAGACAGCGCATTAAGCTTACTCTGCTTTATCTGTAAATTGTTTTCAAAAGCATAGTTAATACATTTTTCTAACGACCATTTCTGCTGTGCTGCAACACGCAGCCCAAATAACATAAGAGTCAGAAGTGGAAAGAGAAGAAGAATCTTTTTTTTCATGGGGTTCATATTATTTTCAATTGGATGACCAACAATGACATACCTGTAATTCATTTGAAACAATAGCCTATCATAAAGTATGCCACAAATATAACCATCTAATTTACACCATGGTGTGTTGTTTGCTTAATTTTAACATTCTTTATCATGTTCATATTAAAACAATTAATGTTCGAAAACGGACAGAGGTAACATGAAAGAATGATGAATGTTGAATGAAAGAATGTTGAACAAATAACCAGTGATCATCAAACAGCAACGAGTTACTATAATTCTGACCCGTCCTGACGACTGCCTGACAACCGTTTGGCTCCGTCCGCCGAAGCCTCAGCGAAGGCGAGACACCGAAGATGACCAGTAACCAATCCTCAATTTACTATTACAACTTTCCAGTTTTTCATTTCCGGCACTACGTCCGATATCTTTTTTTCCAGGCAGTACTCTACATCTTTTTCAAATC
>CAJVXP010000050.1 GCA_913009685.1 uncultured Bacteroidota bacterium
ATGAGATAAACAATCTGACATCGTTAAAATTTTTCTCAATAGCTACGGCTATTCAGAAAAATTTATGCCTTGCATCTTGTTCATCTCATTTGTTTCTTGAAAGAAAGGAATTATTAGAAGTCCCCTTCATCAAAACGCTCTCCACACAAATCGACATAGAACCAATTTTTTTATATCTTTGCCGCCCGCAAAAGTTCATACTTTTCATGCCCGGATGGCGGAATTGGTAGACGCGCTGGTCTCAAAAACCAGTGAGGTAACACTCGTGTCGGTTCGACCCCGACTCCGGGTACTTTTTTAACCTTTGTTGATGAAAATCGGCAGAGGTTTTTTTCTGCCTGTTCTAAAAACTAATGCTGAACCAGGTTAGGAACAGACCTGTCGGCTTTCACCACTTTGTAAAGCTTGTCGCCCCGCCGCAGCAACATTTTAGTGGGAAAAGAACAAATATCGCCTTTTTTTACCCTTTTTACCGGTTCGAGGTCAAGCCGAATTTCGGTGAGCGTATCTTCATAAACACCGGTGGTACTGCCAATAATCCTGATCTTATCGCCCGGTTCCAGCGAATGAGTTTCCATTTTCAACTCGGCAACACCGATTTTGCTGTAGTAATTGGTAATTTTTCCGATATAAATCTTCCTTTCGGTAGCCTGGTTGCCGTACTCTTCGGTCCATTCGCCGGTTTTATGTCCGAGATAATATCCATCCCAAAAACCGCGGTTATAAACGCCCGACAGTTGGGTATTCCACCGGTCGATATTTTCCTGCGTGTAATTTCCATCAAACCAGGCGTTGACAGCTTCTCTGTATATTCGGGAAACAATCTTCACATATTCGGGAGAACGACCACGCCCTTCCAGTTTGAGCACGCGCACCCCGGCATTTAAAATTTTATCGAGAAAAGAAACCGTATTCAGGTCTTTGGGCGACAAGATGTATTTGCCATCTATTTCAAGCTCCAGCTCCGATTCCGTATCTTTCACGGTATATTTCCGGCGGCAGGGCTGCAGACATGCCCCCCGGTTGGCCGATGAGTTGAGGTTGTCGAGACTGAGATAACATTTGCCGGAAACGGCCATGCAGAGTGCGCCATGTGCAAATATTTCGATTTGTATCAACTCTCCTTTCGGCCCGCGGATATCTTGTTCACGAATGGCGGCAGTAATGGTTTTCACCTGGTCGATGCGTAATTCACGTGCCGTAACCATCACATCAGCAAACCGGGCATAGAATTTAACCGCTTCAATGTTGCAAACGTTGCTTTGTGTGGAAATATGAATCTCCACTTCTTTTTGAAAAGCATCCTGGATGACTGCCTGGTCGGAAGCAATAATGGCTGTGATGTCGTTTTCTTTTGCTGCATCCACGATTTTTCGCATGAGCGAAAGGTCTTCGTCGTAAATTTCGGTATTCAGCGTGATGTACGAACGGATATTGTTTTCTTTACAGATAGCGGAAATTTTCACCAGATCCTCCAGGGTAAAATTTTTGGATGACCGGGAGCGCATGTTCAGGTTTTCGATACCGAAATAAACCGAATCGGCACCACCCTGAATAGCGGCCATCAGCGACTCATACGAGCCGACCGGAGCCATTATTTCCACATCTTGTGCCGTCATTGTCAGAATTTTGGGATGCAAAAGTAATGAAAACATGTACATGTGAAGAGAAATAACCGGCCTGGTTTCCGGACCGGCCATGCGTGCCGGCAAAAAAACCGGGACCATATTACATCTTGGTTTCCGGACGGTTCTTTAATCTATAATCGGCAGTACGCTACAAAACAGATGTAAAATCTCAAATGGCAAACTCCAAAAAATTTTTTTTGTGAATTACTTTAAATTCTGCATTGAGATAGGTTTTATGCCATTCTTTTTGGATTTTGATTTGTTGTATTCGTTCCTGCCTAAGTCAGCTACGCGCAAAGCAGGCACTCAAGACCTGAGCTATTTGGGGTGGTAAAATTATAAAATGTTTAAAATGTTTTAGTACTATGTAATGCAAGGTATTAAAAAATGTTTATCTTTGCCGAATGGATGTTGAAAAGAAAAATATTCAAATGCGAAAGGGAGTGATAGAGCTTTGTATTTTGTCGCTGGTATCGCGGGGAGAGATGTATTCGACCGACCTTTTAAAAGCATTAAAAAACGAAAAACTTCTTGTTGTGGAAGGAACAGTATACCCTTTACTAACACGATTGAAAAACGAGGGTTTGCTTAAATATCGTTGGGAAGAATCGCATACTGGTCCTCCACGAAAATATTATTCGCTTACTGATATAGGAAGCGGGGTCCTTGAAAAATTAGAAAAAAACTGGAATGAACTTGCAAAATCGGTTAACATAATTTTAAAAAATAAGAAATCATGAAAAAAACATATACGGTAAATATCGGAGGCCTTGTTTTTTCTATTGATGAGGATGCTTTTATGAAATTAAACGGTTACCTGGATGAATTAAAAGTTCATTTGAAGAACAACCCGGGCCGTTCGGAAATTATGGAGGATATCGAACGTCGTATCGCCGAACTGTTTAAAGAAAAACTCAAGGATAGAAAAGAAGTAATTGGTTTGGACGACGTTGAAAAGGTGGTTGGCATACTTGGAAAACCTGGTGATATCGGAGAAGAAGGCGAGGAAGGCTCGCAATATGAGAAAATAAAAGGTGGCAGGCCTAAGCGGCTTTATCGTGATATCGACGACAAAATGATTGGTGGCGTATGTTCGGGGCTTGGTTACTATATCAACATTGACCCGACCTGGGTACGGATTGTTTTTGCAGTTGCAATTTTGCTTTCGGGGATATCTGTGGTAGCTTATCTTATATTGTGGATTGTTGTTCCCCCGGCCAACACCATAACCGAAAAGCTTGAGATGCGTGGCGATCCGGTAAACCTTTCCAATATTGAAAATGCTGTAAAAGATGAAATGGATAAGATGAAAAGCAAATTTGAAGATTTTGTCGATAAAACAAAAGATCATTTTAAGAGAAAAACATAATTTCTATTAAGGAATTGTAACGAAACAACCTAACAGTTTCGACTTGTTATTTTTGCGCTTTTTCGGAAAGAATAGGGTTCCTTGTTTTACAGACCGGCCATTTCTTTTCACCATGCCTGCAAACTATCCGGTTTGGCAATCACGGTGTTCCCAAACGATTGAAACCGGCTCTTTTCTCTTTTCCGGAAAGAAAAAAGTCGCCCTTTTCGCTCGTCACAAAACAAAAATTATTTTAACTCTTTGTTTTATTGAAAATAATAATAGTTTTGTTTCCGTAAACCAACGCAAAAAGTAAGGGGAGTTATTATGTGCTCAATATTAGGTATTCTGGACATTAAAACCGGAGCGGCAGGCCTGCGGGAGCAGGCGTTGGAAATGTCGAAAACCATGCGCCACCGCGGCCCGGACTGGTCCGGAATTTATGTAAACGAAGAGGCTATTTTGGCTCACGAACGGTTATCCATTGTGGATGTGGAAAATGGTGCCCAGCCGCTGATGAGTGCTGATGGCCGGCTGGTGCTGGCCGTAAACGGCGAAATTTATAATCACCGGGAGCTGGAAAAAAATCTTCAACTTCCTTACGATTTCCAAACCAAATCGGATTGTGAAGTCATTAATGCGCTTTATCTTGAAAAAGGAACTGCATTTCTGGAGGATCTGAATGGTATCTTTGCCTTTGTCCTTTATGACAACCTTGAACACTCTTACTTCATCGGTCGCGATCACATCGGTATTGTGCCTTTGTATTACGGTTACGACGAAATAGGAAACTTCTACGTAGCTTCCGAAATGAAAGCGCTTATTGGGCATTGCACCAAAATTGAAGAGTTTCCTCCCGGACATTACTACAGCAGCACAGACCGGAAATTTGTTCGTTATTACAAACGCGACTGGGAATCGTACGACGCCGTTAAAGACAACGTTACCGATAAAAAACAGCTGAAACAGGCGCTCGAAAATGCAGTACATCGCCAACTTATGTCGGATGTCCCTTACGGCGTTCTGCTTTCCGGCGGACTTGATTCATCCATTATTGCCGCCATTGTCCGGAAATATTCGCAACGCAGGATTGAAACATCCGACCTGAAAGAAGCCTGGTGGCCTCAGGTACATTCTTTTTCCATTGGTCTGGAAGACTCGCCCGACCTGATAGCTGCTAAAAAAGTAGCTGATTATATCGGTTCTGTTCATCATACGTTTGTCTATACCGTTCAGGAAGGCCTGGATGCTGTACGCGATGTTATTTACCATCTCGAAACCTATGATGTTACCACCATCCGGGCTGCAACACCCATGTATCTCATGGCCCGGAAAATTCGTTCCATGGGAATAAAAATGGTCTTATCGGGCGAAGGTGCTGATGAAATATTCGGTGGTTATCTCTATTTTCACAAAGCGCCAGATGCCAAAGCGCTGCACGAGGAAACCGTGCGAAAACTTACACAGCTGCATCTTTTCGACTGCCTGCGTGCCAACAAATCCATGGCAGCCTGGGGTGTGGAAGCCAGAGTCCCTTTTCTGGATAAAGAATTTCTGGATGTGGCCATGCGCATTAATCCGGAAGACAAACTGGTGAAAGATGGAAAAATGGAAAAACACATTCTGCGCGAAATCTTCAGCGATTATCTGCCCGAAGAGGTGCTGTGGAGACAAAAAGAGCAGTTTTCAGATGGGGTAGGTTATAACTGGATTGACACATTGAAAGAAGTTGCTGCCAAACAGGTAAAAGACCTGGAGCTTGAGAAGGCTGCTTATCGCTTCCCTATCAACACACCACTAACCAAAGAAGCCTATTTTTACCGCACTATTTTTAACGAATTTTTTTCCGGCGATCAGGCTGCAAAATGTGTTCCGGGTGGTAAATCGGTTGCGTGCAGCACTCCGGAGGCCTTAATGTGGGATAATTCGCTGAATAATGTGATTGACCCCTCCGGCCGGGCGGTTCAACATGTTCATAAAAAATCTTACTAAGATTTAAAGAATAAGAATCCAGGGCCGGAAACAAAGAGTTTTCGGCCTTTTTAATAAAAATAAAAACAACAGAATAATAAAAAATTCATTTCGGGAAAAAGTGAAATCGAAAATAACGAACTTTACAGATTGAATAATTCCTTTTCTACGAAAAGACTTCAAAAATAAAAAGCCATGCGAACACTAAAAAAAGCAAATCAGAAATTGGGTGAAGATGCCCTTGATTTTATTGATCTTTATCTGGCTTTACAGCCGAAAGCCGAGAACTTTCTGCCTTCTCATTATATGGATTTACTGAAGAATTTTTACCGGCTTTGTTACGAGGAACCTGATGATCCTGTTTATCAGCAAAAGGAAATCTACCGCCAGATACTGGTATTAAAAGAAACTTTCCAATCATACGGAGATGTTTCGCTTATGTTGTTTCCTCACGAAGAGTCTAAAGCTTTTCAGTACCGTTCCCGGTTGAATCGCTTTCGCAACAGACTGATAAACCTCATGGATACCGAACTCATCAATGATGAAAAACAGGAAGAAGCACGAAAAGTACTGGGGTTTCAGGATTTTTCCATGGGTACGCCTCCGTTTACCCGGGCTAATTTAAAGTTCCGTTTCAGCATCCTGCTTGGCGAAGAAGTTACCGTGCTGCGCCGTTTCCGGGAAGTGCTGGGAATTTATGATAACCGGGAAAAATTACAGTGGAATTATCTGATGGATGTTCTGGAACAAATGGTCGTTCAAAGTGCCCATTATACTACCGGCGCAGAAAAAAGAGACTTTTTGGAAAGAATGTCGCAAAACACCTACTTTAAAGGGCTTAACGGTTTACTAACAACCGTTGTAAGCGGCAGCCCCGAAACCACTATCAGCCTGCTGAAAGAAGAACTTTTCCAGCCGGAACAGGTTGTGGTGGTCGATTATGAAAATGAGGAGCAGCTCTTTCAAAAAATTCAGGAAAATAACACTGCCGTTTTTGCTATAAAAGTGAAATCGCTCACCCATAACCCTTTTGGTGATTCCAGATGGTTTCCCTTCCTGACACGAATGATCTTTGTGGATAATTCACCCATGGCCTTACGGACAAACATTAGCCTGGTTTATTGCTTCCACAACAAGATTATCCAAAGCCTCAATAAAGTGCATACCAAAAAATTAGGGGCTTTAGCCAACAGCCAAATGAACCTGCGACTGATTCTCGAAAAGGTGAGCCTGACCAACCTGCAGAAGTTCAAATCGCGCATGGATGAGAAAATCGTTTCGTACGAAACGGAATTGAATCAGCTTAAAAAAGAACAACTTGGCGTAACGGATAATCCGGAGAAAAACCTGAGCCTTTTCAAATTTGATGAGTTCTCGCGGCAGATTATCAAAGATAAATACACCCTGGAAAAGCTCAGCAACTATTTAGACCTCATTATTCGTTGTGCCGATGGTTCCCGGCAAAAAATGCTGAATAAGATGCTTATTGACGCTTTTGAAGAACGGACATTAAAATATTTTTACTCCGGAACCAAAAAGCTACATATCGCTACCGTGGTGGAAGGCGGCGGCAGAAACCAAATCAAAACTTACGGCGACTTTTTGCTTCAGCAAAAGCTCAAACCTATTAACAATGATATTGTTGAACGCTGCCGGGTCATCCTCAACCTCTATCCCGACACCTATCAGCGTACGCTGAAAAATCATTTTCATAAAAATTTTGGTATTAACCTGTTTTTGGAAAAATACAAACAGTATCTTATTAAAGCAGAGAACGAAGCCGATAATGAAGGACGGCTGAAAAATGTGCTCATCGACCTCGATATACTGGAGAAATTCAATTCTCTACCACCTAAAGAACAGCACATTATCAAAGAATTTATCAGCAATCTTACCAATCTGAAGAAGACCTCCATTTCGGATGATGTGCAAATGATTATCCGCGATGTACTCTTTGGTAAAGAAGACAAGGTGCTGAAACCTTATATACTTTTCAACAAATACTCCTCCTGGGAATATCTTGATCTGTTTCCCACCGACCGGTTCGATATTAATCCTTTCGACCTGGAGATAGGCATTACACCCGAAGGAAGAATAGACTTTGACCGGTTAACCCTCCGGCTCGAACGTATGAAAAACACTTTTCAAATTTTCGATGAAACCGGAAATATCTGGGATCGTTTTTGTGAAAACCTTACCATCGTCATCAACGACCCGGCCAACCCTTCCGGCTATTCTGATTTTAATAATCCGGCTTTGTTGCGGTTTATTAAATTCGTAAGCGCCAGTAAGATAACTCTGTTTCTCGATGAGGCTTATAATGATACGGTTAAAACCAAAGATCCTGCAGAGCCTAAGTGGCGTACCATATCGCGTTATGTCATGGATAATCTGAATCAGAAATACGCCAGATTGAACATGGTCTCTTCTATTTCGACCACTAAAAATCTTGGAGCAACCGGCGACAGACTGGGTGCGATTGTAGCCACCCCTGCGAAAAAGGAGGTCATCGAGTTTGCCCGTAAAAAAAACAACAAAGAAACCGGGAATACCAACTCATTGTATATGCTTGTGAATATTCTGGAAACCGCCCAGCAGGCCAAACGCATTAAAAACAACCTCGAAGAAAAACTACCGCAAAATGCTTCGCGACATAAAATAAAACGGCTCATCGAACAGTATATCATAAACACATGTGCCGAACAATCCGACCACCGAAGCAGAAGAAAAAACGACAGCAGCCTGAAAATGGCCTTTGAAGGTAGCCCGCTGCACATTTTTCTGCTGAACGAAATGGTTTCTATCGACAAGCTCAACATGCTGGAACTTCCCGATGATTTTAAATACAAAGACGAGCCTTTTTTTGCTTATTACCAAAAACAACTGGTAGGCGTGCTCAACGGGTTCCGTGTGAATAAAAACTTCCGTAACGAGTCTCTGAAACGGCTGAACATTGCCAAGGAAACAGCCGCGGAATTTTTAGCAGGAGAACCTGGTAAATTTGCCAGGGAGGTTGCCTCCGACGGTTCTTTTTTGTTCAATATTCAATTGAACTATTTCTTCTCTTTTCAGGATTTGGAAAAATTTACCCAAATATTGGCCGAACAGCGCGGTATTGCTGTTATCCCTTACCAAACAGGTTTCCTGCGCTTTTCGCTTGGTGGCTATCTTGAAGGATCTACAGCTTCTTATGATGTTTTCCGCAAAGAGATAAAAAACGCCCTGGAAATTGTCCTTAAATACTGGAAACTCTTTTATGAAGCCAAAAATAATGAAAAGAACAAAGGTCGCAGTACCGATGATCTATTAGAAGAGATTTTCTCCTTGCCCTCCGAACGGGCTTTCATCGACCAGGTTTTAGACGACTTTTACCTGATACGCAACCTTAAAAAGAAACCTTTGCAAAGTCTGCTTATCGATAACCGGTGGACACTTTACCATGCATCTCCATCCGTGAGTGGTGTGAGCATCCACTCCATTGACGATTCACAAAATGCAGTCATCGAATTTACCGAAGAATCAGGACGCTGCTCCAGTCTGTCCGAATTTATTCAAAGTAAGGCGTTTACTTCGATTTATGAAAACCTGCTGCCGCAGATTTACCGGAAAATACCAGCTATAAAACACAGACCTTTCAGTCAGGTGTTAGCGCATTTCGGTAAACCCACTTTGTTGAAATACATAACCAACAAATTAAACTATGAACCCAACCATTATGTACTCGATGCCCCCGACGAAGATCTGATTATGGGCGAAATTCTGCTGGAAATGGAACGGCTCTTATTTTCACCGGGCAAAACCAAAATCATGGCCGTCATAAGCAGAGATCGGAAGAGCGTCGTGTAGGGAAAGAGTGTAGATCTCGGTGGTCGCCGTATCATTAAAATAAAAAAAAAAAAAAAGAAAGAGAAAGAGAAAAAAGCGTA
>CAJVXP010000051.1 GCA_913009685.1 uncultured Bacteroidota bacterium
CTTTCCTCAGTGTGAGTTCTCCAAAGGTTCGCAGGACTCCTTTGGAGAGTCCTATGGACGATATACAGCGTTGTTTTTGAATGCCCCTTTAGTGGTCAGGGGTGCGTGAGAAATCCCCTTCTCCCCCCACGTCTCCTAAAGGACTTGACAGACACATAATTACAGTTTACAGTAATATATCTTGTTTCTATATAAGCAAAATTTAACCTGTTTAAAAGTAGCGGATTTCCCTTTTAGCGCTTGTCTTGCTTTTGGTAAGTGAGCCGGGCAGTATGCAGGTTGCGGGCAGCGAGTGAGAATCTGTAGAAACAATCCTTGTCCCCTCTTGTTTTTTCTTCTTTTTCCCTACCTTTGCAATAAATATTATTGAAAAAATAATCCATGGAGATTCTGTTACTTAATGAAAATCTTGTCATGTGGGAGACCTTCATTTTGGCCTTCATAATTACTTATATCTCCATTCCGCCGTTGATAGAAGTTGCCCGCTCCAAAAACCTCTACGATGTGCCTAACAGAAGAACTTCACATGAAAACATTACCCCTACCCTTGGAGGTATTGCTATCTTTTCGGGATTTGTCATCTCTTCCATGATTTTTGTGAACATTGCGAAAATTCCGTACATACAATATATTATAGCGGGTAGCCTTGTTATTTTCTTTATTGGACTTAAAGATGATATTACCGGCCTTAGTCCGTTGAAAAAATTTGTAGGCCAAATCATCGCCGCAGGAATTATTATCGATTTGGGAGGAGTCCGCCTTTCCAACCTGCACGGCTTCGCCGGTATAGGTGTGCTGAATTATGCCTCCAGCGATTTTCTTAGTCTTTTTGTCATTGTGGCCATTGTCAATGCTTTTAACCTGATTGATGGTATTGATGGCCTCTCTTCAGGAGTAGGGATACTGGCCTCTTTCGCCTTTGGTGCCTGGTTCTTTTTAATAGGGAAGTTGCAGCTTGCTATTCTCGCTATTGCACTGATAGGCGCTTTGCTGGCCTTCTTCCGGTATAATTTTTTTTCCAAAAAACATAAAATCTTCATGGGCGATATCGGCTCTTTATTGGTGGGATTTATCTTATCAATTTTCGCCATTAAGTTTAATGAACTGAACCATACCCCGATCATTAATAGTGTTTTTTATGTAAAAGCCGCTCCTGCCGTTTCCATTGGTATCCTGATCATTCCAATATTTGACACTTTACGTGTTATGGCTATCCGGATGGCAAGGGGATTGTCTCCCTTCAAGCCGGACAAACGTCATGTGCATCATTATTTGCTCGAACTTACCGGAAGCCACCGGAAAGCGACGACAATTCTGCTCACAGTTAATGTTTTCTTTATCGTGATTTCATTTTTGTTGAGGAACCTGCGTGTTTTGGAGCTTATGTCAATATTGTTTGTCCTGGCATCAGTTCTCACCTTTATCCCGTACACACTGCTAAAAAACCGTCGCAAAAAAAATATTGCAAGTAACAATGGCTTTGTTGCCGATGCAGATTAAGTCAATTTTACTCGAGAATCTCTATTAGTGTTGCTATTCCCCTCCTCGGAGGGGAATAGGCTCCGTAAATGATACATCTCAACATTTTGCACAGGTATAATATGGACGCTATAATCCAACCCTCCTTCCCATGACCTCAGTAAAAAAAAACTTCCTGTACAATAACCTGCTATTACTGAGCAACCTGCTGTTTCCAATAGTAAGCTTTGCCTATGCTTCCCGCATTCTCGGTCCCGCAGGCATAGGAAAAGTACAGTTTGTGGTCACCTTTGCCACCTATTTTGTGGTCGTTGCTCAGTTCGGCATTCCCGTTTACGGCATGCGGGAGGTGGCCAAAGCCCGTGGCGACAAGAAACAACTCGACAAACTTTTCTCCGAGCTGTTGCTCATCAACATCCTCAGCAGCCTTTTATTATCTGTTGTTTATGGCGGTGTTATCCTGTCGCTGCCCTGGTTTCACAACAGCCTGAACTACTACCTGCTCGGCGGACTTTTGGTTTTATCCGGTTTCTCTGTCCTCGACTGGTTTTACATGGGCATGGAACAGTTCCGGTTTCTGTCGCTGCGTTCCATCGTGATAAAAACAGTCGCCCTGACTGTTTTGTTCCTTTTCGTGCGAACAGCAGAAGACCTGATGGTTTATTTTCTCATCGCCATCTTCTCTATTGTGATAAATAACCTGTGGAACCTGCTTCATCTAAAAGGACAGGTCAGCATACGGTTTATCAGACTGAATTTAAAAAGACACTACGGGCCACTGCTTATCCTTTTTGTCTCCTCCCTGACCATAAGCGTCTATACGCTGGGCGACACCCTTCTGCTGGGCTTCCTGACCAACGACAAAGCCGTAGGCCTTTACACAGCGGCCAAAAAGCTTACCATCATTGTCATTCCGTTGATCACCTCTCTCGGTACGGTTTTAATTCCACGGCTTACCAAAAGCATTGATGTGCAAAACACCAGGGAAACCGGTGTAAGGATGGAACAGTCGTTTTCCTTTATCTGCCTGTTTGGGATACCGGTTACCATGGGGCTGATCGTTTTTGCACCGGAGATCATGCGGGTGTTTACAGGAACCGGTTTTATGGGAGCGGTGCTGACACTACAACTGATGGCTCCGGTTATTTTCCTTGTCGGACTGGGCCATCTTTTCGGCATGCAACTGTTGATACCGGGTGGTTTTGAAAAACAATACCTGACAGCCACCCTGATAGGGATGGGAATTAGTCTTTTTTTAAACTTACTTTTGATAAGAATTTTTCAGGACAAAGGAGCTGCCGTAACACTTTTAATAACGGAGGGAATCGTCTCTTTTACCGCTTATTTCTTTGTTACCAAAAAGATGAATTTCCATGTGCACTGGCCTGTAGCCGTGAAAGCTTTAGCCGCTTCCCTGCTTTTTATTCCCGTAGCATTGTTCATGCGAAGCACAGGGCTCTCGCTAACATTAGAATTATTTGTAGCAATACTTATCTCGGCAGCACTTTATTTTATTGTCCAAATTTTTCTTTTCAAAGAAACCCTGTTGAAAGCCATAATATCATCGGCTTTAAAAAATTTACTTAACGATGAATTTTCTTGACATGTCCAACGAAATCAGTTATAGCAATTTGTCATTCTGAACGGTCAGCGCAAGCCTAGCGGGTGGCGAGTGAAGAATCTCATTATCCAGCGACGTGTTATTTAAAAATCGGCCATCGAAGCAGTGGCCACACCCAAATAGAAAAAATTGCAGCCCAAAGTTTCCATTATCATTGTCAACTACAACAGCCAACAAACTATTGGTCGTTGTATTGATGCCCTTTACAAATATGTTTCGGGAATAGCGTATGAGATTATTGTAATTGATAATGCTTCCTCCACGGAGTCTGTTCGTTTTATCAGGGAAAATTATCCCGGCGTTAAGCTTATTATAAATGATGAAAACAAAGGCTTTGGTGCAGCCAACAACATAGGAGTACATCACGCATCCGGTGATTATCTCTTTTTCCTTAACCCGGATACCATCCTGTTGGATAATGCTGTTCTTCGTTTTTACCGGTTCCTGGAAGAAGAAATGCCTGATACCGCCAGTTGCGGAGGAAACCTGATCAAAGAAAATGGAGAGCCGGTAACAGCTTACGGCAATTTCCCTTCCCTGTTACAGGAGGTAGGTTACATAGGGTTTTATCGTTTTTTTTCCCGGTATTATGCAAAAAAGTTGCGTCTCGGAAGGGCTTGTGAAAAAGAAGAACGGCCTTTTCAGGCACCTTTTATTACAGGTGCGGATATTTTTATCCGGAAAGATATTTTTCAGGAATTAGGAGGTTTCGACGAAAAGTTTTTTCTCTATTACGAAGAAACCGACCTGTTTTATCGTTTACAAAAAGCTGGTTATGTTTCTTATGTTCTGCCTGATGTAAAGATTATTCACCTTGAAGGAACATACCTGCTGAAGAATAATACATTCAATTACAATACCTGGGCCATTTGGGAAAAAAGCAGGTATTACTACTTCCGAAAACACAAAGGATTGTTCGTTACAGGTGTGGTCAAATCATTACAACTTTTATCGTTTATTCTGCAAAAGATAGCCGGCAACCGTACCTTTCAACTTGGGAAAGTTTTAAAAATTACGTGGAAAGCATAACTACTTCTTTTGTCATTCTGAACGGATTAGCGTAAGCCTTGTGGGTGGCGAGTGAAGAATCTCACGAATCAATGTCGTATTCAGTTTTTTTAGATCCTTCATTCGCGCCAGCGCATTGTCTGTGCTGCATTCAGGATGACAAATCAACTTTATATTTTTTGTCATTCTGAACGGACGGCGAAGGCCTTGTGGGTAGCGAGTGAAGAATCTCACGAACCAGCGTTGCCATTTATTACATATAGATCCTTCATTCGTGCCGGCGCACTACCTACGCTGCATTCAGGATGACAATTTTGTGATTATATTTTTTGTCATTCTGAACGGATGGGGAAAGCCCTGTGGGTGGCGAGTGAAGAATCTCATTATTTTGTTTAACAGCTTCGTCTCAAATGTATTTTCTAAACTATAGGAAATGAAAAAAAACTTCTATCTTTTTAATTTTTTCCTAATCTTTTTCTTTTTCCTGCCTTTCCTGACGGAGGCACAAACTATCCCTGTGGGTATGCCGGTACTGGAAAGCGCTTACCGCAGAGCCCAGCTGCTGGGAAAAGTTGACCCCGATGTGAGCTTTACCGTGCGTCCGCTATTCCCGGAAAAAGCTTTTCGTATCCATGACGGATTTGACCCGGACAGCACCCTGGCACGAAACAGAAAAACAAAATTTAATGGCATAGTTGCGTTGGGTAAAAACTACGGAAAACTTCAATTGCTGCCCATCGTCTGGCAAAACCAATTCAACAGCTTTCATCCTGCCGGCTATAACGATGGCATCATGGTTCCCGCCAGAGGTTATCAGACCTATATTAGCGCTGGAGTCTATGCAAAATACGGCCCGCTTTCCATTCAGTTCCGGCCGGAAATGCTCTATGTGGAAAACAAACCTTTCGATGGGTTTTATGAATTTTATCACAAACGATCCCCTCCCAAAGGCATTGACCTGCCCGAACGATTCGGCGATTCTGCTTTTACTAAATTTTTCTGGGGACAAAGCAGTATCCGGCTGACCGTCGGTCCGGTTTCTTTTGGTCTCTCCAATGAAAACCTCTGGTGGGGACCGGGTATTCACAATGCATTGCTTATGACCAACAATGCGCCTGGCTTTAAGCACTTGACTTTAAATACAGTCCGGCCCATCAAGACGATCATTGGCGCTTTTGAATTCCAACTCATCGGCGGCCGTCTCGACAGCTCTGGTTATACCCCCGGCCTGCCCCCCGACTGGCGATACCTGAATGCCATTGTCGTAAGTTACCATCCCAAATGGGTGCCGGGACTCTTTCTGGGTATGACCCGGGCTTATCAGATTTACCACGAAGATATGGGGAACAGCTTAAACGACTATCTGCCGGTAATTTCTCCTTTTCAAAAAGACAAATGGGGAAACAGCCAAACCGATGCCAAAAGAAGGGATGAACTACTTTCGCTGTTTATGCGCTGGCTTTGGGTAAAAGGCCATGGAGAGATTTATGTGGAATATGGACGGGAAGACCACTCCTGGAATCTTAGGGATTTCTTTCTTGAACCAGCCCACTCGGCAGCTTATATTGTGGGTATGAACAAGCTGTTTGCCCTAAAACGCTGGAAAGGCGAATTTATACAGGTGAGTGTGGAAATTGATAATATAGCTTCAACTTCAACCACTATTAACAGAATGAGGGGGTATCATTATGAACAGATTTACCCCTGGTATACCCATGGTCAGGTAAAACATGGCTATACTGAAGATGGCCAGGTTTTAGGAGCAGGCATAGGTCCCGGAAGCAATTCGCAATGGGTAAAAATTGCCTGGGTGAAAGGACTGAAGACATTCGGTCTGGAATTTGAAAGATATGTTCATAATAATGATTATTTTGTCAGTAAAATAAGGGATGTCCGCCGCAACTGGGTGGACTTGAAATTCGGGCTGGTCGCCAACTGGGAGTTTAACCATTTCCTGCTGAACCTGCAGGCGCAATATATCCACGAGATCAATTACGAGTGGTATCGCCCGGCCCCTGTTCTCAATGCTCAACCCACGTTCTGGAACCCCACCAAAGACACCTATAACTTCCATGCAAAACTCGGTATTGTGTACCGGTTTTAGTTTCTGTCATTCTGAACGGACCGGCGAAAGCCCTGTGGGTGGTGAGTGAAGAATCTCATTCGGCTGGAGACTACAACTTTAAAATTCTACCAACTGGTTCAAGCGTCCGCTTGGACTTTGGAGACTTAATTTAAAAAATATAACCCTTCGGAAATGAAAAAAATCTTCCGCTTTTTAAAAGTTTTTCTCATACTGTTGCTATTACAACCTGTGGCAGCCGAAGCACAGACAATCCCCACCGGAATGCCCGTGCTGGCAGAGACTTACCGCAGAGCCCAATTGCTCGGCAAGATAAATCCCGATGTGAGTTTTACATCCTGGCCATTGTTTCCAAAAGCTGCTTTTTCCGTGCAAAACAGCTTTTACCCCGACAGCAGCCTGGAAAAAAAACTCACGCCAAAGTATAACGGCATCATCCGTTTTGGTAAAGGAAAAGGGCTCTTTCAACTCCTTCCCGTTACCTGGCAGCAACAATTCACTACACATCATCCGCAGGGACTGAACGATGGCGCTATGATCCCTTCCACGGGATACGAAACCCTTTTCAGGGCAGGGGCTTATTTACAATACGGCCCTTTGCAAATTCAGCTATGGCCCGAGGTGGTCTTTGCACAAAATAAATTTTATAATGGATATCCTGTAAATTATCCCGACTATCGATGGGCACAATACTACTGGACAATGAACCTGATCGATCTACCGGAACATTTTGGCACAGGTGCCTATTCCAGGATTTCCTGGGGACAAAGCAGTATCCGTTTAACTTTTGGGGCAGTGTCTTTTGGTATTTCCAATGAGAACCTCTGGTGGGGTCCCGGAACACGCAATACGTTGCTTATGACCAACAGTGCCCCCGGTTTTGAGCATCTTACCTTTAACACGGTGCGTCCGGTGGAAACTTTTATGGGTTCTTTTGAGTGGCAATTGATTGCCGGCCGGCTGGAACCATCGGGGTATCCGCCACCCGAGTCGGATAAGATCTATCGCGGAGAGCATTTGTATGTGCCAAAGCCCGATGACTGGCGCTATCTGAGCGGACTATTGGTTACTTATCATCCCAAATGGGTTCCCGGCCTTTTTCTTGGTTTTGCACGCACAGTGCAGCAATACCACAAGGATATGATCGGAAACCTGAAAGATTACTTCCCCGTTTTTATACCGCTCGGGCTGAGAGCTGCCGGCGGAGATGGAGAGCTGGCCAATAAACGTTCACAACTTTACTCTGTTTTTGCCCGCTGGCTGTGGGTGAAAGGCCATGGCGAAGTCTATTTTGAATACGGCAGATCAGATTATTTTTGGAATGGAAGGGACCTGAAAGTTGAGATGGCGCACTCGGGTGCGTTTGTGTTTGGATTCAGAAAGTTGATCCGGATGAAAGCACATCAAGATGAAAACATCGAAGTACTCATGGAGTTTACCCAGCTTTCCATGAATCCTTCAACGATAAACAGACATGGCCTTAGCTGGTATCTGAGCCCTGCTGTTCGTGCAGGATATACCAACAGAGGACAAATGCTTGGAGCAGGCATTGGCCCGGGCAGTAACCTGCAAACCCTGCAGGTCAGCTGGGTGAAATCCCTGAAGCTGATTGGCATTCGATTGGAACGATATGTTCATAATAACGACTTTTTCTTTGCTAATGTTAAAGATATCCGGAGTAACTGGGTGGATTTTGATGCCACTTTACTGGGGCAATGGTCGTTTAGAAAACAACTTCTGCTCAATGCACAGCTGCAATATGTCCGCTCTCTGAATTACCAGTGGCAATACACCCCGCCGCCTCCCCCTGATTATTGGGGCGGAAAAAGGAAAGACATTACCAATATTTATTTTAAAGTAGGAATTACATACCGGTTTTAATTCTATTTTAATCATTACCTGGTTCAAGCGTCCGCTCATAAACTGGTTCAAGCGTCCGCTCATAAACTGGTTCAAGCGTCCGCTTGGACCTTCATTGTAAAAATGCCCGACATACACCTCCATATAGTTTCGTTTGATGTTCCTTATCCCGTAAATTATGGCGGGGTTATCGATGTTTTTTATAAAGCAAAAGCGCTGGCAGAAAATGGCGTAAAAGTGCACCTTCATTGCTTTGAATATGGAGGGAAAAGAGCTCCGGAACTCCACAAAATCTTTTACGATGTAAAATATTACCCCATCAATATGTCTAAAAAAGGACTTTTTAAAAAGAGGCCTTTTATCGTAGAGACACGCCGGTCGCAACAACTGATACAAAACCTTTTACAGGACAACTATCCTATCCTGATGGAAGGGTTGCACACCACCGCTCTTTTGCAGGAAAGCAGACTACAAAACCGCAAATTGATCGTACGTACACACAATATAGAGCATGTGTATTACGGCAACCTTTCCAAAGCGGAAAAAAATTTGATCAGAAAAGTTTATTTTTTGTGGGAAGCAGCCAAATTGAAAAAATATGAAAACATACTTTCCAAAGCCGACCATTTACTGACTATTTCCCAAACAGATAATCAATATTTCTCTGCCCGGTATAAATCTGTGGTTTACCTGCC
>CAJVXP010000052.1 GCA_913009685.1 uncultured Bacteroidota bacterium
ATACTCTTTTCTTCTCCTGCAAGCTTTTTTGAAAAAATATTTCTTTTTTTCTTTCCTAGCTTTCTTAGCCCTATATAATACTTCATCGCTGTAGTATTTAGAACTATTATATCCCTCTGTATTACTTGTCCTCTATGAACGTTTCCGTAAATTCGAGCGGCAAAAGTAGAAAAAAATTCCATCGGAACAACACTCCTAATAAAAAAAACCGACATAAAAATCAAACTTCTTTTTAACCCGTTGAATTTCAGAATCCAACTATCGAAAATAATTTTCTAAAATCCTTACCTTTTATCAGAATCCGGCAAAGCTTTCACCGGTACTTTTCGATGTAACCGATAATTGATTACTTTCCGAACAAAAGAAGGAAGCTTCCGGTAAGGATAAACTTTACCTGTTCTCGAATCCGTAACCGACATCCTGGAAAAGTCGATGAGCCGGGTTTGCATAGCAGAATCGACCACCACGGCCAACGGATTATTGTGGAATGTAGGCATGTACTCGCTACAGGTAACCACTCGCTGCCGTTTATTCGTATCCAGCAAAGAGATTCCATCAACGACATACTGGGACTGTATCTTTATAATATTCAGCATTGTAGCAAAAATATCGGATTGGGAAACCAGCCGTTTCTCCTTTTTCATCATAAGGTTGTAGGAAACGCTATCGCCGGCAGGCGGAAAGGCAATGAGTGCATTATGGAAAACATCCCGGGTAAAATTATCATTGAAATGGCCATTGAGTCCACCAAAATTTTGCCCGTGATCCGGGGTGAAAAACATGAAAGTATGCGGAAATTGTTTTGATAAAAACCCATAAAGCCGGGTCAAATAGATATCGGTAACCACCAGCGTATTGTCGAAAGCATTAACACCATTGGGGTTTTTCTCCGGAAGGAATCTTTTCAGACTATCCGGGGAATGCTCGCTATAAGGATAATGGCTTCCATCCATTTGCACCACCAGTAAAAACGGGGAACCGTATTTTTTTAAAAAATGAAATACATGCGGTAACATAGCCAAATCATTAACACCTTTAAGCACATCAACATGGCTGCTAAAATAGTTTCCATCTTCCAGCAGATCAATACTTCCATCATTAAAAAGGGCATTCAATTTCCCCCAATGAAGATCCTGGGCTGATAAAAACAAGGTGTGATAACCGGCCGCTTTGGCATAATCGAAGATCGAAGGATATTCAAAAAAAGCGCCTTTTGGGTCGGGGCCCTGTAACCCTGACAACATATACGGGACACTTAAACGTGTTTTGTTCCCAACGGAAACAGCCTTTTGAAAAGGAATGATCTTATGTGCTTTGTACAAAGAATCGAGCAGAGGCGTTGTTTGCCGGGGATAACCATACAGACTCATGTGGGATAGTACCTGCGACTCACCAACCACAAAAACCAGGTCAGGAGGATTTTCGGGTTTTCTGACCGGTAATAATTTAAGACGGTGTGCTGCAAGAGAATGCTCTTTGCCAGATAGAATTTCCTGTGTAAGATTGTCGTAAAAGGCAACTGTGCTGTGCTGGAAGAAATCGACACTGTACCAGTGTAAGGTAAGAAAAATGGAAATCCCGATAAAAATTGCACCCGACGGCAGAATAACCCATTTCTTCCGGGGTTTATACTTCTGTAATACAAACCCGGCAACAAGGATAAGAAAAGTACCCGCCAGCAGAAAAAGCCAGTTCAAATTGGCTGCCCCGACACCCAACACCATACGTGGTGACTCCGCAAATATGGCAAAATCAGAGGGGGAAATAAATTTTTTGTAAACAATGAAATAATTGCCCTGCAACAGCATTGGTAAGACAATGAGCAGGGAATAAAAAATCCAAAAAACAGCCCTTTTTCTAATAAACGCAAGCAGATAAAGCAGACCCAGCAATGCTATTGCAGAGAGTAAATAATTTGCCAGGAAACGTAATCCGGTCAAATTGTGCGCAAGCCATTCCGTCCCGCGAAAGGCCCAGTCAACAACCAATAAGATAATCCAGGCTATCAGAAGACCGGATTGTTTTTTCTTTTTCATTTTGAATTGATTTTTTCTGTTTTCCCGTACATGGTAAACCTCGCCATGCCTCGAAAAATTTTGCCAAAATTAGGGATTATTTTGGGGTTTTATTCTCCAAAAAAGACCCATTTAATCCAATTTCATGCCTGGAAAAAGCAATTCTTCAGTCGTTACAAAGACTGAATGAAAAAACAGAAAAAACTTATTTTTTATTTCTCAATCGCAATATTTCCAACACATCCCGAAAACGAAAGTCTTTGGCCTGCAAGAGGATCAGGTAATGGAAGAGCAAATCGGCAGCCTCATTCAAAAAGAGCCCGTCATTTTGGTCTTTTGCTTCTATCACAACTTCTACGGCCTCTTCACCCACTTTTTGTGCAATTTTGTTAATACCTTTTCTAAACAGAGAACTGGTATAGGATTTTTCGGAAGGATTTGTCTTTCGGTCGGTTATAATTTCTTCTAACCGGCTCAGGAAGCCGCATTGAAACCGGTTATCTTCTCCCCAGCAGGTATCAGTACCGAGATGACAAACCGGGCCGGTGGGATTTGCCTGAACCAAAATGGTGTCGGCATCACAATCAGGACGGATATCCACCAGCTGCAGGAAATTGCCGCTCGTTTCTCCTTTAGTCCACAACTCTTTCCGGCTTCGGCTGTAAAATGTTACCAATTTTGTATCCAGCGTTTTTTGCAATGCTTCCTGGTTCATATAGCCCAACATGAGGACGGTTTTGTTTTGAGCGTCCTGAATAATGGCCGGCACGAGCCCGGTTTGTTCATCAAAATTTATTTTCATTTCTCTGTTTTTAAATTCGAACGGAAATTCCATCTTGTTTCAATTTAAGTTTTAAATCTTTTATCTTTATTTCTCCATAGTGGAAGACACTGGCGGCAAGGGCAGCATCCACGCCGGCCCGGGTGAATACTTCGGAAAAGTGCTCCGCTTTCCCGGCTCCTCCTGAAGCAATTACGGGGATACGAACTATTTCCGATAATTTTTTGTTTGCCACCAATTCAAATCCGTCTTTGGTACCATCGCGGGTCATAGCCGTAAACAAAATTTCTCCGGCTCCCAGTTTCTCTCCTTCTTTTGCCCACTCAAACAGCTCATACCTGCTTTCTTCCCTGCCTCCATGGGTAAAAACTTTCCACCGTCCGTCCATCAGGTTTGCATCTATAGCCAAAACAATGCATTGTTTCCCGAATTTTCCGGCAAGCTCACCGATTAGTTCGGGGCGTTGAACAGCAGCAGAATTTATGGAAACCTTGTCGGCACCTGCCCGAAGCAGGTCTTTCACATCTTCGGTTCGACTAATTCCTCCGCCAACGGTGAAAGGAATATTTATTTCGCGGGCAATTTTCTCCACAAGCGAAACCAGCAGCGTTTTTCTTTTGTCGGAGGTGGCCGTAATGTCCAGGAAAACCAATTCATCGGCGCCCTGTTCCGAATAAATACGCGCCAGTTCCACCGGATCGCCGGCATCTTTTAAGCTGATAAAGTTTGTCCCTTTTACAGTTCTGCCATCTTTTATGTCAAGGCAGGGGATGATGCGTTTAGCCAACATAGCGTTCGATTTGGTTTATGGTGATTTTATTTTCCAATAAAGCTTTTCCTACAATGGCCCCTTCCAAACCGGCATCAGCCAGCAAACCGAGGTCTTCGGCCCGGTGAACGCCACCGCTGGCAATGAGTTTCAGGTCGGGAAATTCTTTTCTGATTTCTTTGTAAAGTTCCACAGCACTTCCTTCCAGCAATCCGTCGCGTGAGATATCGGTGCAAACCACATATTGGATGCCTTTTTCGGAGTAGGACTTCAGAAAAGGAAAAAGGTTCCACTGCGTCGCTGTTTTCCAGCCGTTGATAAACACTTTTTTGTCTTTCACATCGGCACCAAGAATAATTTTCTCCTGGCCGAACTGTTCTAACCATTTTTCCACTTCGTCAGGCTGGCGTACGGCAATACTTCCGGCGGTTACCTGCCGGGCTCCGCAGCCAAATACCAGTGAAAGGGATTCCATGTCTTTAATGCCTCCGCCAAAATCGACTTTTAGCCGGGTTTGGGTACAGATTTTCTCCAATATCTTCCAGTTTATAAGTTTCCCGGCTTTGGCTCCGTCAAGGTCAACCAAATGCAAGTACTTAAAGCCCTGGTCTTCTAAAGCTTTGGCATACTCCAACGGGTCTTTGTCGTAGATTTTTTTTCTGGAATAGTCTCCCTGTTCAAGGCGCACACAGCGACCTCCGATTATGTCCATGGCAGGTATAATTCTCATAAGGCTAAAAAGTTTTTAAGTATTTGTTCTCCCGTTTCACTGCTTTTCTCCGGATGAAACTGACAAGCGTAGAAATTATCTTTTATTAGGGCAGCCGAAAAGGGAAGACCATAGTAAGTTTGGGCCACGGTATATTTCGTAACGGGCACATAAAAACTGTGTACAAAATAAGCATAAGCCATAGGTTCTATTTGTTTGAACAAGGGCGATTTAAGATGAGTAAGGGTATTCCAACCCACATGCGGAACTTTTAAGTTGTCAGGAAATTCCAGACTTTCTGTGGGGAAAATATCCAGACAGCCGGCATCTCCTTCTTCCGAACGGGTACACATGAGCTGCATGCCGAGACAAATTCCCAATACCGGTTGTTTTAACGAAGGGATGAGGCTGTCTAACCCATATAACCGCAAGGCTTCCATAGCGGTGGATGCTTCACCCACTCCCGGGAAAATGACCTTGTCCGCCTGAAGAATTTCGTTGGCATCGGAAGTAAGTTCCCCTTTGTAACCCAGCCTCTCCAGTGCAAACTGAACGGATTTTACATTTCCGGCACCGTAATCTATAATACTTATGTTCATTTTATTATTAATAAATAGGTAACTATAAAATATTTTTGAGCAATTATTCTCAGTCCAGTATCCCTTTGGTACTCGGAAGTGTCATACGATCTATATCTTGCTGAGCGGCCATTTTCAGCGCACGGGCAAAAGCCTTGAAAATGGCTTCTATTTTATGATGTTCGTTGGTGCCTGTAGCCCGAATATGCAGGTTGCAGGCAGCAGCGTCGGAAAAGGATTTGAAGAAATGAAAGAACATTTCGGTTGGCATGCTGCCAATTTGTTCCCGTTTAAATTCTGCATCCCAAACGAGCCAGTTTCGTCCGCCAAAGTCGATAACCACATGTGCCAGGCTGTCGTCCATAGGAGCATAAAACCCGTAACGGCTGATTCCTTTTTTGTCGCCAAGAGCTTCTTTCACCGCCTGCCCTAAAACAAGAGCGACATCCTCGATGGTATGGTGTTCATCCACCTCCAGATCGCCTTTCACACTAAGATTTAAATCGATGGAACCATGCCTGCTTACCTGCTCAAGCATGTGATCGAAAAAGCCGATTCCTGTTTGGATTTGTGCATTTCCTTTTCCGTCAAGGCTAAGAGATAAGTCGATTTGGGTTTCTTTAGTTTTGCGGCTAAGCTTAGCTGTCCTGTGGTTTAATCGAAGAAAGCGGTAGATTTCTTTCCAGGAATTGGTTTGCAAGACCTGCACATCCTCATCGAAACCGGACATATCCGGCAGGGCAAGCAAAATACCTTTGCAACCCAGATTTTTTGCCAATTCCAGGTCGGTGAGCCGATCGCCAATAACAAAGGAATTTTTCAAGTCGTAATCGCCTTCAAGATATTTGGTCAGTAGTCCGGTACGAGGTTTACGCGTAGGCGCATTGTCTTCCGGAAAGCTCCTGTCGATGAGGATATCAGAAAAGACTATTCCTTCGTTTTTCAGTGTTTTGATTATCTTTTCCTGTACCGGAAAAAAGGTCTCCTCAGGAAACGAGCTTGTTCCCAAACCATCCTGGTTACTCACCATAACCAAATCAAAATCCATTGTTTCGGCAATTTGGGACAGATAACGGAAAACACCGGGGTAAAACTCCAGTTTCTCAAGGCTGTCAACCTGAAAATCTTCCGGCGGCTCGATAATCAACGTGCCATCCCTGTCGATAAAAAGTACTTTTTTCATACTGTAATTTTTTCTAATTCGGTTATTAATCTCTGGTTTTCTTCGGGTGTTCCGATGGTAATCCGCAGGCATCCGGCACAATGCAACATGCCGCTGCGGTTTCTAACCACAATACCTTTTGCAAGCAGTTTTGTATAGATAGCCGTAACATTTTTCATCTCAACCAATAAAAAGTTGGCGTCGGAGGGAAAAACTTTTTTTACTACGGAAAGAAGTTGTAATGCCTCTCTCATTTTTCGTTTTTCATGGCGGAGCACCCTGATTTGTCGCTGAGTTTCCGCGAGATTTTCGATACGTATGAGCGCTTGTTGCTGACTGAGAAGGTTAACGTTATAAGGTGGTTTTATACGATCCAGGATATTGATGATTTCCTTGCTGGCAAAGCCAAGTCCCAGTCGTAACCCGGCCATTCCCCACGCTTTGGAAAGCGTCTGCACAATTACCAGTCCGGGATATTGTAGCAGTTTGCCGAGAAATCCCGGCTTTTCCGAAAAATCGATATAGGCTTCATCCAACACCACAAGTGCTTTAGTCTTTTCCAGCAAAAGCTCAATAGCTGCCGCATCAAAAGTGTTACCCGTCGGGTTGTTGGGCGAGCAGAGGAATATCAGCTTGGTATTTTCATCTGTTTTTACAAGAATATTATCGGTGTTCAGGCTAAAATCGACATTGAGGTCGGTACGGCGGCATTGTACGTCATTCACGTCGGCCAGCACTTCATACATCCCGTAGCTGGGATTGATTACGACCACATTATCCAAACGCGGTTCACAAAACGCCCGGTAAAGCAGGTCAAGTACCTCGTCGCTGCCATTGCCGATAAAAATATTTTCGGCATTTATATTCTTCAAACCGGCAATAGCTTCTTTCAGCGCACGCTGGTGCGGATCGGGATAACGGTTTGTTCCGCTATCAAAAGGGCTTTCATTGGCATCGAGCAAGATGTCAGCCTTATCCGAAAACTCATCACGTGCCGAAGAATAGGGACTGAGCTGTACCACATTTCTCCGCAACAGATTGTGTATGGATGTCTTGGTTACCATAAGATTTTAATTTCTAAAGTTTTTGAATCTCTATAGTGAATATTATTTCCCCCACAAAGAATGAATTATTTGATTTTATAACACAACCAACTTTTTTTATTTCCGAATAGCTTCTAACCGCAGGGTAGCCGCCCGGGCGTGTGCTTCCAGTCCCTCAGCTTTTGCCATGATCTCAATGCTTTCTCCGAGGCTTTGCATCCCTGCGGCTGAAATTCTTTGAAAGCTGATTTTTTTGGTGAAGTCATCGAGACCCAGACTACCGTAATTGCGGGCATACCCGTTGGTAGGCAATGTATGGTTGGTGCCCGAGATATAGTCGCCTGCACTTTCCGGAGAATAATTTCCCAAAAAAACAGAACCGGCATTTTTAAGGTTGCCAAGATAAAAAGCCTCCTCCTTTGCAGCAATAATCAGGTGTTCGGGAGCATATTCATTGATAAAGCCGATGGTTTCTCCCTTATTTGCAGAAAAAAGAAAACGAGCATTTTTCAGCGACTCCCTTGCAATATCCTTTCGTGAAAGCAGCGTTATTTGTTTTTCTATTTCATCGTTTACCGCTTCCAGAAACTCAAACGAATTGGAAACACAGACTACCTGACTGTCAACACCGTGTTCTGCTTGCGAAAGCAGGTCGGACGCTACAAAGGCCGGGTTGGCAGTACCATCGGCAAGCACTAACAGCTCAGAAGGCCCGGCAGGCAAATCAATGGCTACGCCTTCGGTTTGTGCTTTTTGCTTGGCAGCCGTTACATATTGATTTCCCGGTCCGAAAATCTTATAAACTTTCGGGACACTTTCGGTGCCGTAGGTCAGTGCCGCAATGGCCTGAATACCACCTGCCTTTATGATTTTATCCACCCCTGTCAGCCGGGCAGCATAAAGAATGGCCGGAGGAATCATACCCTTTGAATCGGGCGGCGTGCAAAGCACAACCTCTTCGCAACCGGCAATTTTAGCCGGGATGGCCAGCATCAACACGGTGGAAAACAAGGGTGCCGTGCCTCCAGGAATGTAAATCCCCACTTTCTCGATGGGACGGCTTTCCTGCCAGCAGTTTACCCCGGCTTCAGTTTCAACGGAAAAACCAGCCGATTGTTGGGCTTTGTGAAATATTTCAATGTTTCTTTTGGCCCTCGAAATAGCTGTTTTTAATGCTTCGGGAACTTTTTCTATTCCGGACTGCCACTCTTCAGCATTAACAACTATTTCGTTCAG
>CAJVXP010000053.1 GCA_913009685.1 uncultured Bacteroidota bacterium
AATGAGACGGCGACCACCGAGATCTACACTCTTTCCCTACACGACGCTCTTCCGATCTACACTGAGTTTCAACGGCAACAAAACAATTACTTCCGGCGGCGGCGGTATGATCATTACCGATGATGAAGCTTTGGCCAAAAAAGCCAAACACCTGACAACCCAGGCCAAAGTACCCCACAAATGGAATTATGTGCACGATATGACCGGTTACAATTACCGCCTGACAAACCTGGCAGCGGCCCTCGGTGTGGCGCAACTGGAACAATTGCCCGGCTTTCTAAAGGTGAAGAAAGAAATAGCCGGAAAGTATGCATCCTTTTTTGAGTCTTCTGATATTGATTTTGTATCGGAACCGGCAAATACCAGTTCTAATTACTGGCTGAACACAGTTTTACTAAAAGATAGACAAGAAAGGGATGAGTTTCTTAATTTTACAAATACGAATGGTATTATGACCCGCCCTGTATGGGAATTAATGAACCGCTTACCTATGTTCAAAGGTTGCCAGACAGGCGATTTAACCCATGCCGAATGGCTGGCCGACAGAGTGGTGAATATTCCGAGCAGTGTTATTTAGGGTAAAACACGATAATTGAAATAATGCATGCCCGATTTGAGTAAAATATATTTATTCAGGATGACCCATATTGACAAAATACTTGACTGGAAAGCCATTAATGCCAAATACTGGAAAGACGAAAAAGACCTGGATTTAAAAAGACGGAAAGAAGCAGAGTTCCTGGTTTCAGGCGATATAGTGCCCGCGGCAATTTTAAGATACCTTGTTTACAATCAGGCAGCCGGAGAAAAAATGCTTACCTTTGGAGTGAATGAAAAAAGTGTACACGTTAACCCCGACTTTTATTTTTAGACTATGATACATTACGTAACGGGAAATCTTTTGGAAAGCAAAGCAGAAGCGTTGGTCAACACGGTCAACACGGATGGTGTAATGGGAAAAGGGATAGCATTGCAGTTTAAAAATACGTTTCCGAACAACTTTAAACTTTATGCGAAAGCTTGCAAAAATAACGAAGTAAAAATTGGAAAGCTTCTGGTTACGGAAGATAAATCCATGTTTACAGGAAAGAAAGTAATCGTAAACTTTCCTACCAAAACCACCTGGCGAAAACCTTCCGAATATAGTTATATTGAAGAAGGATTAAAAGATTTAAAAAAAATCATTCGGGAGAAAAAAATAAGATCAATTGCAATCCCCCCGCTGGGCACAGGTAACGGAGGTTTAAACTGGAGTAAGGTTAAGTTTCTGCTTGAGAGAAACCTGTCCGATATAAATTGCGATATATATATTTACCAACCGGGGGCTCGAATTAAAGAAGTGCTAAAGAATGAACGGGTAAAATTAACCCCGGCCAGGGCAATGCTTTTATATGTTCTGTATGATTTGGTAAAGAATGGTGAATTTGTATCGGAATTTGCAGCCGAAAAAATAGCCTATTTTCTGCAAAAGTTTGGGGCTAAAGATCAATTCAAATTAGAATTTAAGCCTAACTTCTACGGGCCTTATTCCGGAAAAGTAAGGCATGTGTTGTACTATCTGAATGGCAGCTACATAATGGGTTACAGCAGAAAAGACAAAAAACCTTTCGAGGAGTTGGAGCTTGTTCCCGATGCTGAAAAAGATATTATTGCTTTTCTAAATAAAAAAGAAAACCGTAAATACAAAGAGATTGTTGAAAGAACAAAAGCATTTTTGCGCGGGTTTTATCCTCCATTTGGTCTGGAACTTTTATCAACGATTGACTTTATTATTACAGAAAAAGGCGCCAATACGCAGGAATCCATAAAAAAGGAACTGGAAAATTGGGGTAACAGAAAAAAAACACTGTTCGACAACCCCAAATTTATTGATATTGCAGTTAACAACCTGCAAACGAATAAAGTATTATGACCCGCCCCGTTTTGGAATTAATGAACCGTTTACCCATGTTCAAAGGTTGCCAGACAAGCGATTTAACCAACGCCAAATGGCTGGCCGACAGGGTGGTGAATACCCCGGGTAGTGTGATTTAAAATATTTTAGCTATGGAACCGATTATGAAACCCGAACAGATAGAATCAAAAATAGTTATAATAAGAGATCAAAAGGTAATTTTAGACAGTGATGTAGCCCTTTTATATGGAGTAGAAACAAAAAGAATAAATGAAGCGGTTAAGAATAACCCTGACAAATTTCCAAATGGATATATTATCAGTTTAAATAAGAAGGAATGGGATTCTTTGAAGTCGAAATTTTCGACCACAAAGTTATCAAAAACAAACTTCTATTGAAATAAACTTCGCCGTTTTGAAATTTAAACATACAATTAAAAAAGAAAAATAGGATAGAAGGGTATCCGTTATTTAGCTTTTACAGCGATACCTACCACCACCAAACAAACAAACGGGGTACCTATTCTGCGATCTCGCCTCAGGCGAGAGTGGCAGACAGTTCAATAAAATGAAAGAAAAGAACCAAATACTTATCTACTCTTCTAATGATGAGGCCAATTTAAAAATTGATGTGCGCCTGGAAGATGATACCGTTTGGCTTACCCAGGCACAAATGGCTGTATTGTTTGATACCACGCGCAACAATATTACCATACATATTGGTAATGTTTTTAATGAAAAGGAGTTAAATGAAGAGTCAGTATGTAAGGATTCCTTACTAACTGCAGCGGATGGTAAAAAGTATAGAACAAAAATCTACAATCTGGATGTAATTATTTCCGTTGGATACAGGGTAAAATCATTAAGAGGTACACAGTTTCGTATTTGGGCAAATAAAGTCTTAAAAGATTATCTGTTAAAAGGATATGCACTTAACCAAAGAGTTTATAATATAGAAAGAAAACTTTTTGAACATGATCAGAAGTTTGAAATGATTTTACAAACCAGTCTTCCAAAAACAGAAGGGATATTCTTTGATGGACAAATATTTGACGCTTATGCTTTTGTTAGTGATTTGATAAGAACAGCTGGAAAATCAATTATTCTAATAGATAATTATTGTGATTATACCGTATTACAAATGCTTTCAAAGCGAGCTAAAAATGTGAGTGCAAAAATATGCACTTCAACTATATCAAAACAGTTTAAACTTGATATAGCAAAGTTTCATCAACAATACGATCCAATCGAAATACATACCTATAGAAAATCACACGATAGATTTCTTATCATTGATCGTAAAGAAGTTTACCATATAGGCGCATCACTTAAAGATTTAGGAAAAAAGTGGTTCGCCTTCTCAAAAATAAACCTGGATGCAAGCCAAATGATAGAAAAGCTTGGACAATGAACAACAGAGCGAACTAATGAAACCAAGGCGCTGGCGTATGACAAGATTGCCTGCCCGTTCGCAATGCAATGAAGACGGGCCTGTCCGAACGGAGTTATCCGGGCGGGCTTCGGTCGGCTATCGCCTCCCTCGCAAATTACTACTCCGTAACTAAGTGCCGGAGTAATACCTGCGATGACCAAACAAACAACTGGAAAACCTATTCTGCGATCTCGCCTCAGGCGAGAGTGGCAGACTTGAACAGGGGAAGACAGAACCAACCAATGAAATACAGGCACTGGCGTTGAAGGAGATTGCCACGGGCTCGTACCTCGCCCTCGCAAATTACTTCTCCGTAGCAAAGTTCCGGAGCAATACCCGCAACGACTAAACAAAATACCGAAGCACCTATTTTGCGATCTCGCCTCAGGCGAGAGCGGCAAACTTAAAGTAACACCCGGAAACAACCTTATGAAACCACAACAGGTACTTACGCTGTTCAAGATTGCTTCGGGCTCGTTCCTCGCCCTCGCAAATTACTTCTCCGTAGCTAAGTTATGGAGTAATACCCGCAACGACCAAACAAAATACTGAAATACTATTCTGCGAGGCCTCCCACCCCGCACTTAATAACTAACACCAAATTAAATGGACGCCGTGGCAGACTTGAAGTAAAACGCCTGACCTTACTTATGAAACAAAAGGCTCTGGCGTTGAAGGAAAAAGTAAACATAACGAAAACAAACTTTCAAACTTGAAACTTTTAAACTTTGAACCTGGAACCTGGAACTTTAAACTTTAAACCAGCTTTTAATTTAATAACATTGTGAACATCCAACAAATCATAGTCCTTCTCGTGATCCTTTTCATGATAGTCTCTTTATATAAGAGCTATTTTGGATCGGGATTTACCTTTATCATCGGTATTAGCATACTGGGGATTACAGGTGTTCTGACCCCGAAAGAGATCATGAGCGGGTTTGCCAACGAGCAACTTGCCGTGATCGTACTTTTGCTCCTGATTGGCGAAGTCATCCGGAAATCCACACTGATCGACAACATGTTCAACCGCTTCTTCAAGCGCACCTTTACCTATAAAAAGTTTTTGTTCAAATTGATTTTTCCGGTTTCAGCGCTGTCGGCGCTCATCAACAACACGCCGCTGGTGGCCATTATGATGCCTTACGTGCACAACTGGGGGAAAAGAAATAACATTTCTCCTTCCAAACTCCTAATACCGCTTTCCTATGCCGCCATTTTCGGTGGTACGGCCACCCTGATCGGGACATCCACTAACCTCGTGGTCAACGGTATGGTGGCAGAACAAAACGTCTTTCCCCACTTTAAATCTTTGAATATTTTCGATTTCACGCCCGTAGGTTTAACAATGATTGTTTTGGGCGGGTTGTTCCTGGTGTTGTTTTCCGATAAGCTGCTTCCCGACAAACAAGACATTGCCGAAGAAGTGGCTTTGCGTTCCCGGGAATATATTGTGGAAGTAAAGGTAGGACAAGGCTCCAGCTACCATAACAAAACCATTGAGCAGGCTAAACTCAGAAACCTGAAAGGACTGTTCCTCGTGGAAATCATCCGGGGGGAAGAAAAAATCAGTCCCGTTACGCCCCAGACGACCGTAAAAATCGGCGATTTACTGGTCTTTGCCGGAAACACCAGCACCATTGCCGATATGGTACAGGGCAACAGCATGTTACAGCCGGCGCATTTGGGCATGTTCAGCAAAAGGACCAAAACGGAACTGCTGGAAATCGCCATTGCACCCAATTCAAGCCTGGTTTCCAAAACGGTACGCGAAAGCAATTTCCGCGCCCGCTTCGATGCCGCCATTTTGGCTATCCACCGCAACGGCGAAAAGATCAGCGGGAAAATAGGAAATGTAAAACTGATTGCCGGCGACCTGTTGCTGCTGATCACAGGAGAAGACTTTGAACAACGGACCCAGGACAACAAAGAGTTTTACATCATCAACAAAGTGCGGAAAATCGACAAAATGCCTGCCGGCGAAAGTGTGCTGATCCTGGGCGGGCTTATAGCCTCTGTATTGTTGTCCTCTTTAAAAATAGTCCCCCTGTTTACCTCGTTGCTGGTATTTGTCATCATCCTTCTGTTGACGAAAATAGCCTCTCCCAAAGAGCTGTACAAAGGCATTAACTATAACCTTATTTTGATTATCGCCCTGTCCATAGCCCTGGGAGAAGCCATGATCAAAACCTCCATTGCTTCCGGTATGTCCGGACTCATTTTGGAGGTGCTCCGGCCTTACGGTGTTATCGTTTTGCTGACGGGACTCTTTTTGCTGACCAACCTGTTGGCGGCCATCATCACAAACATTGGGGCAGCAGCTATCGTTTTTCCCATAGCCATCAGCCTGGCAAGCCAACTGGCATTGAACCCCAAACCGTTTGTGTTGCTGGTGGCTTTCGCTGCGGCGGGAAGTTTTATCACCCCTATCGGCTATCAGACAAATCTTATGGTTTATGGCCCCGGCGGGTACAGCTTCCGTGACTTTTTCCGGATCGGCCTCCCCGTTACCCTGCTTTTTATGGTCATAACGGTAGTAGGACTTACATTGCAGTTCGGATTGAAAATAAATTAAATGTTTGAAATGGGTTCTTTCGATTGGTTCTTTCATTAAAAAACAAGGGAAAAACAAAATGAAAGCGTGGACATATATGACTGCTAACAGGCCAAATAGTGTAATTTATACGGGTGTGACGAGTGAGCTGAAGTATCGCATACAAAGTCACAAAACGAAAAAGTATAAAAAATCTTTCTCTGCACGTTACAATGTTGATAAGTTGGTTTGGTTTGAAGAATTTGATAGCATTATTGCTGCACGGGCAAGAGAAAAACAGCTGAAGGCTGGGTCTCGTGCAAAAAAAGTAAAATTAATTGAAGCAATGAATCCGGAGTGGAAAGACTTGTATGAAACTCTATGACATGTAGAAAATGGTTCCTTTTTTTAAGGTATGTTGAAATACGGGGAGATTGCTTCACTCTGCTTGGGCGGAGCTCGCAAACCCTGATTTCAAATATTGAATTTTTGAAAAGGCCATTGCTTCGATTACTTCCTGTTTAAAGGTACGGTTTTGCGATCTCGCTTTTAGCGAGAGAAGCAAACTCCTGGTACAAAACGTAAAAATGAAAGAATGACACTACTCCAAACCATTATAACAGCTTCCATTCTCGCCGGCAAAGAAATCCTGAAGGTTTACAAAACCGATTTTTCCGTAGAATACAAATCCGACGAGTCACCGCTGACGCTGGCAGATAAAAATGCCCATGAAGTGATACTTTCTTTCCTGCGGAAAACAGATATTCCTGTATTAAGTGAAGAAGGAAGGGATATTCCGTATAAAGAAAGAAAACACTGGAATAAACTCTGGATCGTCGACCCGCTGGATGGCACCAAAGAATTTGTAAAACGAAACGATGAGTTTACCGTTAACATTGCCCTCGTCGAAAACGGAGAACCGGTGATGGGAGTTGTCTATGCGCCTGTTCTTGATGAATTATACATCGGTAAAAACGGATTGGGGTCTTTTAAGGCAGAAAAGGCATCCGAAATGCAAGACATAATGGAAATTTTCACGGATAAGAACCGGTTGCCTTTGCCTGCTTTTGAAAAGAAGGGTTATTTCGGCATTGTGGCCAGCCGTTCCCACCTAAACGAAGAAACAACACAGTTCATTAACGAAATAAAAAAAGATCACGACAAGGTTAAAATTGTTTCCAAAGGCAGTTCATTAAAACTCTGTATGGTAGCCGAAGGCTCGGCAGACATTTACCCCCGCTTCGCCCCCACCATGGAGTGGGATACCGCTGCCGGTGATGCTGTAGTAAGAGCTTCCGGAGGGACTGTTATTAATGCAAAAACAAACAGCCCGCTGGTTTATAATAAAGAAAACCTGTTGAATCCGTGGTTTGTTGTGAAAAGGTAGTTTGTTCAAAGGTTCAAAGGGCTTAGGTTGCAAAGCTAAAAGCTCAATAGAAGTACGATTCTGCGATTCAGTGAGGCCCGACTTTCAGAAGTGTGGCGCACTGAAAGACGCTGGCCAAACTAATCCCGAAATAAATCGGGAGGAGCAACGCGACGTGGCAGACTCCCCTAGAATGGAAACGGAACTTTTCTATTATAGTTTCCGCCCTGGCGTATAGGAGATGGCTTCGCCCTCTTAAGGCGGGCTCGCCAAATAGAACCTTGTTCTAAAGTTCCCAAGGAATCAAATGCTAACTTAAAAAAGAAGTACGATTCTGCGAGGAGCGCAGCGACGAAGCAGACTCCCCTTGAATGAAAACAAATATAAAACAAATGGACCC
>CAJVXP010000054.1 GCA_913009685.1 uncultured Bacteroidota bacterium
AATGGGTATATACAAAATCGAAATGATCGGCCATATCTATATAGTCTCCCCACAAATGCTCGGCAATGGACTGCCGCGTAAGTACCCGGTTTTTGTTAGTAACAAAATAGAGCAACAGCTCATACTCTTTCGGCGTAAGCTGCAATTTTTTCTCTCCCACAAAAACCTCCCTTTGCTCAGGCAACAATCTAAATCCCCTGAAAACCAGCTCTTTCGTACCGTTGAATTTTCTTCTTCGCAAAACCGCACGGATACGCGAGTTGAGTTCCGAAAGATGAAAAGGTTTGGTGATATAATCGTCTGCGCCGAGGTCAAGACCTGCCAACTTATCGTCCAATGAATTACGTGCCGAGACAATCAGGATGCCGGCGCCATTGTCCGCCGCCTTGATTTTTTGAAGCAAATCCAACCCGTTACCATCAGGCAGCGTAATATCCAGAATGATAATGTCGTAGTCGAAAGCCGCCAGCTTATCCTCCGCCGCAAAATAAGAATCTGCCTTTTCGCAGACAAAGCCCTCCCCTTGCAGGAAAACCGTCACCATTTCCAGCAGGTTTTTTTCATCTTCTACAACCAGTATTTTCATATCTGCGATAGTTGAAGACAAAGATAACGGTTAAATTCTAAAGGAAATTTGAAGATGCCATTATCGCAGACAATTGGAAGTTAAATTTTTTGGGCGGCTTCGGTTCCCACGCACAAGGCCAACACAAACCTCACCGGGCTGTCCGCTATATCACTGTTGCCGGCGGCAGGTTTTGCAACGTCAGTGCGGGGTCTTCGTGCCTCAGCCTCCGCCTGCCGGCAAAAACCAATACCCCCGGCTGCCACCGGATACCGCTTCTATCCCTGCCGCAAAAAAAGACGGGGAGACAAAGAGACGGAGGAATGTAGTGAAAAAAGAAAAAATATGACCGAATAACAACGAAGCGAATGACTCCGTCCGCTGTCCCGAAAGCTTTCCGGATAACGAAAGTGAGACAACCGAATAACAACCCAACCATTTCCCCTTTCAATCTGCTAACCTTTCTAAACCTTCAAATCCCTCTAATTCTTCTTTCAATCTTTTTCAATCCCTTCAATCTTTTCAATCCTTTCAATCTTTTCAATCCTTTCAATCTTTTTCAATCCCTTCAATCTTTTTCAATCCCTTCAATCTTTTTCAATCCCTTCAATCTTTTCAATCCCTTCAATCTTTTTCAATCCCTTCAATCTTTTTCAATCCCTTCAATCTTTTCAATCCTTTCAATCTTTTTCAATCCCTTCAATCTTTTTCAATCCCTTCAATCTTTTCAATCCTTTCAATCTTTTTCAATCCCTTCAATCTTTTTCAATCCCTTTCAATCCCAACAACACCAAAAACATTTCCCAACACCTGTCAAAGTAATATAAATATTGTATAAATTTGAAGTTCTCAAAACCAAAATCATGAACCCGGTTGCCACAACTCTAACCTAAAACAAAATGGATTCCCATGCAAAAATAAAGCGCGTATTAAACATGCTGCTTCTGTTGTCGGGTAACCGCAATTATACGATTACCGAGCTGGCCGAAAAATTCAACACTTCTGAGCGTACCGTTCAGCGATACATCGCCAGCTTTAAAGAAACAGGTTTTGTGTTTGCCGTGTCCGGGGGCCGCTATCGTATTGAGAAAATGGACAAAGCCTTCAGGAAAATTTCCGACCTGCTCCATTTTTCGGAAGAAGAAGCCTGGCTGCTCACCAAAGCCATCCATGCTGTCAGCGACAACAACGTGTTGAAAGAGAACCTTGAAAAGAAACTCTATTCACTCTACAATTTTGACCGGGTTGTTGACGCCGTGATAAAAGGAAAAAACAGCGAGAATGTCCATGCGCTCATTCACGCTATTGAAACCAAAAGGCAGGTGCTGCTTCGCCATTACCGCTCGGCCAACAGTAACCTGGAACGCGACCGGCTGGTAGAACCTTTCGACTTCACCACCAACTACATCGCCGTCTGGGCTTTTGACCCCGAAAGCAGGCAAAACAAACAGTTTAAAACCGCCCGGATAGACCACGTGGAAATCCTCGATAAACCTTTCGCGTATGCCGGCCAACACAAAAAGCAGCCCGTGGACGTATTTCGCATCAGCAGCCACAACCAAATACCTGTCAGCCTGTTGCTCAACATGCGTGCCTACAGCCTGCTGATCGAAGAATACCCACTGGCCGAGCCGTTATGCACCAAACTTCCTGACAATAAGTGGCAGTTCAATGGGGAAGTCTGCGGATTTGAAGGCGTCGGACGATTTGTCCTGGGACTTATGGATGAGGTGAAAGTTCTTGCCCCAAAAGGATTAAAGGAGTACGTAGATAAAAAAATCAGAAATAAAACAGTATGACGACACAAATTGTCATTTGGCCTGTTTACTTTTACGGAAAAATAAATGAAACGAATTGATTTCATCCGTAGTCTTGCCATCAGCTTAACGGGAATGACTTTGTTTCCCCAAATCATCATTTCAGACGAGAAACAAAGAAAGCCCGTGCTACTGGAACATTTTTACATTGCCGGCTATTGCTATTACGATGGCGAAAAGGTTGAGCATCAGTTAAAAGTGAGCGACAACCTTCGCATCAAACGCGAAAAAGACAACCCACACGACGGCAAAGCTATTTCGCTGTGGCACAACGGCCATAAGCTGGGTTTCGTCCCCCGGCACAAAAACTCGACACTGGCAAAATTGTTAGATCAGAAAATTGAAATAAAGGCGGTTATCAACAAAATCTATCCGGATGCAAGCCCGTGGAAAAGGATTTTTGTTGATATCGTAACCAATAAATTAGGATAAATTATGCGATTTCAAATTAAGTTCAGGTTAGAAGGAAAAAGGCAGGTGCTGCCGCTGAATTATCAATATCCATTGAGCAGTTGGATTTATAAAGTGTTGGAGAAAGGCGATGCCGAACTGGCCGGTTTTTTGCATCGCGAAGGTTATAAACTGGAAAACGGCAAGACTTTTAAACTTTTTACCTTTTCGCAATTGCGTTTTCCGAACAGAACTTTTAAGATAATTCCCCATTCCGACCGCATGGAACTTTGGTCGCGCAACGCATGGCTTACCGTGGCTTTTCAGCTGCCGCAGCCTGCCGAAAAATTCGTCATGGGCTTGTTCAGAGACCAGGCCGTTACCATCGGCGACCGAATCTCGCAGGTAACCATGGAAGTGGAAAGTGTGGAAGCCGTGAAAGAACCGGAGATAAAATCAGAAACTGTAAAAATCAGATGTCTCTCCCCTGTTGTGGTTTCCGAAAACCGGCCCGGACAGAAATACGAAACCTATCTCTCCCCTTCGGACGACCATTACGCCGGTTTGCTCTTCCATAACCTGTTAGACAAACACAAAATTCTTTCCAATGAATTTGCCGGCTTAGACCCGTTTGCCGGAAACGGCGGGCTGAAATTTGAATGCCTGACAGAAAAGCCCAAAGGGAAAATGCAAATCATCAAAGCATTTACGCCGGAGGAAGTGAAGGTAAAAGGCTACCTGTTTGAGTTTGCCCTGACCGCTCCGCCGGACCTTATTCACACCGGCCTCAACAGCGGCTTCGGCGCCATGAATGCCATGGGGTTTGGATGTGGGGAGGTGATAGTGTAAAAAAGAGACCAATGCAAAAGCTGACAAATTTTACTTACGGAAATACCTATCATCTATACAACAGAGGAATTAATAGTTGTAATATCTTTAAGGAAGAGGATAACTACCGCTATTTTCTTTCCTTATACGAAAAATACGTTGATCCAATCGCCGAAACATACGCATGGGTGTTGATGCCCAACCATTTTCATTTTTTGGTGCGGGTGAAGGAGGAAACGTTAAACCTGTCCGGTTTTGAAAACCGGACAGGTTTAAAACCACCCCACCAATACTTTTCCAATTTGTTCAACGCGTACACCAAGGCCTTTAATAAACGATACGACCGCCACGGGGCGCTATTTGAACGGCCTTTTAAAAGAAAATTAATTGAAGGTGAAGATTTCCTTAAAAATGTTCTGCTCTATATTCATAACAATCCCGTACATCACAGATTTTGTGACCATACGGAAGAATATCCATGGAGCAGCTATTTAATTTATCTGTCGGGGAATTCTTCAAAGCTACCCCGAAAAGAGGTGATGGAAATGTTTGGAGATGAAGCCAATTTTAAATTTTGCCATGAGGAAAAAGCTGAAATAACGAAAATTGAAGAGTGGTTGGAAATATAATACCCTTTTTTTCTTTTTAACCTGTCAGGATTTGAAATCCTGACAGGTTAAAAAGAAAAAAGGGACAGAAAAAGTTATTAATCAAATTGTTATGGATTTTAAAAGCATTTTTGAGAAAGCAACGGAAGAAACAAAGTTGAAATTTCTAAGTGCCATTATTAAATACAACGAAAGCTTGCAGCAGGAGTTTTTGAACTTTACAAAACAGCATGAAACTGCTACCGGCGATGACACCGAAGCACAATTCGCCTCATTTCAGAAAACAATTATCATTCAACGGGGAACTTATTTGTCGCGTTTTGAACGTGTTGACCCGGAGAGTCCTGACTGGGAATCATATCAGCCTCCTCACCAGGGCTATATTGAGGAATGGGAACAATACCAACAAGCTTCTGAGCAGGAATTTGAACAGATTTTTCAGAAATTTAAAACTTCCGCCATCGAAGCACTTATCGAGCATGATATTGTAACATTGTTAGCCGGATCTGTCGGAATTTATGAAGCTGCAAAAGAAGCAAAAATTGACGACCCTTATGAGTCATTTTCGGATGTCAACGAATATTTAACGGAAGAACTCGCAAGCATCATCCGTGAGTTAACTGAAAAAGTAAAAAAATCGGCTATCCCGGCACATAAAGTTATTAGTGTTATCTCGTTCTTTTTAAAATACAGCGACAAAAACCATGCGGGAGACCTTTTGTTTTTTAAACACATCGAACCTTTACTGCTGGCGCTATCCGACAAATCGGACAAACCGGAATCAATCCTGGCGTTTATTGATGCTTCCAAAGCAGGCAGGAAAAGCTTTCCGCAACTAACCTCGCTGCTTCTGAAAAATAGCGGGGACGAGGAACAATGGTATGAAACCGCCAAACAGTTTTATCAGACCGACAACGAAGTGGCAAAACAGTTGCTGGACTATTATCTCAAAAATGATAAAGATGCTTTTGTCAGGACAGCCAACGAATTATTCGACAGGGATAAACATTTTTGGTCAGCATGGTTAGAATCAAAAATCAACACCGGGATTGATAAAGCATTATTTTTCAAAGTATTCTACCATCTCACCATTTCGAAAAAAGAAATAGAATATTACAACAGAATCCGGGAATTTTTAACCCCATCTGTTTTTGAACAACTTTTGTCGGAAATAAAATGGGATTTGGCCTTTGCCGTGAAGATACTGGAAGTTGAGAAGAAATTTGAAAGAATCAGGCAAATTGTGGAAGACAATTCAGACTCATGGGATTACGAGGATATCATCCGCCCTATTTTGACCGTATTCCCCGGATTTTGTTTTAACAGCATAAAAGAAAAAGCCGAAAAGGCACTTCAGGCAAAAGGAGGCCGAAGCACATACGCACGCGTTGCCACATGGTTAAAGTTAACAGCAGCAATACCCGGATACCAACCGCAAAAAAGAGCACTCATCGTAATGCTTTACAACCACAAACCCAACCTGCCGGCCCTGAGGGATGAGTTTAGGAAAGCGGGGTTGATGAACTGATTGATTTTTAGTAATTTTAGCAGATACAAAACAGAAACAACATGACACACGAAATTGAAAGTTTTTTTAAATACCTGGAAAAGGAAAGCCCTGAGAAAATCTCAGGGTGTAATTCCAAAATGGTTCGATTAAGGATTTAAAACTAATTTTTAATTAATACTTCAATTCTAAAAAAGATACGATTTATTTACGCTACAAAAATAAAAAAATTTAATAAAC
>CAJVXP010000055.1 GCA_913009685.1 uncultured Bacteroidota bacterium
ATTCGTGCGGATAGTATTGCCTGGCAGTCATTGATTTCATCATAAACGTCAAACGTTTTTTGCGGCTGCAAAGTCTTCGCATAGATATTTGTCCTTTTCTCTATAAGCTGAAAATAGTTCTCCCCCGAACAGGAGTAGATGTGAAAAAACGGCGCCTGACCGAGCATTTTCGGAAATATGGTTTCATTATCTGCTGTCGGCACGGCGCACAGGAACTCCGGCAGAGTACCGACAATATAAAAATGCTCACTTGTTGTGCCTTTCGAAAGAATTTTTAAATCATGCTTTTCCGTCAGTGCCGTCACATCCGAAAGATGGAAATACTTTTCCGGAACGCCTGTGTGCGTTCCAAATTTCCAGTCCACAATGATAAATCGCCCATGCCAGGCAAGCGTCTTTTTTATTTTTTCAAAAAATCTGTCCGGATCATAAAAATGGTGAAAAGAGATCACAGTATAGATTAAGCCGAAGCGTCTGTTCAGGGAATCGATATCTTCCGCACGGGTTGCTATAAAAGCAATATTTCCCTCTTCCCGTTCGGAAATATAGGGATCGACCCCGACCGCCGAAGCGTTATGCTTTTGTGCTAACCGGCGCAATAATTCACCACTTCCGGAACCGACCTCGAGAATATGGTCACACTTACGGCAGGTTTCTTTTTCAAGTTTTAATAAAAGTTCGTGGGCATCCATAAGCTGTTTGATTGTGAAAGTTAAATTTATTGTACTCGTTCACCACCTCAGCAAGTCCTTCTTTTAATCTCAGAATATAGGTTCAAGATTTACGATTTTAGAAGTATTTCTGATTTTCTGATTTATGTTTCTAAACTGGATTCCTTCACAAGTCAAAAATCGTTAATCCTTGTTCGTAAGTCAATCTTTTAAATAGAAAATGGAGATCGAAGTGAAATAGTACAATCTATTTATCCCTTTGGCGCTGAATCCATATAATATCAACTTGTTTTTTCTATAATTAAACTCTTTCATTTGTAAGCTATGAGCAGCCGAATGGTATCCATGAAATAAAGCCTCTCCTCGAAATTATCAAAACCTTGTTCCCGCAATCTGCTCTTCCAGTCCATGGTAATGTACTCAAAAGCGAGCGGACACTCTACTTTTTTAAAGCCGATGCGGAACCAAAAAGGTTTCGAGTCCGGATCGAACTCATTAAAATCAAAAATAACGAGTTGGCCGCCATCCTTTAATGCGCGGCGGGCGTTTGCAAAGATCCGATTTCTTTTTTCGTCCGGGAAACCATGGAAAACAAAAGAGAGAAAAACCTTTTCAAATTCATTTTGATAGGGGAGAGGCTTATCAATTCTTTTTTTCTCCACATTAATATTCGGGTACGCAGCACATTTCTTGTTAAACTGGGAGATCATCTCATCACCAATGTCGAGTCCAAGAATCCGCCCGCGCCGCTCGAGGAATTCGGCCATCAGGCAGCTATTTTTTCCTGTACCGCAGCCCAGGTCGAGAATGGCATCATCGGGTTGAATGTTCATTGCCGCGATGGCGTTTTTGAGCATGCGACCATATTTTCTGAAACTGCCCAACTGCAGCAGGAAATCATAATGCTTTGCTTCAAAGCCCTTCACTTCAACTTTGGATTCGATCATTTCGTCCACCTCATCGAACAGGGTAAAAGGCTGCTGCTTGCCGTATCGAAAAATTGATAACCCTCATCTTTGCCTTCCAAAAATTTGGCAACAGCCTGATCAATTTCCTCTGTTGTTGTGATAATACAGTCGATATTTTTTTCAGCAATTTTCATCATGGATTTTTTCCCCATGCTGCGTCCCATAAAAATGCCGCAGTCGCTCAAAAGTTCGACAATATCATGGGCTTCTCCATGGTGATTTTGTTCCAGGTTTCGCGGGTTTTCACGCAGTTCTTCGGTTTTCATTTCGCCATTAAGCACCTCAAAAACGAGGTAAAACCTGCTTTCCCCGAAATGACCTTTGCGAATTGTTTTTTTGTCATCGCTTCCAACGGCGATTTTCATGTTTCGAGCTCCTTTTTCTTTGGATTAAAATTATATTACTATTTATTTTCGTTTTATTAGATGCAGCTCGCGCCGAATTGTTTCTAAGAAAATTATATTTCATTTATGTAATTTGCTACGACACATACGGCTTCTTTTCGCCTGGGTTCACATAATTTTATGGAAAGCCAAAGGCTAATCAAAAGCATAAAAAGACTGCTCAGAAATAAAATATGAAAACTGAAATAATCCGCAATTAAACCGCCGAAAAGCGGGTAAAAATAAACGGGAAACATGAATGTGCCCTGAATACTTAAAAAAAGCGGACGAAGTTGCTCTGTACTTAATTCCATGATATAATTGTTAAAGCCAATTCCGGCGCCATTGAGAAAGATTCCGGAAAAGATAAAGACAAAAAGATAAAGGATAAAAGATTTTGAAAAAACGGCAAACAAAACAGCCAGGAGGGCGCAAATAATAGACAGCCTGATGACCAGAACATTTCCACGCTGATCGGATAACTTTGCCCAGAGAAAATTTGATAGGACTCCGCCGCCCATTTGCGCCATGACAAAGTAGCCGACCCATGCTGTTGGGAAATGCAGCGTTTCTTTAGCATTAAGAACGAAAAACGGCAGAGCAAGCATCAGAGATTGGCTGAAAATAAGAATAAGAAGCAGATGAAAAAGCGGTGGAAAATCTTTCAGATAGTGAATGATGGTTGGCAGATTAATACTATTGTTTTCCGCAGCGGTTTTTTCAACTCTTGATTCAGGTTCCTTGAATAAGGATAACGCGACATATCCGAACGTGAGCACGGCAAAAGTGACAAGGAAAAGATAGCCATAGTTTTGTGGAAAGCTGAGCGACGGAAGGCTCAGAATAATGCGCACCAGCAGTCCTGCGCCAATTGCAGCAATTCCGCCCCAAAACTGGCGCATGCCGAAAAAACTGCCGCGCCGCTCTGCGAAAATGGCTTTGGCAATCATGTTGAAAAACGGTACATTGGCTACGCCGCCGGCAAAGGAAAAAATGAAAAGAAAAAATACAAATGACGCCAGGATGAGATGGGGAGAGTGATGTCCCCCAATAAATGTGACCATTGCCAAAAGACCCCAGGCCAGCCAGCGCACCCAGATTGCCACGAGCAATATGGGCTTACCCCTGGAAAGGTTCTGCACTTTATTGGCAACAAAGAACTGCGGCAGGGCAGAACCCGTTTTTATGATGCTGATTAAAAACCCGATGACAACTTTAGAACTGGTAAAGGAACGCAAAAAAAGCGGCAGGACAGAAAAGGGTTCACTGAACGCCATTCCGAATGAGAAGATGATGCCGTGAAGCACACCCATGGTAAAGTTCCAGCGGTAATTTGGTGGGTATTTGTGTGTTTTTTTTTTGCATATCCTTCTCATATAATTTGGTAGAAAAAGCCTCTTTCCTGTTTCACCACTTTTATTTTTCCGTCGGCTTCCAGGACATCCAGGTATTTGTTGATTTCGTTGATGTGCAGCCCCAGAATTTCCTGCAAATCCTGCAAGGTGCAGGGACGACGGGCAATGGTTTCCAGAATTGCAGACTCGACATCGTCCCGGAAAGATGTGATCTCCTTTCGCACCGGTGCTTTCGCAATGATCTCGGCGTTGGCAAATCCCCAAAAGTCGATGATGCGTTTTAATTCTTCCTCTGTAGCAGTGCGAATTGTGTTTACAGTACCCGGCCGGTCCAGCGTATTGAGCTGAATTAGCTCCGGTGCGATTCGTTTAATTGCATTTTTTAGTGCGGTCAGTTCCTCTTCGGTATCGTTTATCGTGGGAACAATGAAAACCTCAAGCCATATCCGGCCGCGATACTCCCGGCGCAAATGAATCAACCCGGAGATGATTTCATTCAGATCCAATTTTGGATGCGGGCGATTGATTTTATGAAAGGCCGATGGTGTTGCTGCATCTAGTGAAGGAATAATCACATCCGTCTTGAGAACCTGAGCACGGACATTTTTCTGATAGAACAATGTTCCGTTGGACAGGATCGCTGTGGCATAGTTTTGCGGCTGATCTTTGATGAATTTCAAAACATCGCCGATCCGGAAGTTCAATGTCGGTTCACCCGATCCTGAAAAAGTAATGTAATCCGGTTTCGGATGATGCGCAAAATAATGCGTCAATTCTTTTTTAACATCCTGAAATGGTACATATTCTTTACGTTCCAGTGTCAATTTCGTTGTCCGGCCGCATTCGCCATAAATGCAATTCAGGGTGCATGTTTTCATGGGAATTAAATCAATGCCCAATGAAATACCAAGGCGCCGTGAAGGCACCGGGCCAAAGAGATATTTATACAAGAGCTTTCTCCGCTTTAATGGTTACAAATGCTCCTTTGCCATAACCCTCTTTTATCGGTTCATCAGCGGTTATTTCATCAAGATCGTGGAAAACAGTTTGATTAAACGATAGCGCTGGAAATCCCGTTTTTTCAAGGAGGGTGACGATTTCATTGACTGTAAAAAGGGTGGCATCTTTATAAAAAATGTTTTCGTTTTTATGCGCTTCATATTTTCTGCCAAGGGCGCTGCCGAGATCAACAAAGCCGATTATAAAGGAGCCGTTTGTTTTCAGAACCCGATTCACTTCATGAAAAGATTTTTCAACATTATCCAAAAAGCAGACGGTGGTTACCATCAAAAGGAGATCGAATTGAGAACGAGCAAAAGGCAGCATTTCCCCGGTACCGTTTACGGTTGCAATTCCTTTGGCTTTGGATATTTTGCTCACCTTTTTTCCCGGTTCAAGTCCGAAACGAATGCCCAAAGGCTGTGCAAACCGGGCAGTACCCACACCCACTTCAAGAGATTTTTGCGCCGCTGGCATGATTTGTTTTACAGCCCGCAGCTCGGCCCGGTAAACATTCTCATGGCGTTCAAACCAGTTCTCATATCTTGTCGCATTTTCTTCAAAAGCTTTTGTTTTTGCCATAACTGAACCAGACATGCTTTTTAATGCAATAAATCAATTATTGATGCTTCGACAATGGAAGCAATAATCATATAAATAAACAAGAGGACGACAAATTCCAAACCAAAGTAATAGACCATCACCGGCAGATAAGGTATTTTAATAGCTCGGTTGTAAAGAAATGCGGCAATTAGACCGTTTTTCATGCCGTGTGCCTGTAAATCCTTTAGCAGCGGATACCAGGCGTAAATAGGGCCGAGGCTGATAATTCCCAATAGAATGGCAAAAAACCAACCTTTTAAACCCGATTCTTTACCGAGAAATTTTTTTGCTTTTTGCGGATTGAGAAAATAATTTAATCCGCCCATAAACAAAATGACTACGACAAAAACCGGAATGAGATCCAATAGCATTCGACCGCTGAGCAGAAAAGCTTTTTCTGTTTTTGATGAATTTGTAAAGAAAAGACCCAAATATAGCAGAATGACCAAACCGGGAAATATGAAATTGAAAAGATTGCTTTTTTCCTTTTGCTTATTCATAGTAAACTCATGGTCAGGACCGTTGCTATGGCTACAAAAAAAGCGAGAACCAAACTGAGAAGGTTTCTCGTCAGGGCAAATCTTTTTCCCAGCAGGGAGGCTTCGGCCGGAAGTTGTATGAAACCAACCGTTACCCAGGATACAATGAACGCCGTTACAGCGTACAAGCTCACACTGTCATGCAATAATTCTCCGCCGATGATATAGCTGTTGACGGGATTGCCCGCTGATATGCTTCCAATGAGAGCGCCATAAAGGGTATCGCGAAAAAGATTTCCGGTGAACACGGAAAGAATCCAGGACTGGGGGACAAAAACGCGGAACAAACCAAAAAGAAGAATGACGCCGATAATAGTGGGCACCGCAGTTCCAAAGCCTTT
>CAJVXP010000056.1 GCA_913009685.1 uncultured Bacteroidota bacterium
CGTCGTTGGTCTTTTATAGCCTGTCTGTGTTTGTGTCTGAGTTTTGTTTTTTGTCTTTTCTTTTTTTTTTCATGATACGGCGACCACCGAGATCTACACTCTTTCCCTACACGACGCTCTTCCGATCTCCCATAAACGAGCTTATCCGGGAAAACACTTTTGACAAATGTTTTTTGATTGGCGCATCCAGCGGTTTTTCAAAAAGCGGCAGCGTGCTGTGGCTGAAAGACTCGTTAGACGAGGAAGATTATATCGAAAAAGTAAAGAATTTATTCATCGACAACTATTCGACAGACAAAAAATCGACGCTTGTCATTGTTTCGCTGGCGTTGGGAACCTGGATAGGCGGCATGCAACTCGCCTGCACATTCAGAAGTCTGGCCGGCAAAACGGATGGCATGGTGGTGGCAACACCCGGCATCGACCTGAAAGAGTCGGCACATATTGCAAAAGAATTCGGCGGCATGTTTGACCAGATTGTCTGGGTTACCAATCCTTCAAGTATCAACATCCTTTATTCGCTGCTGCGGGATGAAAAAGAACTGTTAAACGGAAAAGTTTATTTCGCCGTTGTCGGAGAGTATTTTACGGAAAGTTTCAGGGAAAAGACAGCTGTTAAGTTCGGCCACGATCCCGACAATGTTTACGTGGCAAAAACAGGTTATGGCTCGGCAGATACAGGCGATTTGGGTATCGAGAGCAGAGAAACCATCCTGCTACGGAAGTTTTTAAACCGGAATCCGGAAATCTCCAAAAAGCTGTTTGATGACGAAAATCCCCCCATGTTGTTTGTGAAAAATAACCTGGCACTTATGGAGACCATCGGTGACAACCTCGTCGTTACAAAAGACCAGTTTGTGCCGCTTATTCGTTACAACACGAAAGATACGGGAGGCGTTATCAGGAAAGAAATTTTTGAAAATACGGGTATCGGCAAAGAACTTTACGCCAGCCTGCCCGATGAGATACTTTATATCTTTGGCAGGGTGAGCGATTCCGTCGTTTTCTACGGCACAAATCTGAACATTTATGCCAGCGGCGATTTCCTGGATTCACTTGACGGAGCATACAGGTATGGCGGTCTTTATGAAGTCCGGAAAATAGAAAAAGAAGATGTGGAATTTTTAGAATTCACTATATTTGTGCTGGAAGAGGAAGCCGGGCTGAAAGAAAAATATCAGAAAACACTCATTCAATTTCTGAAAGCTTCATCCAACGAGTTTACCGCAAAATATGACAAGTTATCATCAGCCGTAAACGAGGATTTAATCAAAGTTAAAATAGCGCCCATATCAGGTAAAAACCTAGCAAAAAAACATCATACAGTCAGGAGTTAACCACAAAGTTGTAAAAAGTTAAATAGAACAAAAAGATAGAATTAAAAAAATGATTAGATTTTTTAATATGCCCCACCCCTATACCCCTCCGTTTGAGGGGAATAGCGGTAATCATTTTTTTAATTCTTACAGCATAAAGAAAAATCAGTAAATAAATTCCCTGATTCCCTCGCCTGAGGCGGGAGTGTAGGGGTAAGTTCATTTAAAGAGATATTTATTTGCTGATTTTTCGATAGTCAAGTAAGCAGAAAACGAATGTTCATTATAAACAAGTTCCATGTTTAATCAAATATCAAAAGAAAAATCCTTGCAAAAAGCCCTTACAGTTTTCAATTTTGCAAAAGAAAAGTCGGCATTTTATCAGGACAAGTATAAAACGCTGCCGGAAATTTCAACCTATGAAACGTGGTTAGAAGTTCCCATTCTGACAAAAGACGAGTTGTATAACAACAGCTATCCCAAATCGACCAGGATGCTGACGCTGGAAATGCCTTTGAAAAAGACCATCATCACCTCAACAGGCGGTTCTTCGGGACTGGCAAGATATACCATGCTGACCTATGAAGAGTGGGATAAATTTCTGAAACGTCAGGCCGATGCGCTGCGGCTAATGGGAATACAGGAAGAAGATGTGGTGGCAAACCTGTTTGTAGCCGGTAGTTTATGGCCATCTTTTATCGCTTTGCACGACAACATCCGGCTCATCGGTGCCACACATTTGCCCATTTCTGCTAACATCGATTTCGACGAAATACTGAGATATATCATGGAGTTTAAACCCACAGTTTTGTTAAGCCTTCCCACGGTTTTTGTGATTCTCGCCGATAAAATCCTGCAACAAAACCTGAAAGTTGATTTTGTAAAAATTATTGGTTATGCCGGTGAGCACATGAGCGAGATGATCCGGCAACATCTCAAAAAGGCATTTGGAGATGTTAAGATAGAATCGCTTGCCTATACCAGTGCCGATTGCGGCTTAATCGGCTATCAATGTGATAGCTGCGCTTCAAACGAATATCATCTTCCAACAGATTTTCAATTTGTGGAGTTCTATAATTTTGAAGAAAACAGAGTCTGTGAGCCGGGAGAAACCGGAGAAGTACTCATTACAAATCTGGAACGGCTGTCACAGCCCATCATCCGGTACAGAATTGGCGATGTGGCCAAATGGACCGGCAAAGCCTGTGCCTGCGGCGACAAAAATCCCACCTTTATCATCGGTGGCAGAGCTGGCGATGACTTCAAAATCGGCGGCGCTTATATCTCTATGGATGTGGTGGAGAAATCTTTTTCCGAATATGTGTCAGGTCATGGCATAAGTGCCAATTACCAGTTTGTGCTGGACGACATTAGCGGAGCCAAATTAAAAATCGTACTCCGAATTGAATCTTCCAATGTTGAAGAGTCCCGGAAAGTTTCAGAAAATATTAAGAAAAATATTGAAAAAAATATCGACGACATAAAAGTAGGCGAAGCGATGGGACTTGTCATTTTAGAAGTTGAATTTGTGGAACTCGGAGAGCTCCCGAGAAGTCCGATAACCGGAAAAGTAAAACGCTTAGACGATAAAAGAGTAAGGGGGTAAAATGACACGAAAGGACAAAATTGACCTGAAAAATGAACAACATTCTAAAAAACAAGGAATATACCGACTGGATTAAACATCTGAAAGAAAAAGTCCGTTTGGTTCAACTAAAAGCAGCTGTGCAGGTAAATAGCGTGCTACTAAACTTCTATTGGGAACTGGGTGCCGATATTGTGGAAAAACAAAAAAACAGAAAATGGGGCGATAAGTTTTTAGAGCAATTGAGTAAAGACCTGATAAAAGAATTTCCTGATATAAAAGGTTTTTCAACAAGAAACCTCAAATACATTCGTCAATGGTATGTTTTTTATAATAAGGATGTTACAATTGGGCAGCAGCTTGCTGCCCAAATAGCGAAACAAGATACAACGCAAACACAAGGAAAATTAATGAACCGGTTGTTTCAAATACCCTGGTGGCACAATGTGGTGATTATTACCAAATGCAAGACTACTGAGGAAGCCAGGTTTTATGTAAACAAAACCATCGAAAATGGCTGGTCTCGTTCGGTGCTAACCCATCAAATTGAGAGCAACCTGCATAGCCGGACAGGGAAAGCCATCAATAATTTCGATGCTACACTACCGGCTTTACAATCTGACCTGGCCAAAGAAACACTGAAAGACCCGTATTGTTTTGATTTTTTGACTATCACCAAAAAGATTAATGAAAGAGAGTTGGAGCAGGAACTGGTCAACCAGATTGCAAAGTTTCTGCTTGAGCTGGGAACCGGCTTCTCGTTTATCAGCAAACAATACAAACTTGAAGTAAACGGAGATGTATTTTATGTTGATTTACTTTTTTACCATGTGAAATTACACGCTTATGTGGTGGTAGAACTGAAAACGGTTAAATTTAAGCCTGAATTTACGGGACAACTGAATTTTTATGTGCCGGCCATAGATGGAATGGTAAAAACGAAACAGGACAATCCGACTATAGGCATCCTCATTTGTAAATCGAAGAACAACACCGTGGTTGAATATGCCTTAAAAGATATTCATAAGCCCATTGGTGTGAGCGAATATTTGATAACAAAATCTTTACCTAAACCATTCAAGTCAGCACTACCTACCATTGAAGAAATTGAAGCTGAACTGAATAAAAATGAAAGTAAGAATAAATGATATTACCAATAAAGAAAGTCAGGCAACAGGCAATACCTATTACGTAATGCAGAAAAATATTAACAGACAATAAGATATAAAACAATAAACACATGAAATATTTAGATAAACTATTCGAAATAAAAGATGCTCTAAATCACACCGAAGAGAGTGATTGTATTTTTTTAGAAGCTGTAAAAGAGGCGTTTATGTTTCATTATAACCACAGCAAAGTCTATAAAAATCTCTGCGACGCCGAGGATTTCGATATCGAAAAAGTCAGGACAATTGACGATGTGGCCTATATTCCTCATTTTATCGTGGATGCTTTTAAGTGGTACGATTTACTTTCCATTGATAAATCTGAAGTGGCCGCCACGTTTACCTCCAGCGGAACCAGCGGACAAAAAAGTCATATCTCGTGGGACAAAGCTTCCCAAAACAGGCAGTCGCTGATGCGCCAACGTATCATCGAAAGCTACCATCTGAAAAGCGATCAAAAAGTCAATTATCTGATTTTTGCATACTCACCACACGTATCGGAAGGCAAAGGCGCGGCCTATGCCCATCAGATGTACTCCACTTTTGCTCCGGCCAACAAAAAGATATTTGCTATTGATGCAGACGAAAACGGAAAAGCCTATTTCAACGAAAAACAGTGTGTGGAAACCTTTGCCGATTTTCAGAAAGACAGTATCCCGTTGCGCATTGTGGGATTTCCCGCCTTTATCTACGACACACTTTTGTATATGAAGGAGAATGATATCCGGTTTCATTTCCCGGAAGAGAGCCTGATCATCATTGCAGGCGGCTGGAAAACAGCGGAAAAGGAATCCATTCCTTTTGATGAATTTGCCTCTCTGACAGCGGAATATCTCGGTATTGACGAAGGTCGCATCCGCGATGTTTACGGTTTTGTGGAGCATGGCGTTCCCTACATTACCTGCGAGCATCATCATTTTCATGTGCCTGTTTATTCCAGGGCTTTTGTGAGAAAACCGGGGACGCTAAAGGTACTTTCCGAAGGAGAAAAGGGACTTTTACAGGTTATTTCTCCTTACAACTACGCCCAGCCTGCTCTTTCTATCCTTTCCACCGATTATGCCGTCATCCGGTCGCATTGCCCTTGCGGGAGAAACGGCCAGTATATCGAGTTGAAAGGCCGTGCCGGGCTGAAAAAGCATGAAGGCTGTGCTATCACTGCCACCGAATTATTAAAAGCAACACACGAACAATCAAAAAATTAACACACGCAAATATATAAGGAGTTAGCGTGCATTAAAAAAAAGATCTCTGCAAAGCATTAAATGATTGTATATTTGTTAGATGGAAAACTCTGAAATTAAAACATATAAAACACCTGATGGGAATACTTCGATAGAAGTAAAACTGGAAAAAGAAACTGTTTGGCTTTCACAAAAACAAATGGCTGAGTTATTTGATAAAGACAGCGATACAATAGGCCTGCATTTGAAAAACATTTACAAATCGGGAGAGCTGGAAGATAATTCAACCACCGAGAAATACTCGGTAGTTCGCCAGGAAGGAAAAAGGAAAGTTAAAAGACAAATTAAATATTATAATCTTGATGCCATAATTTCTGTTGGTTATAGGGTTAATTCTAAACGAGGTGTTCTTTGTTATGAAAACACTTGGAAATTTAAACAGGAAATATTAATACGACTATAAACCGGCTACGGTACTTAGCCACAAATCAATAACACGATGAGTATGGAATTCTATATCTTCGGAGAAATACAAAAGAGAGATCAAATTACCGAAAAGCAGGTAAGAGATATCATCGAC
>CAJVXP010000057.1 GCA_913009685.1 uncultured Bacteroidota bacterium
TATTTGAAATCGCAGGGAATAAAAATATCAACCCAAACCGTTCTTGATTATCTGGGTTATATGACCGCAGCAATGCTTGTTTTGAAAACCGAAAGAGAGACAATACAAGGGAAAAAGGTATTTGAAACCCTTGCGAAATACTATTTTGAAGACTGGGGACTGCGCAATGCCATTGTGGGATACAATCCGGCCGACAGAAGCAAATTAATGGAAAACATGGTTTTTATGCATTTGCTGATTTGTGGCTATAAGGTTACGGTGGGTGTGGAAGGCAACCGGGAGATTGATTTCGTGGCAACAAAAGACAATGAAACGATTTATGTACAAGTAACTTATATGCTTGGTGATGAAAAAACCGTAAAGCGTGAGTTTGGCAATCTGCTGGCGGTTAAAGATAACTATCCCAAGTTTGTGGTGTCCATGGACCCCTTTTCGGGAAACAGCTACAAAGGGATAAAACATGTCCGGCTTCGGGAGTTTTTAAGCAATTGTTTCTGAAAAGGGGAATGTCCAAATAGGCAGTAGTTGATGGTTCACGCAAAGGCCACGGAGGAGACGCTAAGAACGCAAAATATTTATTTGTGACCATTTAATTTTTCGTTAAATTTTTGCGTGCTTTGCATGAACTTTACTTTTTGGACATCCCCTGTGAAACAGGTCAGCTTGTGCTTGAATTTCCGCAGGAATTGCTCGCTTGATGGCTTTTCTGAGTTTGGTAAAAAGCACTAACTTTCCGCTCTCATTTGATAACGCGTAATTATGGAAAAAGTAAGCTGGAAACCTGGGACGATGCTTTATCCGTTACCGGCCGTGATGGTCAGTTGCGGGGCAGGTGTCGAAGAATATAATATTATCACTATTGCCTGGACAGGCATCGTCAACACCGACCCGCCTATGTGCTATATCTCGTTGAGAAAAAGCAGACATTCGCATGGTATTATCAAAAAAAACGGGGATTTTGTCATCAACCTCACGACACGCAAACTGGCCTTCGCTACCGATTGGTGCGGCGTGAAATCGGGCAGGGATGTTGATAAATTTAAAGAGATGAAACTGCATCCCGCCAAATCAGACAAAGTAAAAGCCCCTTTGATTGCCGAATCGCCTGTAAACCTTGAATGTGTCGTTACGGAAATAAAAGAACTGGGAAGCCATGATATGTTTCTCGCTGAAATTGTGGCTGTTCACGGCGACAAAAAATACCTGAATGCCGAAACCGGCGCCTTCGATCTGGCCAAAGCCCGGCCCATAGCTTATTCGCACGGGAAATATTATGTACTGGGAGATTTTATTGGTAAGTTTGGTTTTTCTGTTCAGAAGAAGAAAAATGCCAAAGCAAAGAAGAAACGCAGAAAAGAGTAATTAATGTTTGCTCTGCACCAGACCTGAAACGTGGTATTTATAAAAGACATATTTTATATTTTTACCAAAACTTTGTTATGATCCGGTTTTCCTATAAGAAACACGTATTCAATTTCAAACGGCCTGCCGGAACCTCGCACGGGGTTTTACAGCATAAGACTTCTTATTATCTGATCGCCAGGGATTCGGAAAATCCTGACATAAAAGGTATTGGCGAATGTAGTACCATTAAAGGACTGAGTCCTGACCCGTGGGATGCATACGAAAAAACGCTGGAGGCGGTGTGTCATGGTCCCGAACCACCGGAGTATTGGTTGCAGGCGGGACTGGACGATTTCCCTTCCATCCGGTTCGGACTGGAAACGGCGCTGCTCGACTGGCAAAAAGGCGGTCAGCGTCTGCTTTTTCCTTCGGCGTTTACCGCAGGAAAAGAGGGAATTCCCATCAATGGCTTAATCTGGATGGGCGAATTAGATTTTATGAAAAAGCAAATCCGGGAGAAAATCGAAGCGGGTTTCGACTGTATTAAACTGAAAATCGGTGCCATCAATTTTGAAAAAGAGCTGGAACTGCTGCGGATGATCCGGAGTGAATTTGATGGAGAAACGCTGGAACTCCGGGTGGATGCCAACGGTGCTTTTGCACCGGAAGAGGCACTGGAAAAACTCAATCGCTTGTCGGAATTCGGAATTCATTCCATTGAGCAGCCCATCCGGCAAGGACAATGGGAAGCTATGGCCAAGCTGTGTGAAAAATCGCCTGTGCCCATTGCGCTGGACGAAGAGCTCATAGGGTTGAAAACCAACGAAGATATTCAAAAAATGATGATATCCATTCGTCCGCAATACCTTGTCCTCAAACCTTCGTTGCTGGGCGGTTTCAGCAAAAGTCGTGCGGTTATGGAGGAAGCAGAACAGGCCGGAACCGGCTGGTGGGTAACTTCTGCATTAGAAGGGAATATCGGACTGAACGCCATTGCCCAATGGACTTTTCTGCTGGAAAACCCTATGCCACAAGGACTCGGCACCGGACAACTTTTTACCAACAACATTCCATCACCTTTGTATATTGACAAGGTACAGCTGTTTTTCAACGAGGAAAACAAATGGGATTTAAGTTTTTTTGATGAGTAAAGAGAAGAAAATATTGCGCCTTAACATGCAGGCCTTTGATGCGGAATGGCATCTGAAATACGCTTATCTCCACCTGAAAGAGAATTTTTCACCGGCACCCTGGAAAGAGGAGCTGATGTATTTTATCATCGACTGGTTATCAGATTCAAATGAAATGATGGCGCAGACTTCCGGTTCAACAGGTCAGCCGAAGAAAATCCGCTTGCAAAAAAAGTTCATGGGAGCCAGCGCCCGCATGACACTGGAATTTTTCGGGCTGAAAGCCGGAGATAAAGCTCTTCTTTGTCTGCCCGTGAAATATATTGCCGCCAAAATGATGGTGGTACGGGCGTTCACGGGCAAGCTGGATTTGTATTGTATTGAGCCGAAGCTTTATCCATACAGCGAATGGACACCTGAACTGGATTTTGCTGCCATGACACCCGCACAGGTAGAAAAGCTTTTGGAAACCGAAGAAGGCATCTCTTTTCTGAACCGCATCCGGAAATTGCTCATGGGCGGCTCGGTCATTTCCAATAGGTTAGAAGAAGAACTACAGAAGTTAAAAACACAGGTCTGGCACAGCTACGGCATGACGGAAACCATGACGCACATTGCCTTGCGAAAGGTAAACGGCCGGGACAAAAGCAAATTTTTTATACCGCTGCCGGGTATCGAATTAAACCGGAACAGCGAAGGATGTCTGCAGATTACCGCACCTCACCTCGGCGTAGATGATTTGGAAACGCATGATGTGGTTGAATTTTCCGGCGATGGCAGTTTCCGGGTTTTGGGCAGAAAGGACAACGTCATCAACAGCGGCGGCGTGAAACTGTTTCCGGAGCAAATCGAGCAAAAGCTTTCGGCGTTTATCCCTGCTGATTTTTATATCGGTTCGCAGCCGGACAGTCTGCTGGGTGAGCGGCCGATGTTGGTTATCGAATCGGAAATCTGGCAGGAACAAAGGATTGCTCAATTACAGCAACAGATGCGTCAGCAATTGGATAAGTTTGAGATTCCCGGTCAGATTATTTTCCTGAAGACTTTTGACCGGACGGAATCAGGGAAGATCGTTAGGAAACGTTAGGCCCTTAATTTGAATATTCGTCTGCTTTTTGGCAGAAAATCACAAACCACAATTTACAAAAATCAAATAAATAACAAATTCGAAAAAATCAATCTTTAAACAGAAACCCAATTGTTTGGTATTTTGATATTGTCCCGATAGCTATCGGGATAGAATTTATTTGGATTTTGTGGTTTGGAATTTGTCTTTTCCGATTTAGGAATTTAGGAGATAATAATGATAATCAGCACTTTTTAAAATTCAGCGGTTAGATTTATCTGCTCGGCGATGTTTTAACCTGTCTGTTTATGCTGAAATTATCACTCAAAAGCTGGTAATCAATCAGGTTCCCGTTTCCATCATAAGTCTTTACCATGACGATGTCGTTGTCTGTTAAAGCGTTCATGGCATCGACGCTCCGTTCAAGTACCTTCACAAAACCTTTGTCGTGCATTCCTGAGTGTTTTCTTTTCTTTTTCTGCAGGGCAAAAAATGTGGCAAGCTGCGAAAAGGGTTTCCCAATGCTATGGCGGAGAAAGTTGTCCCTGACGGGTTCTTCGACAATTACCGGGGAAGAGAGTACCATATTTTCCATCTCGACATTTCCTTCGGGGAAAAGCAGGGGAATATAATCTTTCTTCGGCTTTAGTGGTTGGTATATATCTGCGGAAGCCAACATTTGGATGGGCTTCGGCGGTGTTTCCCGGATAATTTTCCGAACAGCTTTTATTTTTTTACCACCCTCCTTCAGTAAGGAGAATTTTTTACTGATAAGTTGCGGATAGCCCTCTGTAACAGGTAGTTTTGTGGTTTTTAACGGGATGCTTTCCACCGCTAATTGTCTGCTTTCTGTTTTTTGTCCCGGAGATGAAAGTAAAAACCGGATGCCAAAGAAAAGCAGCAAAACAGCAGCTATTGTCAGTCCGGCATAACGCAACAAAGGAATCATCCTGTGCTGTTTCAACAGTTCTTTGTTTTCGAACACAACGGATTCAGCAGCGGCGACTTTTGCCAAACCAAATTGCCGGTATTCTTCCTGTAAAAGCGGGTTTTGCCGTAGGAAGGTTTCCACGGATTTCTGTTCTTCCGTTGTTAGTTCGCCGTCCTGCGAAAGGACAAAATATTCGGCAAAATTATCTTCCGTTATTTCGCCAACGGTTTTTACTTCAGGCTTTTTAAGTAATTCTTTTTCAGGAAATTTCAAAGGTTTATCCTGTACGACAGGTAAACCTTCAAAGCTTTTAAACTCTTTTTTAACCTCCGGATTTTGCTCAAGGAAAAGTATTAGCTGTTGCTCCTCTTCCGAAGAGAGTTGTCCATCGTAATAATCGACGATGAACCGGCCGTAATTTTCCTTGTTAATATCCATTTTCTATATCACCACTTCGGGTTTCCCAATAAATTTTTTCAAAAATATTCGCGCCCTGAAAATATAAACTTTCACCTGACTTTCGCTCAGGCCGGTTATCTCTCCTATTTCGCGATACGAATAACCTTCATAATCACGCAACAGTATCAGATCGGAAGAGCGTCGTGTAGGGAAAGAGTGTAGATCTCGGTGGTCGCCGTATCATTAAAAAAAAAACAACACAAAAAAAAAAAAAAAAAAACATCTC
>CAJVXP010000058.1 GCA_913009685.1 uncultured Bacteroidota bacterium
AATTGCATATCCGTGCTATTAAGTAATGCCATATCCGACCAAACAGATCATTCCCTATCCGCCCAGACAGATAATTCCATATCCGCCCAAATAGATAATTCCATATCCGCCCAAACAGATAATTCCATATCCGCCCAAATAGATAATTCCATATCCGCCCAAACAGATAATTCCATATCCGCCCAAACAGATAATTCCATATCCGCCCAAACAGATAATTCCATATCCGCCCAAACAGATAATTCCATATCCGCCCAAACAGATAATTCCATATCCGCCCAAATAGATAATTCCATATCCGCCCCAACGGGTACCAAAAATCGGGCGGATAAGCGGGCGGATATGGAATCCGCCCCCACGGTGTCGTTGTCAACGGTTGTGCAATCGTTTAAACGGCATACGACAATTGAATATATAAAAATGGTAAAACAAAATATTTTGCGTCCGTTTAAAAAACGGGTATGGCAACGAAATTATTGGGAACATATTATCCGTAATGAGAATGAATATCAACGTATTTCCCGGTACATCATTGACAATCCTCAAAAATGGCAACAAGATAAATTTAACGATGGCACAGGGAATGTGGTCACAGAACCCGACCCCGATTACGGTAAAGAAATATGGATGGTGTAAATGATGAACGAGGCAGAAACAAGAGCGGAATTAACAGATTCGAGATTACCACCTGCTGGTGAAATCTTCTTTTACCACACCTAAATCTTTTTGTATTTTTGTAATTAGGTTTTTTCTGATACGAAAACACAATTTTAAAAATTATAAAAATGGAAAATCAGGCTCTTATGGAGACATTACTGAAAGAAGTGAAAGACGACTTAAACTTCAAAGAAGTACAACAATTAAAATCGCAGGACAAAGCAAACGAAGTCCTGATTGAGCAAAAAATTCAAAAATTGGAGAAAAGGAAAAAGCTTGTTGGTGTTTGAGCTGCTGGAGACTATCTACAAGCATCAGGAAAAATAATAACATAAAACTCTAAGTAACATCATTGCATGAAAATTGTAACCCTCATCGGCGCACGGCCGCAAATCATAAAAGCTGCAGCACTAAGCCGGGCCATAAAAAATCGTTTTTCCGATGAAATTCAGGAAGTCATCATCCATACCGGACAGCATTACGATACCAATATGTCGCAAGCGTTTATTGATGAGCTGGGTATTCCCGAACCGGATTACAACCTGAACATTGGCAGTGGCAGCCACGGCGTGCAAACTGCCGGCATGATAACCGGCACGGAAGAAATCCTGCTTCGCGAGAAGCCTGATTATCTGGTACTTTACGGCGACACCAATTCGACACTTGCCGGTGCTATTGCTGCTTCCAAAATCCACGTCCCCATTGCTCACATCGAAGCCGGACTGCGCTCGTTCAACAAAAGCATGCCCGAAGAGATCAACCGCATTATGGCCGACCATGCCTCCACTCTGCTCTTTTCGCCCACTGGCACCGGCCTGCAAAATCTTATTCGTGAAGGATTTGACAAAGACAATCTACCACCTTTTACTGCCGATCATCCGGGTATTTTTCACTGCGGCGATGTGATGTACGACAACAGTCGGTATTTCCGGAAAATTGCCGAAGAGAAAAGTGACATCCTGAAAATGCAGCAGTTAGAAGGCGAGCCTTTTTTCCTCGCCACCGTACATCGCGACAACAACACCGACCAGCCCGAACGCCTCAATGCCATTTTCGAAGCTTTTCTGGAGATTTCAAGAGAAAGCCGGACACCGCTCGTGCTGCCATTGCACCCGCGCACAGCCAAGCTGTTAGGTAAGAACCTGGATAACAGGCTCTACCACCAGCTGCAACAGGAAGAAAACATCCGGCTCATCCCGCCGGTTTCTTTCCTCGATATGATTATATTGGAAAGCCGTTGCGAGATGGTCTTTACCGACTCGGGCGGCGTGCAGAAAGAGGCATACTTTTTTGAAAAACCTGCCATCATCCTACGTTCCGAAACCGAGTGGAAAGAGATTATAGAACAGGGCTGCGGCATAATTGTCAATGCGGATAGAAATAAAATCATACAGGCGTTTGAACATTTCAGCCGGGTGAGAAAAGAATTACAGTTTCCGCCTTTGTTTGGAGATGGAAAAGCAACGGAATTTATTGCCGGCATATTGCTGCAAAATCAGAGCTGAACATAATGAAGCCAGTAGAGCAGAGGAAATAGTGCATCTCCTTAAGGCTGAGATCATTTAATATTACCAGGGTAAAAAAGACTTTAACAATCTTTTCAGGCTATTTTGTTGCTTTAATAAGGTGAAAAGCAGTACCTTTGCAGGCAAAACCGTCAGGCTGTTCTATCACTCTTGTTTTAAACAGGGGAGGAAAGTCGGGACAACGCAGGGTACCATACTTCCTAACGGGAAGGCCTCGCCTTAGGCGGGGACAGCAAGTGCCACAGAAAATAACCGCTTATGCCGGAGTCAGAGGGTAGGCAAGCCTGCCTTCGCTAAAGCTTCGGCAGGCAAGGGTGAAAACGTGGGGTAAGAGCCCACGCGACCGGTTGGTGACAGCCGGTTGGGGTAAACCTTATGGGTTGCAAGGCCAAATATTCCGGCACTCTTGCCTCTGGCAAGATAAGGGCGACCCGTCCGACGCCGGTGGGTAGGCTGCTAGAGTTACAGGGCGACCTGTAATCGAGATAAATGATAGAAGTGCTGCTCCGTGCGGCATACAGAATCCCGCTTACAGGCCTGACGGTTTTTTTTAGCCTTTATTCCCCGAAGCTAACCTCTAAAATGCGAAAGGGTTTCTTCAATGGAAAAGTCCCGCTCTTTTATAATTTTCTTATAAATCCGCGCCATAACCTGTACTAGTTTCTCTATATCCGATTTGGTTTGATACAACGTAATTTGTATGCGGACACCCACATTTTTAATGGGGACAGCAGGAAACAAACCAGCAGTAGCAGACAATCTTTCAGGATAGAGGATTTTGCCACACAAAGAAATATTTTCCCAGTTTCCCATGGGGAAATAAGCCGTTGGTGTGCGGGTTTTATCCACAAGCGGAAGTCCCATCTCATCACAACGGTCATAAAAGTAATCAATCAACTCTTTGAGTTGGCTTTGAAGTTCTGTTATTTCCGGGCTCAGGTGAATTTTTGATGAGGCAATAAGCCCGCCAAGCGTGGACGATTCCAATGGCCCCGTAAACATAAGGGGTCCGCTCAGATAGACCAACAGTTTTTTGATTTCCTCACCGGGACAAACGATGGCTCCGCCACCGGCACCAAACCCTTTACCAAACGACACCGCCAGTACCATCTTAGGATGCTGTCTAATTTGCGAAAGCACATATCCACTGCCATTCGGACCTGTCCAGCTGATACCATGCGCATCGTCCACATAAACATAAAACTTTTCATACTTATTCAGCAAAATCTCCACCTCTTTGGCCGGAAACACATCTCCATACATAGAATAAACACCATCAGCAAGATACCATATTTTTTCATGGGTTTTCCGCAATGCAACAATCCTCTCTTCCAATTTCTGCATATTATTATGCCGAATGATTTCGATATGGGTTCCATGAGCACGTACCATATCGGTAGCCATTTGGATAGTAGCATGAACATGATGGTCGAGAATAACCGCATCTTTGCGCTCAATCAGTAACGGCAATGCCCCCACATGTGCCAGTGTGGTTTTCGGATAAAGAGCCACCGGGTTCCCAAAGACCTCTGCCAAAATATCTTCCGCCTCATCTGTTTTATGCAAATGCAGAAACTCTCTTGAGATAGAAAGATTGAAACCATTTTCTTTTATGGACTCGATGGCACCGTTGATGATGCGCTCGTCATGCATGAGCATCAAATAATCACTCAGAGAAAACGGAACAACCTTTTTCCCATGAATGCTTATCTCCCATTTCTGTCCATTTGGTTCGCTTTGTGTGGCCAAATGTCCAAGTTCTTGTTTCCTGGTTTCATCAATTACCTGAAAGGCTCTTTCTAAAAGTGAATTTCCCATCTTGGATTAATTTTTGGTATAAGCAAATTTACTCATTTTGGGAATTTTCCAAATTTGGGAAAAAAGAGTTATGAACTTTTTTTGTTTAAAACTTTGACTTATCGGAGAGACTTTTTTTGAAAACATTCTGACCTCTCTGAAAAAATGTTAAATTTGCTACGGCAGAAGGAAAAAACGGAGAGCCGGTTTAAGTTTTTCAAATTTCTTCTAACACATATTTATTTATAAAAATCTATTTTTTTATTCTCTGTTTTTCATATTCATGCTGACATTTATTTGAGAGGAAAGGGTTTCGTGTGTTTAGTTTAACAGGTAAAAACAACTTAAAATGAATATTTTTAGTGCTAACTTTGAAAAGAATCAGATTAAACGGAAAGATTGGTTCGATTTTGAAAAACAATTCCTTTTACCGTTGAGTCTGGCGTCCATCTTCTTTTCTGCCATTTCCATTTTCCTTAACTTTTTAATGAGCTTCAATGGGGTTTTAATTGTGGTCCCGTTTGCAGGAATTGTCATTTTCGCTATTATTTATCTCATGGCAAAAAATAACTTTCACGTTACTTTTGCCAAGTGGTTGTTTATTGTTACAACCCTGCTTTTGATTAACATCGTGTGGTATTATAATTATGGCGCCCGCGGTCCATGGTTTTTCATTGTAATTTTATTATATAGCTATTTGATATTTATGATGAACGGGAGGCAACTGTTAATTCTAAGTATTGTTCTTGTTATCAATGTTGTTATTCTTTTTTTTTACGAATATACACACCCCAATGCACTTGGAGACTATTCGTCAAATACAGCAAGGCTGATAGATTTTTATTCTGCCATACTATTAACCGGCGCAACGGCGTATGTTTTAATGACTATTGCCAAACAGTCGTACCTGACCCAATACCACAAAGCAAAGATAGCCGATAAACTTAAATCTTCTTTTCTCGCAAACATGTCGCATGAAATCCGCACACCCCTCAACGCCATCGTAGGCTTTAGCAATTTGCTGGCCGATGGCACCATTAAAGATGAGGTAAACGAGAAGA
>CAJVXP010000059.1 GCA_913009685.1 uncultured Bacteroidota bacterium
GGATGAAGAACAGGACGGTGAATGTCGCTAGTTTCATAACCTGTAAATTAAGTGTTAAAACTATTATTTAAAGGTAAAAAAGCGAAATGTAAAGCACTGCAAACCAGTGAGAAATATCCTTATTCGGTGGCTTTTTTGCGAAATAAAAAAAGCCACCGAATAAGCCACCGCAATTTTGCGTTTTTGTGCATTTTAGTGCATTGCCCTAAAAAACGAAAACCACTGTAAACGTGTTGTTTGCAGTGGTTTTCTTTTTTCCGGTATGCTAAAAAGCGGAGAGTGAGGGATTCGAACCCCCGGACCCGTGAAGGTCAACGGTTTTCAAGACCGCCGCATTCGACCACTCTGCCAACTCTCCTTTGAGGGCGCAAATTTACACCTTTTTTCCTTTTTTTAATGTCAGGCTGAAAAAATTGTTCGCCGATCTCTGAAATCCTTTAACCCGTGAAATAATCCGGAAGTTGTTTATTTTTGCACGGTTAACACAAACTCTATGCACAACACGGCAGTTGTTATTCTAAATTTTAATGGCGTCGGATTTTTAAAAAAATACCTCCCCACGGTTATCCGACACAGCGAAGGCGCTGAAATTGTTGTGGCTGACAATGCTTCCACAGATGATTCGGTGGAATTTATGAAACATGAGTTTCCGCAAATCCGGTTACTGGAAAACGGAGAGAATGCCGGTTTTGCCGGGGGATATAATTGGGCGCTGTCGCAGGTGGAGTCCGATTATTATGTGCTGCTGAACTCGGATATCGAAGTAACCCCAAACTGGTTGCAACCGGTTATCGGCTTAATGGAATCGGACAAAACCATTGCTGCCTGCCAGCCGAAAATCCGTTCAGCCTTCCAAAAGGATCATTTTGAGTATGCCGGAGCTTCCGGCGGATTTATCGACCAGTGGGGCTATCCATTTTGCCGGGGACGTGTCTTTGAGGAGATGGAAAAAGATGAAGGTCAGTATGATGATGTGCGGGAAGTTTTCTGGGCTACCGGCGCCTGTTTGTTTGTAAGAGCCGACGTTTACCACCGGCTGGGCGGACTGGATGAAGATTTCTTTGCTCACATGGAAGAGATCGATTTCTGCTGGCGTGCCAAAAACGAAGGTTATAAAATTATGGTACAGCCTGCTTCGGTTATTTACCACGTAGGCGGAGGGACGCTGCCCAAAAGCTCGGCGCGCAAAACTTATCTGAATTTCCGCAACAATTTCATGCTCTTATATAAGAACCTGCCGCAAAACAGGCTGTGGAAAGTGTTTGCCGCCCGGCTTCTTCTCGATGGTCTGGCCGGAGTACGGTTTTTACTACAGGGACACTTTCGGGATATCGCTGCTGTGATTAAAGCGCATTTTTATTTTTATGGTCATCTTAGCGTCCTGAAGCAAAAAAGAGCACGACTAAAACAAAAGCAGGTCTCGGGCATTTACCGGGGCAGCCTTATTTTTGCTCATTTTTTTAAAGGCATTGAAACTTTCGATGGACTTAAAGCTGAAAAGTTTTCTTAACCGGGCAGATAATCTTTCTATGGTTTTCAAAAGAATCCGGCTGAATTATCTCACACCGACAGTCTCTTATTTTTAGTAATTGAAATGAAGTCATCTGCTTTTTTGTCCTTTCATGCCGTAACCGACGACTTGATCTCCGATCCAGTCCGCTGGCGGACGATTCAGCCCATTGCCTGTGAATTTATTCATAGGCAGGCAGGAAAACGTTGTTTTACAAACTATGAACAATATTCTACTTCAGGCGTGGAGTGGACGCCTGAAGTGGAGAACGTAGTAAATATTACAGGGCACAAGCGGACGCTTGCGCCAGCCCGGGAAAAATTTTTTCTAGAAAAGGTCTTCAAAATATTTCAGCGCCAGCCGGTAAGAGTCCATGCCAAAACCAATGACAGAGCCTTTGCAATAGGGCGCGATGTAGGAAACATGCCGAAAATCTTCGCGGGAGAAAATATTGCTGATGTGTACTTCAATCACCGGGAGATCAATCGCTTTTATGGCATCGCCCAGCGCAATGGAAGTGTGGGTGTAAGCGCCGGCATTCAGGATAACACCATCCTTTTCTCTGGCCGCTTCGTGCAGACTGTTGATGAGCTCGCCTTCCACATTTGACTGAAAATAATCGATTTCCAGCTTCGGAAACTCCTTTGCAAAAGCAGCAAGCTGTTCTTCAAAAGTCTGGTCTCCGTAAATGCCGGGTTCGCGTGTTCCCAGCAGGTTCAGGTTGGGGCCGTTGATGATACGTATCTTTCGGTTTGCCATATCTTCTTTCTTTATACTTTTACAAAAATAGACAAAGCCGCTAATTTATGAGGTTTTCTGAGGATTTTTTTCAGGCTGTGTGCGATTACCGCTATTTGCTGGAGCGCGATTATCCGCTAAAATCCATACTGAAGTTGGTGGGCGACCGGTACGCTTTGCCTTCGCACGAAAGGGTGATGCTCTATCGCGGGCTTGCCAAAAAACAGCAGGTTAAGGTGCGACAACAAAAGCTTTTGCAGGATATCCCGGCACATTCCGAGGTAACACTCGATGGTTTTAATGTATGCCGTACGGTGGGGAGCTATCTGAATGGAAACCCTGTGTTTGTGGGCATGGACGGCTATCTGCGTGATGTGTCGGAACTACATCGTAAAAAGCTGAAATGGGAGGTGCTGGAGAAATCAATAAGATTGATTTTGGAATTTCTTCGCGAAAAGGATGTTTCCCACGTTCATTTTTATTTTGATACGCCCATCAGCCACAGCGGAAAAATGTGCCTGATGACCCGCCAAAAAATGCAGGAGATGAACATAGCAGGGGAGGCGGAGACGGTTTTTTCTCCCGACCATGAGCTGATAACCGCTGAAAATGGCTTTATCTGTACAGCCGATTCCAACATTATTGAAAATGCCCGTGTCAAAGTTTTTGATTTGTCGCAACAGCTGCTGCTGGATAGGTTTTCGGCACAACTCTTTTCTTTCCGGGAATATCTATCGGGTAAAAGATGCACTGAGCAGTTTTAGAATTTGTTGAGTTACCATTTTGAATGCCAAATATTTCGGGTTACAAACCCGGGATATTTTACGAGCTACATTATTGGCAATCATGGCTCTCGGATTACAAATCCTAAATACTCATAACAATATTGTGATTGTCAATACTTTCGGATTACAAATCCGAAAAGCATACAAGAGGCATAACAATGTGCATACAGCACTTAGTCATGTTTCAACAGATGCTCATAAATGGCATAATTCTCTGC
>CAJVXP010000060.1 GCA_913009685.1 uncultured Bacteroidota bacterium
ATTTGACAAAGTTAGGAAAAGAGCTTGTTATTACTGCTGAAAAACTTAAAGAAACGGTATTAATACCTGCTCTGAATTACTAAACTCTTGCCAAATAATGCAAGAAAATATGAAATAAGATACTAATTGGTGGTTATGCCGCCCAATCACAGATACTTATCACTTTATTACTGGGCGATAAATTAAATTCGGAAGACCTGGAATTTGGCCTGGAAGGCGGAATCAACTGGACAAACATATCCGGGCTGGAAACCCATAATTTTGCCCGCAGATGGAACATGGGATTTTATTTTGATTTCCGCTTAAAAAATCAATGGTGGCTTTATACCGGCGTTTTGGTCAAGGCCAATATGGGGGTTGATAAACTGACGGACAATGATCTGAATTTCCTTCAGGCAACAATTTATAAAGATGCTGACGGCAATCGGCTGGAAGGGGATTACGGCCAGAAAATGAACTACTTTTTAGTGCCGGCACTGATCAAATACAGGTTTAAAAACAATATCTACGTGGAAGCAGGGCCTCAGTTCGGACTGATGTACAAATCGTGGGTGCAATTTGAAGGTGATGTTGAAGGCGGGGATGCTATTATTAAGGAATACAACAAAGACAAATTAAACAAACTGGACGCCGGATTTTTGGTTGGCCTGGGTTACAAACTTTTTAAAGGAACGGGCTGGACTATCGGGGCGAAATATTATTATGGCTTTGTCAATGTGTATAAAGGGCAGCCCGGAACGAAAAACAGTTCTGTTTTTTTAAAACTAAATATCCCGATTGGTGCCGGGGAAGTAGCCAAGAAAAAAGCGGCCGAAAAAGCAGCAAAAAGGAAAGCAAAAAAAGAAGAAAAACAATTGAAAAAGGGGCAAAAGAAAAACGGAAAATGAAAACAATTTACAAAACCGCATTACTGGCAACCGTATTTCTTTTTCTGGCTGTACTGCAAACACAAGCACAGTACTCCACAAAAAAAGTCAGGAAAAAATATGCATCATACGAGGACAGCCTAAAGCAGTTTAAATACAATTATGTTTTTCCGATATGGGGACAGGGGGCCTATAAAAAGGGGTTTGACATCCCTTACCCTATCGGGGTCATGGCCAACTATATGTGGTTAAAGCAGGGTATCCTCATTGATAACCTGCAACTTGGCTTTAAATCTGACAGTAAAGATATTCCTTTGACCCCGGTTGATTTTATCGGATTCGGAGATAACATCAATACATCTTATACCGTAAACGTCCGTCCGGATATCTGGCTCTTTCCATTTTTAGATGTTTACGGTATTTTCGGTTATGGCAAATCGCATACCGAAGTAAACATCAACCGTTTAGGTGAGCAGCCATTTAATCTGACATCTATTGTTGACCAGGGCATTTCTACGGCCGGTGTCGGACTTATGGGAGCCTTCGGTATTGGGCCTGTCTGGCTTTCAGTTGATGCCAACTTTACCTGGAACAAACCCGAGTTATTAGATAAATCCGTCAGGGTTAGTGTAGTCGGAATCAGGCTGGGCCATACTTTTGTGTTCAAGAAAAGGCCCGATCGTAATTTTGCGGTTTGGATCGGGGCCATGCGTGCTTCGATGTCTTCATCAACTGTTGGGGAAATAAAAATGATTGATGCTCTGCCGCCCGAAACCTGGGAACGAAGGGATGAAATTGTCAATAATTACTGGGATTGGTATAATAATGAAGCAACACCCCTTCAAAAGAAAACAGCTGACAAAGTTCTTACGCCGATTATTGACCGGCTTGAAACAGCAAATGGCAGTGCTGTTGTACGTTATGGAATGGATAAACAGGTAAAGCAGCTATGGAACGGCTTGCTGGGGGTTCAGTTTCAGCTTAACAAACACTGGATGTTCCGCTCCGAAGCCGGTCTGGTTGGCGACAGAAAATCAATCCTGGTTTCTGTAAACTACCGCTTCCTGGGATTCAGGAAAAAAGGCAGCAAGATGTAAACTGTTCTTTTTGATCTTTTTTTTATCCAGTCTAAAAAGTTATTATTAGCATCGAATATCGTCCGATTTTATTTACCACATTCTCAAAGATTAATATTATCTCATTTATGAAAAACCTTCATTCTTCATATTTATTCTTTTGCTCCCTTTCTTGATGACGGCGCACAAGAACAGCAAACCCAACATCCTCGTTATCTGTGGAGATGACATTGGCCAACCAGATATTAGTGGCCTGCACTTTGGGATTGGCAGGCTTTAAAACACACAACATTGACTGCATTGCCATATTTGATAAAAATGATAACCTGTGGAGCGAACAACCTGCTTATTTCCAATTGCTTTTTGCCATGGACAGCATTAATGCTTTGGCCACTGAGCATCCTGAATGGAAAAATAACTACTTTTATGGGCTTCCAAAAAGATGACTCGTGTTAAAAAATCGTTATTCTGCCTCGCTGACATCCTGTTTTGTTATCAGTTTCAGTTTTTTTATAAACGGATGCAGAACAAACCAGCCACAACAACAGCCCGTTTTCGCCGGCAGCCATACCTGCATTGAATGTCATGAAACCGAATACCACACCTGGAAAGGCTCCGACCATGACCATGCGATGGATACGGCGGTTGCTTCGACCGTACTGGGGGATTTCAACAATGCCACTTTTGAACACAATGGCTTCACCAGCAGGTTTTATACCAAAGACGGGAAATATTATGTGCATACAAAAGGCCCCCAGGGGGTGCCGGGTGATTTTCAGATTGTTTACACTTTCGGGGGAAGGCCATTGCAGCAATATCTCATCCCCTTTGAAAAAGGCCGTTTCCAAACCCTGCCTCTGACCTGGGACACGCAAAGAAAAGTCTGGTATGATATCACCGATTCGGTTTACAAAGGACAGGAAATCAAACCCGATGACTGGCTCTACTGGACCAACAACGGACAAAACTGGAACGGCATGTGTGCCGAATGCCATTCAACCAATCTCCGGAAGAATTACAGATCGGAAGAGCACACGTCTGAACTCCAGTCACATTCCTTTATCTCGTATGCCGTCTTCTGCTTGAAAAAAAAAAAAAGAAACAATAGAAACAAAAGAAGAATAAGAAGGATGGTATGCTATTTTTTGATTTCATGAGACCAGCTTCGTTTT
>CAJVXP010000061.1 GCA_913009685.1 uncultured Bacteroidota bacterium
CGTTGCAAGCACTGATTTTCGACTCTGTTTTTAATTCTTTCCGCGGCATCATTGCCTACTTTCGGATATTCAACGGCGAAATACAAAAAGGCGACCGGGTTAAATTTGTCAACACGGGCAAAGAGTACAATGCCGATGAAATTGGTGTGCTCCGGCTGAAGCAGGAACCACGGAAGATGTTGCACACCGGCGATGTGGGCTATATTATCTCTGGAATAAAAACCTCCAAAGAGGTAAAAGTGGGCGACACCATTACCCATGTGGAAGATCCATGTACTACGATTATTGGCGGATTTGAAGAGGTAAAACCCATGGTTTTTGCGGGCATTTACCCAACCGATGCAGACGATTATGAAGAGCTGCGTACAGCCATTGAAAAACTACAGCTCAACGATGCCTCACTGACTTTTGAGCCGGAATCGTCTCTGGCGCTGGGCTTTGGTTTCCGGTGTGGCTTCCTGGGATTGCTGCACATGGAAATTATCCAGGAACGCCTCGACCGCGAGTTCGACATGAGCGTGATTACCACCATGCCCAACGTATCGTACCGGGTGGTTACCAACAAAAAGGAAACCATTGAAGTGCACAACCCATCCGGACTTCCTGAACAAACCTATATCGACCACATCGAAGAACCTTTTATCAAGGCGCAAATTATCACCCGTACAGAATACATCGGCCCGCTCATTAAACTCTGCCTCGACAAACGTGGCGAACTAAAAAACCAGGTCTATCTGACTACCAGCCGTGTGGAGCTGACGGTGGACATGCCGCTGGGTGAAATTGTATTCGATTTTTACGATAAGCTGAAAAGTATTTCAAAAGGTTATGCCTCTTTCGATTATCATATTTCCGGTTACCGGCCGGCCAAACTGGTGAAATTAGATATCCTGCTCAACGGCGATCCGATAGATGCACTTTCCACGCTGATTCATCAGGATAATGCCTACAGCCTGGGACGCAGAATCTGTGTAAAACTGAAAGATTTGATTCCGCGACAACAATTCGACATTGCCGTGCAGGCCGCCATTGGCGCAAAAATCATTGCCCGCGAGACTATTAAAGCCGTCCGTAAAGATGTTACGGCCAAATGTTACGGCGGCGATATCACGCGTAAGCGGAAACTGCTTGAAAAACAGAAAAAAGGGAAAAAACGCATGCGCCAGGTCGGCAACGTGGAAGTCCCGCAGCAGGCATTCCTTGTGGTGCTGAGGCTGAATGATTGAGTTGCTGTGAGGTGTTTTCAGGTTTCAGAGCGGCTTTTTCCCCGGTTTCGCAGAAAAGATGATTTAAACGACACATCCGAAAATGCAAGTGGAAAAGAATTTTGTATCTTTGTAAGAAACAATTTTACAAATGAGTAAAGAAAAAGAAATAAATATTGATAAAATTGTAAATCATTGGGTAAAAACATCCGATGAAGATTTTGATACAATGAATTTTCTTTTTCAATCAAAAAAATACAATTGGGCATTATTTTTAGGGCATATCTCAACGGAGAAATTATTAAAGTCTTACTATGTTAAAACCAAACATAAACATTCACCACCCATTCATAATTTATTGAGAATTGCAGAGAAAAGCGGATTGGAATTGACCGATAAATAAGCTGACTGGTTAGATGCTATTTCTTTGTTTAATATCCATGCGAGATACGATGATTATAAACGTGAATTTTACAACCAATGCACAAAGGAATTTACCGAAATTTGGATGGGGCGTATTAAAGAATTAAGAAAATGGATCAAAGAGAAATTATAGATATTGCCGTCATCTTAAAAGACTTTGATAATTTACTGGATATTCAGTTAGAATTAATGAGGTTGCGTCGGAAAATTGACAGCAGGATTGAACCACATCCTATCAGGGAAAGCGATTTTAACTTAAACAATCCTTTAGCGAACGAAATAAAGAAATATGGCAAGCCAATAAATATTGGGGTGGCCTGAGAAGAAAGCAAATAAATAATTTTTATAACATTGAAAAACAAATCTTTAATCAGTTTAAGGAAAACTATAAATTATTTTATGAAAATGAATTAGATGGCTGGGATTTATTGTCTTTAGGACAACATTATGGTTTGCCAACGAGACTTATTGATTGGAGTGCAAACCCTTTAGTTGCATTATGGTTTGCATTTGAAAAAGAAAAAGATAATGAAAATGACAGGGTTGTATTTGGATTAGTTGTTGACAAAGATTTCATCGTGGATTCTTAGGCTCATTCGGATTTGAAATCCCGCGCGGGAAATTCATCAAACAATATTCTATTCCTGTAACAAAACAACCCCTATCTTCGTCACACTATTAATGGCAACATATCTACCCTTTGCATGAACATAAGTGAGTACAACCGTTGTGTGGATGACGTATCGGACGGGCTCTACCGCTTTCTTTTAAAGAATACGAAAGAGAGGGAGTTGGCACGGGATCTGGTGCAGGAAGCTTTTCTGCGGTTGTGGGAACGGCATAAGGATGTCGATGCGGAAAAAGGGAAATCATGGCTTTTTACTACGGCATACCATGCTATGATTGATTATATCCGGAAACAGAGCCGGATGGAAACACTGGAAACAGACAAACATAAACCGGAAGCCATCGAATATGGCTATTCCGATTTAAAGGAAATACTGAATAAAGCTGTGGAACAATTGCCTGATATGCAGCGTTCTGTGATACTGTTGCGTGATTATGAAGGTTATTCGTATCGCGAAATAGGAGAGATAAAGATCGGAAGAGCACACGTCTGAACTCCAGTCACATTCCTTTATC
>CAJVXP010000062.1 GCA_913009685.1 uncultured Bacteroidota bacterium
GGTATCTGACACGTGTGCTCTTGAGCGCTTGAACCACATGTGCGCTGTGAGAAATTGGCTTATTATTTTTCGATTATATTTTTTTATTATATTTTTTTTTTCAAGCAGAAGACGGCATACGAGATAAAGGAATGTGACTGGAGTTCAGACGTGTGCTCTTCCGATCTGGTGGCGTCTTCCATTGCTTTACTGATTGGTATTTACTGGCTGTTTGTCAGACCGGACAGCAAACAAATCCACAAAAATCAAATGGCAGAAGTTGTGGATACCGTGCTTTTACAACAAGATCAGCCTGAAAAACTGGCAAAGATCAGATACCGTATTCAGTTGATCACGCCTGTTAATGAACAACTTTTCAAAAAGAAAGACACACTTGTTTTCCACTGGGCAGCTCCTGTTGATACTCTAAAAGTCAGTTTTGGCATTCTGGACCAAACCACGCGCCAGATCATATTTCATTCCGGGGTTTCATTGTCGGACACTCAATACACTATATATCCCGGTATGTTGCCGCCGGGAAAATATGCCTGGTATTTGCAGGATACGTTGAACATGAATTATTTTACAATCAAATAAATCCGTTTTAAATAATGAAACAACCATGAACCGACGGGTTAACCCGTCGGTTCACACAGGAGAATGATTATTTTAAAATTATAAACAGATGAAACAGCCATTAAAAAAAATTATTTTATTTACAACATTCCTGACCATCGCATTTTTTGGTTTTATCATTCAGGCCCGGGCACAGGGTGGTGATACAACCGATGAATTCCAAAAAGAGTTTGATGAATTCCAAAAAAGCATCCGGCAGGAATTTGAAGCGTTCAAATCGAAAAACGATTCCATTTTTTATCAGTTTTTACTGGAAAACTGGAAAGAATACGAGCTGATGAAAGACAAACGAAAGACAGTGCCGAAACCGAAAGTCCAGCCCAGAGCAGATACGGCGACTCCCCGGAAGGTTCAGGAGATAAAACCGCTCCAAAAAAGAAAAACCATGCTGGAAGATACGGGGCGGCAGATACAATATCAATTGGTTCCCGACAAATATAATGCTATAGCCCGTGCCAAACCTTATTCAACCCTGGATTTTTACGGCTCCAGAATTGAAGTGCAAAAAGTAAGGACAACTTCTGTTTTGAATGATAATGAGGTCAGCCAACAAGAGATTGCAGGATTTTTCAGGGACAACGCTTCAAATGATGAGCTGCTGGCAGCCATTCAATTACTGGAAAAGCAGGCCGCTGAAAAGGGTTTCAATGCCTGGGGGTTTTTGAAGTTGCTGCAGGATGCCTCCCCGTATTATTTTAACACGCCGAACGAACAGGTCATGTTTACCTGGTTTGCCCTTCTCAAAACCGGGTATGACGTAAAAGCGGGGTATAATAAGAAAAATGTTTTCCTGTTGGTCAATTTTGATGTGCCTGTGTATTATCTTTCTTATTTGCTCAACGACGGAAAGAAATATTTCGTGATCAGTTTTCCGGAACAACCCAAAAAACAGGCATCTATGGTAACGTTCCCGGAATCTTATCCCGGAGATAACCAGCCGGTTTCGCTGAAGGTTTATAAAAACGCTTCTTTCCCGCCGGAAACAATGAAGAAAGAGCTGTATTTCAAAAACCAGAAGATCAAACTGACCTATAACCGGAATATGGTTGATTTTTATGAAACTTATCCCGATTGTGAACTTCCCGTTTATTTTCCTCCTCCTCCTTCAAATACGGCATTGAAAAGTTTATCGGCTTATTTTAAACCTCTTTTCAAAGGAAAGACGCAAATGGAGAAGGTGGCCGTTTTACTGGATTTTGTGCAGATGGATTTCCCTTACAAAAGCGATGAAGACCAGTTCGGGAAAGAAAAATATTTTTTCAGTGAGGAAACCATTGCCGGTAACTATTCCGATTGCGAAGACCGGGCCATCCTGCTGGGCCAACTGATAAAATATTTTACGGGCTTAAAATCCATCGGGCTGGTATTTCCGGGACATGTATCGCTTGCGGTGAACCTGCCTGAAAACATCCGGGGGAGCTATATAAATTATCATGATGCCAGGTATTACGTCTGTGATCCCACTTACCTGGGTTCCAAACCGGGGATGCTGATGCCGGGTTTTGAAAATAAACAACCGGAAATTATTAATTTCCAATAACTTTAATTAAGTTTGTTGGCCACCTGTTATTAACCTAATGATAATATGATGAAAAAGTTTTATTTGCTTCCCGTCCTGTTTCTGCTTCTTGCGTTTTCTCCTGCATACGCCCAGAAAATCAGGAAAGTTGAAGGAACAGC
>CAJVXP010000063.1 GCA_913009685.1 uncultured Bacteroidota bacterium
AATATTTCTTTTCGTTTGGGTGGAAGCTGATTAATCAGGTTGTTTAAGGAGTGTTTTACTTCATTTAACGATACCTGTTTATCAGTTTGGCAACAATCTTCCAGAGTATTGCTTAGTAATTGATTAACAAAAATTTGCTGATGAATGGTTTTGCGAATATAATTCAGCGCCAGGTTCTTTGTCATTGTAAAGAGAAAACCGGAAAATGATTTTTCGCAGTCAAGCGTGGCTCTTTTTATCCATAGTTTTACAAAAACATCCTGCGTTATATTCTCGGCATCTTCTTTTTGATTTAAAAAAGAATAACAAAAGAAATAAAGTTGCTCATGATACATGTGAAAAATTTTTTCAAAAGCAACTTTATCCCCATTTTTTAATGCCTTAACTAATGTTTTTTCGTCTGTCAAAATCTTTGGTTTACTACTTCCAAAATGGTCTGAACGCATAATTATATTGGACAAATATACGTATTAAGAATATTGATGTGCCAGGAACAGATTATCTTTAATCAATTTATATGAAAATTAAAAATAACAAACCAACGATCCGAAAGTCTTTGCCGGTGGCGATGCCGTCAACCGTACTGCCGATACCATTTAGACAGCAGCCGACGGTTTCCGTGCCTGCAAAGTTATTGATGAAATGTGTTGAGCAAATAGAACCAACAGGTTTTAAAATCAAACAAAAAAGGTCCGATTCGCATGAATCGGACCTTTTTTGTTTATTCTTTCAAATCCCTTGGCTTTCCGCCTTTCCGCCAGTGTTCTTCAATTTTCTCAAGTGAAATACCTTTGGTTTCAGGGAGGAAATAATAACCCCACACCAGACCGACAATACCGATGAAGGCATAAAACCAAAAGGCTCCTGCCGGATTGCCATTGTTTACCGCCTGCATAGTAAAAGTATGCGTAGCGGTATCATATAATTTTTCGTGAGTAATGATTCCTGTTCCTGAAGCAGTAAACAACTTAACGATTTTAAAGAAGGTAAAAGCTACCAGTCCGTTAAAAAGCCAGTTGGACAAAGAGCCGATGGAGGAGCCGATACCTCTTACGCGAAGCGGAAAGACTTCGGAGATAAAGAGCCAGCCCAGCGGCCCCAGGCTGATGGCAAAAAAGGCAATGTAAATCCATACAAAAACAATGGCAAACCATTTTCCGGTATCACCGAGGGAGGAGTGAAAAGCAAAGACAGTTCCAAGAGCAAGCAACGAGAAGATAATACCGCTTATACCGATGAAATAGAGTTTTCTTCTGCCGATTTTGTCGATAAGAAAGAGAGAAAGTACGGTGAATACCACATTGACAACCCCCACACTTACAGCGCCCCATATTCCGGCACGGGCACCTTCAAATCCAACAATCATAAATATTTTGGGACTGTAGTAGATGACCGTATTAATGCCTACAAACTGTTGAAAGAACATAATTCCCACAGCAATCATAAGAGCCGTTCGCAGCCAGGGTTTGAAAACTTCGCGGAATGTAGCCCGGCTTTTTGCTCTTTCGATGTCCTCTTTCATCTGCCGGATGGAAGTCTCCACCAGCCCGGGTTCTTCGATTTTTTTCAATACATGCCGGCTCTCGTCTTCACGGCCTTTGCTCATAAGCCAGCGAGGAGTCTCAGGCAGGAAAAGCATACCGATAAATAAAATTAACCCCGGAATAACCCCGACATAAAACATGGGACGCCAGGACGACAGGTCGTTGTTGTTGGCAAAGAGCAGGTCGCTGAGATAGGAAACCAATATGCCAATGGTTATCAGCAGCTGGAAAAGCGAAACCAAACGTCCCCTGATTTTGGTGGGGGAAATTTCAGCAATATACAAAGGCACCGAAAAAGAAGATATCCCAATGGCCAATCCGATAAAAAGACGTGCTGCAATCAACACCCTGTCGTTGGGAGCCCATCCCGACCAGGCAGCTCCGATAATAAAAATTATAGCAGCCATTAAGATGACTTTTTTCCTGCCGATAATATCAGATAATCTTCCGGTAAACATAGCACCAATCACTGCCCCTACAAGCCCTGCGGTGGTGATGTTCTCCACCATGCTGTTGCTGATCTGAAAATCCTGTTGGAAAAAAGGAATAGCTCCCGAAATAACTCCGGTATCGAACCCAAAGAGCAAGCCTCCGGTGGCTGCTATAGCTGCAATAACCACCACGAGATTTTTGTTATACTTTTCTTCTTTTAACATATTTCTTTCTTTTT
>CAJVXP010000064.1 GCA_913009685.1 uncultured Bacteroidota bacterium
CCTTTTCCGATTTATACATTTAATCCATTAATTTTACACATTTCTTCGCCGGAATATTTGGACAAAATAGCACAAATAAATAACGATAAAGTTAATCTTTTGATTGAAAAATTTTGGCCTGGTCCGCTAACCTTGGTTATGCCCAAAAAAGACATTGTTCCAAAAATTGTAACCGCCGGCAATGATACCGTGGCAGTTCGTATGCCCAACAACAAAGTAGCTTTAGAATTAATTGGCAGGTGCGAAGTTCCTATAGCTGCTCCGAGTGCAAATGTATTCGGTAGACTAAGTCCTACAACAGCTTCACACGTTTCAGAACAACTTGGAGAAAAGGTTAATATTATTTTGGACGGTGGTAAAACAACTATCGGATTAGAATCGACAATTATAAAAGTTAACGATGAAGGATTTGTCCTATTAAGACACGGAGGGATTCCAATTGAAGAAATTCAAAAGGTTGTCGGCAAAATTAACCAAAAAGTAAATGAAAATAATAACCCTCAATCACCCGGGCAGCTTCCTTTTCATTATTCTCCCTGCATTCCAATATATTTCATTGACGAAGTAAATGAAAGTAAACTGAAAAATAAATTGTCTGAAATAGGACCAGAATTTGCAGTGCGGTAGGGATAGTAGAATATATTTTCTTGGGAAATTTTTCAACTTAAAAGGAGGCAATATGAAAAAGCTGACCCTGTTTATTCTGGCGTTGGTCACGGCTTTGGCCTTTAGCATGTCGGCTTTGGCCCTGGACTTCGATTTCAACGGCGCTTTTAACCAGGACAACGACGTTCTTCAGTTTAATTTCAGCATGGCGGCGCCCGGCGCAATTACCATCTTTTCCTCTTCCTGGTACGATGGGGGGTTTGATCCCATCCTGGCCATTTGGGCTGCGGATGGAAGCTTTTTACAACAGCAGGATGACGGATGGCTTACAGGAAGCGCCCTTTCCAACGGAACTTCTTATGATTATGGGGTTTGGGATTCATATTATACTCAGACCATGGGGGCCGGAGACTACATCGCCAGCATCACCCAGTTTGACAACTTCGCAAACGGGAGCAATCTGTCCGACGGGTTTCGATATGATGGAAACCCGAACTTCACCTTCGACCTGGCATATGGTCCTCAGCCGTTTTTTAACGGAGTTTGGGTTTGGGGGGATGGTGAGAGTTATGACCCCAGGACAGGAGAGTGGGCTTTTCACATCCTGAATGTGGCCGGAGAGATCGGAAGAGCGTCGTGTAGGGAAAGAGTGTAGATCTCGGTGGTCGCCGTAGCATTAAAAAAAAAAAGAAAAAAGAAAGTAAAACCCTAAAAAAGAAAAGATAAGGTAATGAGTAGATAGGAAAAGGGAAAGATGTAGATGAAATAAAACAGAAAAAGAAAAGAAAAGAGAAAAAAAAGGTGAAGAGAAAAAGGTGAATAGTAAAAGGAGAAAAGTGAAAAAAATGAGCAGGGAAAAGCCGGGGAGCATGGAGAAGAAGCGGAAGAACACACAGAGAGCGCAGCGGGAATTTCAGTGCCTGGAGCAGTAGCGGCCTCATTTAAAGCCAAATACCACACGGTGAAGGACGTGGAGTGGGGCAAAGAATCCGATACCGAGTTTGAAGCGGAGTTCGAGTTGAACGGCAAAGAAATGTCGGCCAATTTTGATGCCGGCGGCAAATGGCTGGAAACGGAAGCCAAACTTGATAAAAAAGACCTGCCTGCATCGGTTTTGGCCACATTATAATCACAGTTTGGCGACAGTAAAATTAAGAAAGCGGAAAGTCTGGAAAAAACCGGTGAAGCTATTGTTTATGAAATAAAATTAGAACAGGGAGAAGCCGGGATGGAAGTAGTCCTGGACGCTGGTGGTAAGGTTGTCAGGAAGGAAACTAAAGGTGAGGAAAAGGAACAGGAAGAGAAAGGCGAAGAGCACGAAGAAAACGGATAATCTGATTGTTCTAAAAAAGCAGGAGGAACGACAATGAAAATAAAAGAATTTGCCGTTACAGGAATTATTGTCATCCTTGCGATGACAGTGACCGAGAATGTTAGTTATGCACAAAAAAAAGCTGAAAAAGACAAGATACAATGGACAAAACCATTCGATCCGGCGCAGCGTGACTTTTCTTCGACCGGAAAAAACCGGTTCTTTATTTTGCAGCCGGACTACCAGCTTGTGCTGGAAGGCAAGGAAGATGGCAAAAGCGTCC